>DAOTYJ010000196.1:0-10706 GCA_034434875.1 Dehalococcoidia bacterium | reverse complement strand
GCGATGGCGCAGCTTTCGGCTTTCGATGTGGAGGCCGTTGTCAGGGCCCGGGCCGACTGGTTCCCCGTAACCCGGGAGTACACCTATCTTAACCACGCGGCTTACACCCCACTGCCGACGCCGGCCGTCGAGGCGATGGCCGACTTTCTCAGGAAACATCAGCTCGGCCCAAAATATGAGGCCGAGTTTCTCGAAATCAAAGAGCAGGCCCGCCGGGAGCTGGCCCGGCTCATCAACGCCGACCCGGAAGAAGTAACCTTTATCCCCACCACCAGCACCGGCATAAGCCTGGCGGCCTGGTCCCTGCCCCTCCGCCGGGGGGACAATGTCATCATCTGCGACCAGGAGTACCCGGCCAACGTTTACCCGTGGCTTATGCTCCAGAAAAAGCGGGGGGTAAAGGTCAAAATCCTGCCGGCCCCGGCGGGCGGCCTCACCCCCGAAATGGTGGCGGCCGCCGCCGATGCCCGGACCCGGGTGGTGAGCGTAAGCGCCGTCCAGTTTCTTTCGGGCTTCCGGGCCGACCTGGCCGCCCTGGGCCGGCTCTGCCGGGAAAAGAATATTTACTTTGTCGTGGATGCCATGCAGGCCCTCGGGGCCCTGCGGATAGACGTAAAAGCCGCCCGGGTGGACATCCTGGCGGCCGCCGCCTCTAAGTTTCTGATGGGACCGCCCGGAATCGGCCTCTTTTACGTCCGCAAGGAGCTTATCCCCGAACTTGAGCCGCCGGTGGTGGGGGCCAACAGCGTGGTCGGATTCAGCCCCGAAACGTTCCTGGCCTACGACCTTAAACTGCTCCCCACCGCCGACCGCTTTTACACCGCCCAGGTCAACCGGCCCGGAATCGCCGGGCTGGGGGCGGTGGTGGGGCGCTTTAATGAGCTGGGACCCGAGAATATTGAGGGGCGCGTCTTAAGGCTGACCGACCTTCTGGTGGAAGAGCTTAAGGCCGCCGGCTACCGGGTGCTCTCGGATTTTGGGCCCGAGCACCGCTCGGCCATCGTCAGTTTTGCGCCCTCCGACCCCATTGGGGCCCACCGGAGGCTGACCGAGGCCCGGGTGGTCGTTTCCCTCCGGTACGACCGGGCCGGACAGGCCTACGTCCGGGTCTCGCCCCACTTTTACAACACCGAGGACGAAATCCGCCAGGTAGTCGAAGTTCTTAAAGATTAGCGCTCGATTTTGTAACCCGTAATCCCGGACGTGGACCGCGTCGTAGCCGGCCTGCCGGAGGCCCTCAGCGACCCGGGGAGACAGGGCGTTGTCGATGAGGAACTTCACGGGACGGTTAGGGGGAGCTCACGCTCCCGCACCGCCTCGGCGGCGTAGCGGAGGGCCTCCCGGATATCCTCGGGTTCAAGGTCGGGGTAGGCGGCGAGAATCTCTTCTTCGGTCATTCCGTCGGCGAGCATTCCAATGACGGTCGCCACCGGAATTCGCAACCCCCGGATGCAGGGTACCCCACCCATCTGACCGGGGTCGACGGTAATTCGGGTAAATCTGGCCATAAGAACCCCCTGAATAATTTAACCCGGCGGGGCGCCGGACGCCCTGGCAGCGGGTAAGGGGTGTCCGGCTAAAGACCCGCTCGCAATTTTTAGCGCTCGATGGGGTAGCCTTTGTTGCGCCAGGCCTCGGTGCCCCCCTCCAGGTTGATCACTTCGGGCACCCCAATGGCCGCGGCCATCTCGGCCGCCACCGCACTGCGCTGGCCGACCTGGCAGACGAAAATCACCTTGTCCCGGGTGATGTATTTCTGGGGGTTGGCCAGAAACTGGCGCAGGGGCACCAGCTTCACCCCGGGGATGTGCTCCCGGGCGTACTCATCCGGCTCCCGGACGTCGATAACCTCGTACTCGCCCGATTCGATCAGGCGGCGGGCCTCCTCGACACTTACCCGCTTGAAGGGCTCCTGGACCGGCGCTTCCTGGACCATCGGACTTACCTCCAAATTGTGAAGTTTTTCGATTCGATTAATCAATTATACCCGCCCCTGGCCGGGTCCGTCCCGTTGGGTTAAACTGTGTAAAGTGATGGCCGTGCCTGGCCCCCGCCGACCCCGGTCGGACCGGCTTTACCCGGTCCGGGTGCTGGTTTTTTGGGCCGTCCTGGTTCTGATTGTAGGGTTGGGGGCCGGGTGTCGGTTCCTGCCCCAGGGGCCGACCTCCCCGCCCGAAACCGGGTCGCCCCGCCCGGTCCCCACGGCCAACCCGCTGCCCCCGGGCTACCTGGGTCGGGCCCTGACCCCGGTGTCCACGCCGACCCTTCCCCCGCCGCCCCCAACCCCCACCCCGGTTCCCCGGGTCGATGCGGCCTACATTCAGCGGGACCTGGAGCGGTTTGCCGACGCCCCCATTGAGGACTTCGGGCAGGTCGCCCCGACGGTGGCCGCCCTCTGGGAGGAGGTTCTGGGCGAGCCCTACCCCCAGAATCTTATAACCGTCCGGCTTTATCCGGGGCAGGACTTCAACCTGATCCGGGGCCGGCCCGACGTGGCCGGATTTGCCGTGCCGGGGCCCGGCGGCTCCACCGTTATTAACGCCCCGGTGATTACGGGTCCGATAAGCCTGGAGATTTTGTTCCACGAAATCGGCCACGCCCGCCACAACATCGAGAACTACCGGGCCCGCCGCAGCGGCCTGGGCCTCGGGCAGGCCCGGGAGCTTAACGAGGCCGTGGCCGAGACCTTCGCCACCCTGATGTGGCGGCACCTGACGGAGCGCTACACCCTGCCCCTGCCCTACTACGAGCGGCGGCCGGCCGCCTTCGACCCGGCGGCGGCCGCCCGGGAGACCGTCCACGCCTACCAGCAGTACTGGGAGGCCTACGGCGAGGAGCATGCCGGCGGGTTCTTCGTCGCCTGGCTCACGGCCCTCAAGGACCCCGAGCTCAACTTCGGCGAAAAGCTCCGCCAGGGGCAGTACCTCTCGGCGGCGGAGGTGCGGCGGCTCAACGACCGGCTGATCGGCCTTACCGGCCGCTACCGGCTGGAGCGGTCGATAAGCGAGGCGGACCTGAGCGCCATCCAGGCCATCCTGCGCTCCCGCCTCCAGCAGCCGGCCCGGGCCGCCGGGGGCTATCTCTACTTCCCGCCCAACTACAGCTACCCTTAGCCTTCGTGTTACAATCAGCCGGGAGCCGGCCGGACCGGCCCCGCACCGGGTAAATTGAACCGAAAAACTCCGTTTGCCCTTGGAACCGCCGTCCTGCTCCTCGGCCTGGTCCTGATTTTTCACCGGGTCGGCCTCGCTTCGCAAGTTCCCGACGATTGGGACAGCCTGGAGGTTGCCGGCATCCTGGAATACCTCTGCCGCCGGCCGACCGGCACCGTTGAGCTTAACTACTACCCCACCGGGTACCCCCTTTTGCTCTACGCCCAGGCCGGGGCGGTGGGGGTCCTTTTGCCCTTCTGCCGCCTCATCCCCGCGCCCCTCCTGCTGAACCTGAGCCACATGGGGTCCCACGCGGTAGCCTTTTTCGGCACCCTCAAGCTGGCCGCCGGCCTCGGGGTTGGGCCCCTTCCGGCCCTGCTGGCCGCCCTGGGGTATACGTTTTCGGCCTTCAGGGTCCGGTCCGAGGGCCATTATCACATGCTCTTCGGCAGCGCCGTCCTTCCCTGGGCCGTGTATTTTACGCTCCGGTGCGCCCGGGCCGAAAAGGCCGGCCGGGGTCCCTGGCTGGGGGCGGGGGCGGCCTGGGCCCTGACGGTGCTCTTCCACCCCTACTTCGGCTGGGTCTGGGTCATCACCTGGGCCGCCCTGGCCTGGGCCTGCCGCCGGGCCCTCCGGCCCCTGGGGGCCGGCCTGGCCGTAACCCTGGCCCTGGTCGGACCCTACGGGGCGGCCGTGGCCGCCGTCCTGGGCGGGGGCTTCTGGCAGCCGGTGGGCGGCCTGGCTTACACCTTTCAGAGCGGGGTCAGCCCCGATTTTCTTGTTCTGCCCTCGCCCTTTAACCTGCTGGTGGGCAGGGCCGTTTCCCGGGCCGTCGACTACCAGTCGCCCCCGAACCTGGAAGGGAAGCTCGGCACCCTGGGCCTTACGGTCTGGGTCTTGCTGGCCCTGGGCCTCGTCCGTTTCCGGGTCCTTGGGGGGCCGTTTCGGCCCCTGCTGGGGGCGGCGGCCGTTTTTCTGGCACTGGCCCTGGGCCCGGTGGCGATGGTCGGGGGCCGGGTGGCGGATGTCGGCCTCTTCCGGCCGGTAAACCAGGCCCTCTGGGGGCTGGGGGAGGCCCTGAAGCCGGCGGTGTTTACCACCGAGCCGCCCGAATGGGTCCTGCGGGGGCTTCCCCTGCCGGCCTTCGTCTGGGTGGCGGCCGTTCCCCTGGGCGAAGGGGTTCGGGCGATGGCCCGGCTGATTATCCCGGCCGGGCTGGTCTTTAACCTGGCCGCCGCCCGGGTGCTGGGTGAAGTTCCCCGACGGCTGGGCCTGGTCCTCGGGCTGGTGTGGCTGGCCGAGCTTCTGCCCGGGCCGGTCGGCTGGACGGCCCTGCCCGAAGTTCACCCGGTTTACGACTGGCTTGCCGCCCGGAGGGACCAGGGGGCGGCCCTGGTGGTGGGGGGCCACGGGCCGGTAACCCGGGCTCCCCACCTCTGGTCGGCCCTGGTCCGGGATGTCCCGACGGCGAACGGGTATGCCTCCTACCAGCCGGCCTATTATGAGGCCCTCTGGCGGGGACTGGCCGAAAGCGACGCCGCCTTCGACGACACGGTCGGGGTGCTTTACGGTCTCAACGTCCGGTTTCTCGTGGTCGAGGTGGGGGACGACGTGGACCGGCTGATGTACGCCCGGGCGGGGCGGTCGCCGAACCTGCGCTTTGTCCGGTGCTTCGAACCGGCGGCCCCCGGCCGGTGGTTCCTGCCGGCCTGCGTCTTTGAGCTCCAGCCCCCGGCCGAGGCCGCCCGCCAATTCGACCTCCTCTTCGACCGGGGCTGGTGGATTCGGGAAGGCTGGGGCCGGTGGGCCGTCGACCGGGAGGCCTCGGCGTTCTTCTGGCGGACGGGGCCGGCGCCCAGGCTGGATTTAGAGGCCTTCCCCAACTGCGTCCCGGGCGAGACGCAGACCTTGAGCCTGAGCCTCAACGGGCGGCCAGTTTTGACCGAGGCCTTTGACGACTGCCGGCCGGCCCGGGTCTCGGTTCGGCTGCCGGCCGAGGCCCTTACCGGCGGCTGGAACCGGCTGAGCTTTAAATTCGGCTACGCCCGACCGGCCCCGGGCTCGCCGGTGCCCCTGGCCGCCGGCCTTACTAAAGCCCGGCTGCCCGAATAATGGTTATTTCAGGCGCCTTAACTCAATGAGGCCCCGGGAAGGCCCTTCACCCTCGACGTACCATTCGACGCCGAGCTGGGCCGCCAGCTCCCGGACCCGGTCCGGCAGGTGCCGACCGATAACCACGGGAACCGCCCTAAGACCGGCGGACCTTAAGGTTTCAGCCCGACGGCGGGCCCGGACCACGTCCGTCGGGTCGATGCTTAACGAAGCTTCGGCCACTATAACCGTATCAGGGACGGCCTCCGGCCACCAGAGGAGGTCGGAAAGGTTCGGGTTGGCCTCGTCGTCGGGCGAAAGGCCGGCCCGGTCAAGGAGTCTGTTCACCCGGTCCAGGACTTCCGGCCGGGCGGCCGGATTTCCGCCCCAGCCGAATCCGAAAAGCTGGGCGGCCTTAAGGGCAACCTGTTGCTCATACCGCTCCCCATCCCGTCGGCCGACCTCGAGGCGTTCGTGCACCCTGCCCAGCAGGGCGGCAAGCTGCCGTACTTGGTTTGTAAGTTCGGCAAGCTCGGTTTCGGTTCGGGCCTGGGCCCGGATGAGCTCGGTCAGGGTCTGGGCCGTCTGCCGCTGGGACTCGATGAGGGCCGCGGCCAGTTCTTTTAGAAGGCCCACCGTCTGAATTAGGGCCTCGTTGAGCCTGTTTACCGCCGCCTCTAAGGCGGCCACCTGCTGTTCCAAGATCCCCCCGCTGGGATTTTACCCGATAATGCCCCGGAGGAGCCGGCCTATTGTCGGGGCCCACGGCCGTGGGCCCCGACAATGTAAAATTATCCTAGCCTTTTGGCGGGAGGTAGACTGCTATGGAGGGTGTGGTCCGCCGGGTCGGACTGGGCCTTGCCGCCCGGGGCGAGGTGCGCAAGGCCGTCGAATACGCCCGCCAGGCCGCCGACCTCGGCCTCGATTCGGTCTGGATTCACGACAGCTACTTCGAGCGGGACGCCGTCACCTTCCTGGCGGCCATCGCCGCCGAGGTTCCCGACATCAAAATCGGGGCCGGGGCCCTCAACCCCTACACCCGCCACCCGGTCGTCCTGGCCATGACCTTCTCGGCCCTGGACGACCTGGCCCCCGGCCGGCTCATCCTGGCCCTGGGCAGCGGCCTTCCCCTGCGGCTGGCCCAGATGGGGATCGACTACGGGGACACCGTGGCCAGAGTAAGCGAGTGCATCGACATCCTGCGGGAGCTCTGGGCCGGCCGCCGCCTGGTGCTCAACCCCAACGTCCCGCCCCTCCAGCCGATGTTCCCCCCGCCCCACCACATCCCCATCTACATCGCCGGCTACCAGCCCCGGTTCCTGGAGCTCTGCGGCCGGAAGGCCGACGGCTACCTGGCCCGGCCGGCCGAATCGGTCCAGGCCGTCGTCCAGATTCGGCGGCGGATTGAGGCCGCCGCCCGGGCCGCCGGCCGCACCCCGGAGCAGGTCCAGTTTGCCGGCTACCTGCTCTGCCTTATCGACGAGAGCCGCCGGGCCGCCCTCAACCGGGCCAAGCGGGAGCCCTTCGTTATTTACATGGTCTCGGTGCTGAGCAACCTTTCCCTGCGCCGGGCCGGTTTTCCGGCCGAGCTTCGGGACCAGGTGGCGGCCGCCTGGCGGGCCGAGGACTACCACCGGGCCGCCGAGCTCATCCCCGACGAACTGCTGGATGCCTTCATCCTCTGCGGCGCCCCCGAGGACGTGGCCCGGCGGGCCTGGCAGTACCACCGGGCCGGGATGGACTTGCCCATCCTCCAGCCCATCGTCCAGTCCGAGGAGCAGACCCGCCTGGTCCTGGAGGCGGCCGCCATTTACAGCCGGGCGCCCCGCCTTGAGGCCGAGCCGGCCGAGGCCGCCGTCTTCGCCGGGGTGGGGGTGCCGGCGGGGCCCCCGGCCGCGGAGCTTTCCCTTCGGGAGCGGGCCCGCCGGAAGGCCGCCGGCGTCTGGGAGATCCTGCGGCCCTTCTCCTTCACCGCCTCCTTCATACCGATAACGGCCGGGGGCGTGCTGGCCCTGCTGGACGGCCGCTTCAACCTGCCCCCCTTTGCGGCCTCCCTCCTGGGGGGCCTGGCCCTCCAGGCCGGCACCAACGTCATAAACGAGATTTACGACGTCCGCAAGGGGGTCGACCAGATCACATCCCCCCGGGCGTCCCACGCCCTGCTTAAGGGGGCCCTGACGGAGAAGGAGGCCTTTGGGGTGGCCTTTTCGGCCTTCGCCCTGGCCACCCTGGTCGGCCTCTACCTGGTGGCCGTGCGGGGCCTGCCCCTGCTCCTTCTCGGCCTGGTCGGCCTGGCCGGGGGGTATTTCTACACCGCCCCGCCCTTCGAGTACAAGTTCCGGGCCCTGGGGGTTCCCCTGGTCTTCGTCCTGATGGGGCCCCTGATGGTCTTCGGAACCTACCTGGCGGTGACCGGCGAGCCGAGCCTGCCGGCCCTGCTGGTCTCGGTGCCCATCGGCCTCCTGGTGGCGGCCATCCTCCACGGCAACGAGTGGCGGGACATCAGCGAGGATATCCGGTCCGGGGCAAGGACCCTCTCCCACCGGCTCGGGTGGCGGCGGGCCCACTATCTTTACGTCGGGCTGATTCTGGCCGCCTACCTTTGGGTCGGGTTCGGGGTGATGCTCAGGCTCCTGCCCCCCTACACCCTCCTCACCCTGCTCAGCCTGCCCGTAAGCTTCGGCCTGCTCCACCGGGCCCAGCTGGGGGCCGCCGGGCAGATGCGGGCCATCGCCATGATCGACCTGCAGACGGCCCGGCTGCACCTCATCTTCGGCCTGCTCCTCATCGCCGGCCTCTTCCTGGCGGCCGTGGTCAATGGCCGGTGAGTACGACCCCAAAGAGCTGGCCCTCGGCCTGGGGGCCGGGGCGGCGGCCTTCGCCTTTGCCTTTCGGGGGCGGCGGCCGGGATTCTGGTTCCGGATGGCCCTGGCCGCCGGCGGCCTGGGCCTCTTCGCCCTGAGCCGCCGCCGGATTCGGCCTTCCCGCCCGACCCCCGCCGACCTGGCGGCCGGCCTCCTTTCGGCCGCCCTCCTTTACGGCATCTTTCAGGCCGGCGACCGCCTCAGCCGCCGGTGGCTTCCCCGGGGCGAGGCCGAGATCCGGGCCATTTACCGCCTCCGGGAGGAGGCCCCCCGGCCGGTAATCGCCGTCCTCCTGGCCGGGGCCATCGCCCCGGCCGAAGAGGCCTTCTGGCGGGGGTTCGTGGTGGATGCCCTGTCCCGCCGCTACCCCCCGGCCGCCGCCGCCCTGCTGGGGGCCGCCCTCTACGCCGGGGCCCACGCCGTTACGGCCAACCTGACCCTTATCGGGGCGGCGGGGGTGGCCGGCCTCTTCTGGTCCGCCCAGTACCTCCTTCAGCGGCGGCTGGCCCCGGTGGTTATAAGCCACGTCGTCTGGGACCTCTGGGTCTTCCTCATCGCCCCCACCCCCACCGGCCGAAGCCCAGCAGTACAAACGTACCGTTGACTTCCTGCCGGGACTGCCCTATGATTAAGACGACAGCCAATCGGCGGTGCGGTAGCGAATTTCTTAACCTTTTCTTAACCGAACCTCCACGGTTTCGCTACCGGCCTGCCGGATGATTGGGTGGAAGGGAGTCGGTTTAAAGGGCACGCGCCCGAAACGCCGATAGCCGAGCGGAGCCCGGCGCCGGGGTCTTAACGGCCGGTTCGCCGCGGGGGTCTTCCGAGCGGAGCCAAGCGCAGGCTGGCAATTTTAATTGCGCTCGGGGGGCTCCCGAATGGTTAGGCAGACCATCGCACCCAGAGGAGGTTTAGGCCCGGCCTGGTCGGGCCGGGACGATAATTATCAGCCGCCCACCGCCCTTTTCCGGGATATCTTCATCCACGAGATCCGCACGCCCCTCACCGTCGCCCGCATCGCCCTGGACCTCCTGCGCAACGCGCCCGACGCCGCCGAGGTCGGCCGGCTTGCCGGCTGGGTCGAGCAGAGCCTGGAGTGGCTCCAGCGGCTGGCCGAAAGCGTCCCGGCCTGGACCGCCCTCATCTCCGGGGAGGTTGTCCTCAACCGGCGGCTCATCACCGTCAAGGAGTGGGTCGAGCCGGCCCTGGCCCTGGTCCAGCCCCTGCTGGCCTGGAAGGAGCAGCAGCTCCGGTTCATCGGGGCCGTCCCGGCCGCCCCGGTCTGGGGCGACCCCTGCTGGCTCCAGCAGGCGGTGGTCAACCTGCTCACCAACGCCGTCCGCTACGGGCCCCGGGGCGACACCATCGAGGTGGTGGTCGACTCCGGCCGGACCCGGGTGGAGGTGCGGGTTACCGACCACGGCCCGGGCCTCACCCCCCGGGAGATTGGGCGGCTCTTCCGGCCCTACGGCCGGACCCGGCCCGATGCCGACGGCCGGGGGCTGGGGCTTTTCCTGGTGCGCCGGGTGGTGGAGCTCCACGGCGGCGCCGTCGGGGTGAGCAGTCGTCCCGGCGAAGTCACCACCTTCCGCATTACCCTCCCGGCGGCCGGCTACGAGCCCGAAAACGGCGGGACTCCCCGCCTCGTAAACCACAGGAGGCCCTGATGCTGGTGCTCATCGTCGACAACCAGGTCGATTTTCTGGACATCACCTCGTACGCCCTCCGCCGGGAGGGCTTTGACGTTATTACGGCCATGACCGGGGAGCAGGCCCTGCGCCTCTGGAAGAAAAACCGCCCGGATGTGGTTCTGCTGGACATCAAGATGCCCCGGATGGACGGCTTCACGGTCCTGCGCAAGATCCGGGAGGAGGGCGACACCCCCGTCATCCTGGTGACCGCGATGGACGACGAAGAGTACCTGGCCCGGGGGTTTGCCCTGGGGGCCGACGACTACATCGTCAAGCCCTTCAGCTACCGGGAGCTGGCCTGGCGGATCCGGGCGGTGGCCCGGCGGGCCGGCCGGGCCGACACCGAGGAGCTCACCCGCCAGATCCAGATTGGGGACGTCGTCCTGGACCTGGATGCCCACCAGGTCCGGCGGGGGGAGGCGGTGGTGAGCCTGACGCCGACGGAGTTTCGGCTCCTGCACATCCTGGCGGTGAATGCCGGACGGGTGGTGCCGGCGGGCCGGCTTTTAGAGTACGCCTGCGGCTACGATGCTGAGGAGCGCCAGCTTTTAAAGACCCACATAAGCCACCTGCGCCGCAAGCTGGCCACGGTGACCAACAGCATCGCCATCGTGAGCGTGAACCGGACCGGCTACCGGCTGGTGGTGGGGACGGGTGGGGAGGCGGCGGCCCCGCCGGAGACGCTGACCATCCGCCGGGCGGCGGGCCGGTACGAAAGTATCGGTTCCCGGCGGAAATCTGGACCGAAAATTAACCGTTCGGCCACCGGTTCTTAACCGGTAATCGTTAGTGTCTAAAGTGAAAAAGCAGGCTGTAGACAGGCCGGCCGGTTCTGGGGCCCTGTCCTGGGGCGGCCGGCCTGGCGAGGCCGCACGAAGGGGGTGATGGCCGAAAGAGCGGGGAGATAA
>DAOTYJ010000195.1:0-20935 GCA_034434875.1 Dehalococcoidia bacterium | reverse complement strand
CATTTTTCGGCTTGCCCTCCTTTTTAAATCTAAGGCCGGACACCGGCGGCTGGCCGACGGGCAGTAATCGTTTTCTACCGCCGGACCCGTACACTCGTGGCCCGGTCCGGCCCCCTCCTCCGTGCCGGGCAATGCCCGGCGCCGCACGATGGCTGAGTCTAACATATTCACCGAAAATATGCAACTTGTCCGGCAAATTAGATTTGTTTTTTAACTCTTAAAAATCTCCGCCACTGATAAAGTCTCCCGGCCGCGCATCTGTCGGCAGGTAAAACCGGCGCATTGGCCTTGCGGCCGCCGCCCGGTAGACGGGAATGGTGGATAATCCCCGGCAACCGGGGTAAGCGGGTGTGTTAGATTAATGGGGTTCGGTTTGTTCGGGGCCAGGGAATACCGGCAGTGCGAGGGTCTAGATGAAAGCTGAGTCCGGTCAGGGTCTGGTCGAATATGCCCTCATTCTTTTCCTGGTCGCCATCGTGGTGGTGGCGGTCCTGGTCCTGCTCGGGCCGCAGATCGGCTCGGTTTTCAGCTCCGTTGTCCGGGCCCTGGGCGGCTGAGCCGGCCGCGGCGAACCTGACGTAATCCGTGAAACGGATTACGTCAGGTTCTTCCGTACGAACGTACTGTTGACGGCCGACCCGGGCCGCTATATGCTCGAATTGACCGGGGTGCCAGGCAGCGGGTCGGGCGCCCCTGCCCGTTCCCGGAATCTGAGAGGAGGCGAGCGAAGGTTATGCTCCCCGATATTTTCCGCCCCGAAGAGGGTCAGGGTCTGGTCGAGTACGCATTAATCCTCTTTCTTGTCGCCATCGTCGTCATCGCCGTCCTTATCCTGCTCGGGCCGCAGATCGGGTCGATCTTCACCTCGGTTGTGAGGGCCCTGGGCGGGCCAGCTTAACCGGTCGGGCCGTCGGCCGTTTCAGACCGGTGGGTTCCGGGCGGCGCCGAAGGCGGCTCCGTGCCCCGTTTTTTGGGATCCTGGGATGCCGGCTTCCCAGGATGCGGCCAGCGCAGAGGCGCCTTCGGCGCCCGGCTTACCGGGAAGGGAAGGCACGGGAGTGCGTTTGGCACCTGGCTTCCAGGGTAGCGGAAGCGCGGACGCGGCCTTGCCGCTCCGGAGCCGGCGGGAGGGGGGCCAGAGCGTGGTGGAGCTGGCCCTGGTTACCCCCCTCCTTTTCCTGCTTATGCTGGGCGTTCTCGACTTCGCCCGGGTCTTTTTTTCCTACGTGACGGTGAGCAACGCCGCCCGCACCGGCGCCCGCTACGTGAGCGTTTACCCCGACACCCCCCCGGAACAGGTCTCCCAGGTGGTCGTCGGCGAGGCCGCCCGCACCCTGGATTACTCCCCCGGCTGCAACTGCCTCCGGCTGGGGGTCATCACCGAAACCTACCGGTACGGCATCATCGACCCGGTGAACAAACCGCTGGTAAGCGGCACCGTCACCGTAACCCTGGTTTACAGCCAGCCGAGCCTCTTTTTCGCCCAGTTTGTCAACGCCCTGACGGGCTGGTGGGGCGGGCCGACCCTGCCCACGGTGGTTCCCATTTCGGTGCATTCGGTCATGCCCATCGCCCTTGGGATGGAGGCCCTGCCCACCCCGACCCCGAGCCCGACGGCCACCCCGCCCCCGCCGACCCCGACCCCCACGCCCAGGTCCACCGGCGGTGGCGGAGGGGGTAGCGGGGGCGGTGGCGGCAACCGGTCCAGTCCCACCCCGACGGCCACCCCGACCGGGACCCCGACCCCGACGCCGACCCCAACCCTTACGCCCACCCCCAGCCCCACCCCGACCCCGAAGCTGGTGGCCTACGGCCGGGCCATCTACGGCACCGTCTTTAAGGCCGACGGCTCGGCCCCCCAGTCCGGCGCCTTCGTCGAGGTGATTCTGGACGGCGCCGTCATCGCCACCGCCATCACCGACGGCGGCGGGGGCTACCGGGTGGAGGCCGCCAATTCCGGTTCGCCCCTTCCGGGCAACCGCTTTTACACCGTCCGGGCCACCTCCGGCCTGCTCACCGGCTCGGCCGACGGCTTTCTGCCCGCCGACGGGGTGGCCAACATAAACGTGACCATCGGGGGCACCCCAACCCCGACCCCGACGCCGGGGACGGCCACCCCGACCCCCACTGGGACATCCCTGGGGGCGCCCGTGCTTTCGGGAACCTGCGCCGTGACCACCACCGGGGGCGTCACCGTTACCCAGAACTCCCTTACCTGGACCGCCGTTTCCGGGGCCGCCCGCTACCACGTCTATCAGTCCGCCGATTACGGCCGGACCTTTGTCTTCATCGCCGGCACCGCCGGCACCTCCTTTACGGTCACGGTGGATAACAACACCCGCTACGACTACGTGGTCGCCGCCGTGGGTCCGGGCGGTCAGGAGGGCCCGGCCTCCAACGTGGCCACGGTTGTCTGCGGCAACCCGCCGACGCCCACCCCGAACCCCACGGGCACCCCGACCCCCACCGCCCTGCCGGACCTGCTGGTAACCAGCCTGGTGGCCCAGGGTCCCCGGCCAAACCAGGAGCCCCGGGTGGGCGACCCGGTCACCGTGCGGGTGACGGTCCAGAACGCCTCGGGGGTGCCGGCGGCGGGCTTTTTCTACCTGGACGTCTACGTCGACCAGGTGCCGGTTCCCGGCAGTCCCGGTTTCGCCTGGGCGGCCGTAAACGGCCTCGGGGCCGGCGCCACCAAGACCTTCACGTTCACTTACACTTTCTCGGTCCCGGGGTCCCATTTCTTCCAGGCCCAGGTCGACACCTACAACCAGGTCCGGGAGGGGAGCGAGTCCAACAACGTGAGCGTGCCCTACCCTATCGCCGTCCAGGGCACCGCCCCGACCCCAACCCCGACGCCGGCGACGGCCACCCCCACCGCGACCCCAACCCCGGGAACCTCCGGAAGCATCCGGGGCACCGTCTGGGCGTCGACGTCCGGCGGCCTCAGCCTCGCCCCGCGGGCCGCGGTCAAAGTCCTCGCGGGAAGCACCCCGGTCGCCGAGACCCTTTCGGGGCCCGACGGCCAGTTCGCCGTCCCCAACCTGGCCCCCGGCACCTACACCGTGGCCGGAAGCCTCTGCCTTGAGGGAAGGCTTTACGCCGACACCGTGCCTGGGGTGGGGGTGACGGCCGGGCAGACCACCCAGGTTACCCTGGTCCTGGAAGACCTCGGGGGAACATGCACGCCTTGAGAAACTTCGCCCTCATCCTTCTGGCGGCCGCGGCGGGGGTGCTGGCCGGCTGCGGGGGCGGGCCCCGCACCGGGCGGGAAGCCCTTCCCGGACCCGCCGACCTGACGGCCCGGGCGGCCTTCCGGGCGGCCGCCCAGGTGGGACGGGCCTGGCGGCCCGATGCCCGGCTCGTCCTGGTTTCCACCTCATGGCAGAACCCAACCCCGGACCGGCTGCGGACCGGCCGGGGGGCCTGGGCCTTTTATTTTGTCTCCCCAGGCGGCCCCACGGAGGGGGGCCAGGGGCTTCCGGCCCTGGTGGTTACGGTGGCCGACGGCCGGGCCGAGGCCGCCGCCGAGACCGTGGTCGGCCCCGAGCTCGAGGAGGTGGTCTTCTTAGACTGGAAGGTCGACAGCGATGGGGCCCTCGACGCCTTCCTGCGGGCCGGGGGCGGGGACTTTCTGGCCGACCGGCCCGAAGCCAGCGTCGCCGTCAGGCTCCTCCGGCCGGCGGGACGGCCCACCCCGGAATGGCGGGTTACCGCCCTGGACGGCCGAGACGGCCGGAGCTTTCAGGTCCGGGTCGACGCCGTCAGCGGGGCGGTTGTTGGGTCCGGGTCAGGAGGCGGCCGGTGAGCCGGAAAAGTCGGGGGCAGAGCCTGCTGGAGTTCGCCCTGGGCCTTATGGTGGTGATGCTCCTTTTTATGGGCGTCTTTGACCTCGGTTTCGGTATCTATCAATACATCACAATATCTAATATGGCCCGGGAGGCCGCCCGGTATGCGGTGGCCGCCGAGCATCAGCCCCTGAGCCAGCAGGATTTCAGCGGGGACGTCACCAATCCCAGGAGCAATGCCGCCGCCGTGGCCGCCGGCCTGGCCCGGGGCGTGGCCTTAAGGACCGACTGCGCCGGGGCCGACTACACCAGCCCGGCCGCCCCCTGCTGGAAGCGGGCCCCAACCGGACCCCGCTACTGGGAAGGTCCCGACTATGCCCAGGGAACCGATGCAACCTTAACCTTTCACGTTTACCCGGAAACCGACTGGGTGTTGCGCTCCGGTTTCGGCCGGACCATTACGGCCACGGTGACCTATAAATACCGGCCGATAACCCCCATTATACCTTTTGAAATTCGGCTGGCCGCCTCGGCGGTGATGATGACGGAGTAAAAGCGGTGGGCCGAAGGCCGGAGATAACGGTTTCTTCCCCGGGCCAAAGGGGCCAGAGCCTGGTAATGGTGGCCGCGGCCATCGTGGCCCTGGTGGCCATGGTCGGCCTGGCCGTCGACGGCGGCTACGCCTACGCCCAGCGGCGGCTCATTCAGAACCTGGCCGATTCGGCCGCCCTCGCCGGGGCGGGCAAACTGCGAAACGGCCTGGCCTACACCACCGACGCCGAGGTCCGCCGGGCCATCGAGCGCTACGCCGGGGGCAACCGCCCCCTCCTGCGGGATGTCCACTGGGAGGCCTACTACACCGATGCCCTTGACCAGCAGATCGGCACCGTCCAGGTGGGGGACCTGGGCTACATTCCGCCCCAGGCCCGGGGCGTCCGGGTGGTAGCCTACGCCGCCTTCGACACTTTCTTTATCCGGGTTCTGGGCATAAACCTGGGCCGTGTCAGTGCCAGCTCGGTGGCCAGGACTGCCAACCCGGCCAGCGGCGGAACCTGGGCCATCTGGGTCGGGGGCACCGAACGCTGCAGCCAGGGGGCCCTCAACATCCAGTCCTCCGACGTGCTGGTCACCGGGGCCCTCCACAGCAACGCCAACATCCAGGTCAACGCCGGCGGGCAGGGCATCGTCATCAACGGGACGGTGGAAAGCGTCCTTGGGGTCGAGACCGGCAACCCGGCCAAGATAGCTTACAACCCGCCGGTGGGCAACCCGGGCCTTACCACCCCCCAGCCGATGCCCTTCAACTGGCCCCTCGAGATGTTCGCCCCGGGCGGGGCGGCCGCCCAGGCCGCCCAGGCCGAGGGCCGATATTACCACATAACGGGCGACCTGGACAAAAATTCCCCCTACATTCAGAACGGCCGGCTCCAGCCGGGCCTTTACTTCGTGGAGGGCGACGTCAAGCTCGGGCAGGGGGGCGGGCCCGTCGCCGGGGAAGGCGTCACCATCGTGGCCCGGGGCAAAATCGACCTGAGCGGGGGCTCGGCCCTAAGCTACTACAAGCCGGCGGGCGACCAGTGCGCCATGGGCGCGGTCGTCCTGGCCTCTTACTACCGGGCGGCCGACTACTGCTCCACGTCCGGGGCCGGGATCCAGCTTTCGGGCAACGACAACCGCTGGGTCGGGGTAGTCTACGCCCCTTACTCCCTGGTCAACATCAGCAACGCCCGGGCCAGCACCCTGAACGGGGCCATCATCGCCCAGGCCGTAAGCATCTCGGGCAGCGAACTGAACATGTACTCCAACCTCTACTGCGCCTACCGGAGCGTTTCGGGCCCGTACGTTGTCCGGTAGCCGCCGACGGCTTGCCCGCAGCCGAAGCCCGGGCTTCAGGGCCCGTTCACGGCGGCCCACCGCCCCGAAGGGACCGTGGCGCGGCGTTGACGTCGATGTTCGCCGCGTAGCGACGTGCCCCTTGCGGCTGCCCGGCTGCCGGCACCGGGGGCAGGTTCGGCTGGTGTCGGCCGGGTCCACCTCGGTCACGGCCGGCCCGCAGCGAGAGGCGATGCAAGGCCTTGCCGCGGACCCGGCCCCTCTCGGGCTAAGGGGGCGAGGGGCGCATTCCCCGTTGTCGACATAAATGCCTGAGTATTTATGTCGACAATAGGCGACGGTCCTCTGCGCCCGATTTCTATGGCCCGGTTTAGCCGCAGCAGTCGCAGCCGACCTCCTGGCAACCGCATTCGCAGTGGCCGGCCGGGAGCTCCCCTCGGCTTTCGGCCGCGGCCGGCCGGGAGCCGGGCTTCCTCTGGCGCCCGGGCACGGCGCCGGCCGGCAGTTGCCTGGGCAGCTCGCCCCGCCAATGTTCTTCTTTCCCGGTCACCTCTTGTCCTCCTGAAACGGCCTTCAACCCGAGTTTAGGCCCCGGAGCGGGCTCCAGGGTCAAGGGAAAGGGCGGGGTGTGGCCCCTCACCGGCAAGCATCCGCAGGCGGCCGGAAAACCGGCGCACCCGCCCCAAGCCTCCTCCTGGGCGACGAGGAGGCCGTAACATTCTTCCAGGCTTTGTTTGAACGCTAAAAGCTCGGACAGCCGCCGCTGGCACTCCTCAATCTTACGCCGCAGGGCTTCGGCGACGTGCTGCCGGGTCCGACGGCAGTCGCCGGCGACGGCGACCTCCAAGAGCTCACCGACCTCCCGCAGGGAGAGGCCCAGCTGCTTCGCCCGTCGGATGAAGGTCAGGCGGCCCAAGTCGGCCTCAGCGTACAGACGATACCCGGCCGGGCTTCGCCATTTCGGCCGCAACAAGCCTATCCGCTCGTAGTAGCGTATGGTGTCCACCCGAACGGATGCCCGCCGGGCGAGCTCGCCGATCCGCCGGAACCGACCGTCGCCCATCGCCTTTACCTAATCGCAGTTTAAACTATGCACCTGGGTCCAGGGTCAAGTCGGCCGTGAAGGAATCCCCGGTCCCGCCGGCCTTCGCCGGGTTACGGGGGTCGGCCCGGTCTGGGCCCAGCCCGCCGGCCTCCAGGGCTTTCCAATTTTCGGCACCGGACCCTTTGGAAATACCTGCAAGGCTACGGCCGTGCGCCCTTACAACCAAGCTATAGATCGTATGTCAGCATACCAGGGTTAACTGGAAAGCCCTGGCCGGCGTCCCCGGTCCCAGGGGCCGGCCCCGCCCCGTGATATAATGGGTTGAAAGCAGATTTACCGGGTTGGAGGTGCCCCTTGACCCAAGCTACCGCACGCAAGTGGGTCTATCTCTTCGAAGAGGGCAGCGCCCAGATGCGGGACCTCCTCGGCGGCAAGGGCGCCGGCCTGGCCGAGATGACCAACGTGAGCCTGCCGGTCCCGCCGGGGTTCACCATCACCACCGAGGCCTGCGTCGAGTACTACCGCCGGGGCCGCCAGTTCCCCGAGGGCCTCTGGGAGCAGGTGCTGGCGGCCCTCCGGACCCTTGAGGAAAAGAGCGGCAAGCGTTTCGGCGACCCCAACAACCCCCTCCTGGTCTCCGTCCGGTCGGGGGCCAAGTTCTCCATGCCGGGGATGATGGACACGGTCCTTAACCTCGGCCTTAACGACGAGGTGCTTACCGGCCTCATCCGCCTCACCGGAAACCCCCGCTTCGCCTACGACGCCTACCGGCGCTTCATCCAGATGTTCGGCCGCATCGTCCTGGGAATCGACGGCCAGAAATTCGACGGGATTTTCGAGGCCAAGAAGCGGGAGCGGGGCGTCGAAAAGGACACCGACCTCACGGCCGACGACCTGGCCGAGGTGGTGGCGGCCTTTAAAGAGCTGGTTCGGAAAGAAACGGGGAAAGATTTTCCCCAGGACCCCTACGAACAGCTCCGGCTGGCCATCCAGGCCGTCTTCGAGTCGTGGAACAACCCCCGGGCCGTCGCCTACCGGGAGTATTACAAGATTCCTCACGACCTGGGCACGGCCGTCAACGTTCAGATGATGGTTTTCGGCAACCTGGGTGAAGACTCCGGAAGCGGGGTGGCCTTCACCCGGAACCCGGCCACCGGCGAAAAGGAGCTTTACGGCGAGTACCTGCCCAACGCCCAGGGCGAGGACGTGGTGGCCGGCATCCGCACCCCCCTCAAGATCGCCGAGCTAAAAGGGCGCTTCCCCGAAATCTACCGTCAGCTCGAGGAGATCGCCCGCCGCCTCGAGCTTCATTACAAGGACGTCCAGGATATCGAGTTCACCGTGGAGCGGGGCAAGCTTTACATGCTCCAGACCCGGGCCGCCCAGCGGACGGCCCAGGCGGCGGTGAAAATCGCGGTGGACCTGGCCCTGGAAGGCATCATCTCCCAGGAGGAGGCGGTCCAGCGGGTGAAACCCGCCCAGGTGGAGGAGCTTTTAAAGCCCCGGTTCGACCCGGAGGCCAAGGGGGCGGCCGCGGCCGAGGGCAGGCTTCTGGCCCGGGGCGTCAACGCCTCCCCGGGGGCGGCGGTGGGCCAGGCGGTGTTTGACGCCGACACCGCCGTGGCCTGGGCCCAGGCCGGCCGGGACGTAATCCTGGTCCGGACCGAGACCAACCCCGACGACGTCCACGGGATGATCGCCGCCCGGGGGGTCCTCACCGCCCGGGGCGGGGCGACCTCCCACGCCGCCGTGGTGGCCCGGGGCCTGGGCAAGCCGGCCGTGGTCGGCTGCGAGGCCCTCAATATCGACGAGCATAACCGCCTCTTCACGGTGGACGGGGTCGTCGTTAGAGAGGGCGATTATATCAGCATCGACGGAACCACCGGGGAGGTCTTCCTCGGGGCCATCCCCACGGTGGAGCAGAGCTTCGCCGAGCAGACCGAACTCCGAACCCTGCTGGAGTGGGCCGACCGGTTCCGCCGCCTGGGGGTCTGGGCCAACGCCGACTACCCCCGGGACGCGGCCAGGGCCCTGGAGTTCGGGGCCGAAGGGATCGGCCTCTGCCGGACGGAGCACATGTTCTTCGAGCCGGAGCGGCTCCCCTTCGTCCACGAGATGATCCTCCACGCCCGGGAGGCCACCGCCCTCGAGCGGGAGCTTCGGCGGGCCGAGGACGCCTTCGAGACGGCCGAGCCGGCCCGGAAGGCCCAGGTCGAGGCCGAGTACCGTAAGGCCGAGGAGCGCTACCGGCAGTCGGAGGCCGTCCGCCGCTACTACGGCGCCCTGGCCGAGCTGGAGAAATTCCAGACCGAAGACTTTAAGGGGATCTTCCGGGTGATGGGCCACCGGCCGGTGGTGATCCGGCTTCTCGACCCGCCCCTCCACGAGTTCCTGCCCCGCTACGAGGAGCTGCTGGTCCAGGTCACCGAGCTCCGGCTCAAAGGGGTCCCCGACGGGGAGCTGGCCGAAAAGCGGCGGCTTTTGGAGCTGGTGGAGTCGATGCGGGAATTCAATCCGATGCTGGGGCTGCGGGGCTGCCGGCTGGGGATCCTCTTCCCGGCCATCTACGAGATGCAGGTCCGGGCCATCTTCCGGGCCGTCTGCGACCTTAAGGCCGAGGGCCTCGACCCCCACCCCGAGATTATGATCCCCCTGGTGGGCCACGCCAACGAGCTGGCGGTCATCCGGGAGCAGCTGGAGACCGTGGCCCGGCAGGTCATGGAAGAGAAGGGCCAGCAGGTGAGCTACAAGTTCGGGACGATGATTGAGGTGCCCCGGGCGGCCCTCACCGCCGACCAGGTGGCCCGGTACGCCGAGTTCTTCAGCTTCGGCACCAACGACCTCACCCAGATGGTCTTCGGGATGAGCCGGGACGACGCCGAGGCCAAGTTTTTAGTTTACTACGTGGAGCGGGGCATCCTGCCCTTTAACCCGTTCCAGACCCTGGACCCCGACGGCGTCGGCAAGCTCATGGAGCTGGGCTTTAAGCTCGGCCGGCAGACCCGCCCCGACCTGGAGGTGGGTATTTGCGGGGAGCACGGGGGCGACCCCGAAAGCATCGCCCTCTGCCACAAGATCGGCCTCAATTACGTGAGCGCGTCCCCGTACCGGATTCCGGTGGCGAGGCTGGCGGCCGCCCAGGCGGCCCTGGCCGAGGCGGCCACAACGGCCGCCCAGCGGTATGCCTGACGGCCATGAAGCACCTGGGGGTTCGGGAGCGGCTGGAGGAGCTGGAGATTCAGCTCCTTTCCCCCTTTGCGGCCAAAAGCCGCTTCAGCAAGGGGCGGCTGCGGCCCGAGCCGCCTTCGCCGGTCCGGACCGAGTTTCAGCGGGACCGGGACCGGGTCATCCACTGCAAGGCCTTCCGCCGCCTCAAGCATAAAACCCAGGTCTTCCTGGCCCCCCTCGGCGACCACTACATGACCCGCCTTACCCACGTCCTTCAGGTGACCCAGGTGGCCCGGACCATCGCCCGGGCCCTCCGTTTAAATGAGGACCTGACCGAGGCCATCGGCCTGGCCCACGACCTGGGCCACCCCCCCTTCGGCCACGCCGGGGAGGAGGCCCTGGCCGAGCTCTACCCCGAGGGCTTCCGCCACAACCTGCAGAGCCTGCGGGTGGTGGACAAGCTGGAAAACGACGGCCGGGGCCTCAACCTTACCATGGAGGTTCGGGAGGCCATTCCCAAGCACTCCAAGGAGCGGGGGGATGTCATGGCCGAGGCCTGGGGCACCGCCGAAACCCTCGAGGGCCAGGTGGTCAAGCTGGCGGATTCCATCGCCTACGTCAGCCACGACATCGAGGACGCCATCCGGGCCGGCATCATCACCCCCAACGACCTGCCGGCGGACGCCGTCCGGGTTCTCGGCCGGACCCACGGCGAGCGGATAAACACCATGGTGTGCGCCGTTATCGAGTACTCCTGGGCCGCCACGGGCGAAGGCCTGACCCCGGAAGAGGCCGCCCGAACCCCGCCGCCCCCCATCGGCATGGACCCCACGGTGCTGGGGGCCCTGAATGCCATGCGGGAGTTTCTCTTCGACCGGGTCTACACCAACCCGGTGGCCAAGGCCGAGTTTGTAAAGGCCAAAGACGTCATCCGCCGCCTCTACGAGCACTTCTGCCGCCACCCGGAGCTCATCCCCGAAAAGTTCTTCGTCCACGAGGACCCCGTCGAGCGGGCGGTGGTCGACTACATCGCCGGGATGACCGACCGCTACGCCCTCTATCTTTATGAAGGGCTCTTCGTACCCAAGCTCTGGGCGGTGATGTCGGTTCCCGTTCAGCACCACTGATGGGCCGATAGGCCATGGGCGTCCTGGACGAGATCAAGAGCCGGCTGGACATCGTCGACCTGGTCGGCCGGGAGGTGGAGCTCCGCCGGTCCGGCCGGCTGTATAAAGGCCTCTGCCCCTTCCACCCCGACCGAAACCCCTCCTTCTTCGTCTACCCGGATGAGGGGACTTATCACTGCTTCGGGTGCGGGGCCCACGGCACCGCCGTCGACTTCGTGATGAACCGCCGGGGCTTAAGCTTTGCCGAGGCCCTGGCCCTCCTGGCCCGGGAGGCCGGGGTCGAGCTCCGGCCGGCCCGCCGGGCCGAGGAGGCCGGGGAAGTCGAGCGGGTGCTGGCGGCCAACGGCCTTGCCGCCGAGTTCTACCAGGAGATCCTCCGGGCGCACCGGCCCGCCCGGGCCTACCTGGCCGGCCGGGGCCTGGACCTGCCGACCGTCCAGGCCTTCGGCCTGGGCTACGCCCCGGCCGACGGGGCCGCCCTGCTGGGGCGGCTCATTGGGGCCGGCTTCGAGGCCGAACTCCTGGTCGCGGCGGGCCTGGCGGTCCGCCGGGAGGGGGGCGGCCTGGCGGACCGCTTCCGGGACCGGATAATTTTCCCCATCAAGGATGCCCGGGGCCGGGTCGTCGGCTTCGGGGGCCGGGCCCTGGGCGAGGGCGAGCCGAAGTACCTTAACAGCCCCGAAACCCCCGTCTTTAAAAAGGGCGAGGTGCTCTACGGCCTCGACCTGGCCCGGCCGGCCATCCGGGCCGCCGGGGAGGCCGTGGTGGTCGAAGGCTACTTCGACGTCATCACCGCCCACCAGTACGGCTTTAAGAACGTGGTGGGAACCCTCGGGACGGCCATCACCCCGGCCCAGGCCCGCCTGCTCAAAGACTACTGCGGGACGGTTATCCTCTGCCTGGACGCCGACCCGGCCGGGCAGGCGGCCACCCGGCGGGCCCTGGACCTCCTCTGGCAGGAGCTGGCCGACCGGACGGCCCCCGTCTTCGAGGGGGGCCGGCGGCTGAGCCTCCGGGCCGCCCCGGGCCTTAACGTCCGGGTCGCCCTGGTGCCGGTGGGCAAGGACCCCGACGAGGCCATCCGGGAGGACCCCGAACGCTTCCGGCAGGCCCTGGCCGGGGCCCGGCCCGTCCTCGATTTCCTGGTGGAGCTGCTTCCCCGGCGGTTCGACCTCTCCGGGGCCGAGGGCAAGTCCGCCGCCGCCCGGGACATCCTGCCCCTCCTCCAGGCCCTGCCCGACCCGGTGGCCCGGGGCCACTATATCCAGAAGGTCGCCCGCACCCTCGGGGTCGCCGAGGAGGACCTGCGGGCCATGGCCCTCGGGGGGAGGCGGGGGGATGCCCGCCGGCCGGAGGCACCCGGCCCGGACGCCCTCGACCCGGACCTGCGCAAAGAAGAGGAGCTTTTGACCCTCCTCTTTAAGCACCCGGAGCTTAAGGCCCTGGCCGACGAGGTTTCCCCCGAGCATTTCGGCCGGGAAAAGACCCGGCTCCTCTTCCTCGGCTGGCGGCAGGCCGAGGACGCCGGCTGGGTGGAGGCCCTGCCCCCGGAGCTGGCCGAGTACTACGGGGAGCTGGCCGCCCGACCCCTCCCCGGGGTGACCCCCGAGCAGGCGGTGGCCTCGTTCCGGGACCGGGTCCGGCTTCTGGAGGCCGCCCGGCTACGCCGCCTCCGGCGGCTGCGGGACCGGGCCATCGCCGAGGCGGAGGCGGCCGGCGATTTCGAAGGGGCCCTCCGGCTCCTGGCGGCCACGGCCCAGGAGCGGAGCCAGACCCTGGGCCCGAAACCGGCGGGGTGAAAAGGCCATGGTGGAGGCCGCGTCCCGGGAAGACGAGCCGATTTTCTTAGCGGAGGTCGGCCCGGAAGCCGATACCACTGAGGCCGCCGACGCGGTCAGGATCTACCTTCAGGAGCTGAGCCGCATACCCCTGCTCACCCCCGAAGAGGAGAGGGAGCTTTTCGTCGCCCTGGAGGAGGCCCGCCGGCTGACCGACCTGGGCCGCTGCGCCGGCCTTGTCGGCCCCCTCGACGGCGCCCGCCTGGGGATGGCCCTTTACACCGGCCTTTACGGGGCCGAACCCGTGGTTTCTGCCCTCTGGGCTTACCTGGGCGGGCCGGAGCCCCGGGCCGTCCTGGAGAGGCTTTACGCCCCCCAACTGCGGGCCCTCATCGACGGCGTGCCCGACCCGGCCCTGGCCGCCTTTATCGCCTCAGGCCTGGGCCTGGATGCCGGGGTTGTGGCCGAGGGGCTTACCGAACTGAGCATCGACAGCCGGCTCTTAAGGCCGGTGCTGGCCGACTTTATCCGGGAATCGGGCTGGGAAGGCCCCTGGCTGCCGGCACCGGCCCAGGCCTGGCCCTATTTCAAGGCCCGGGGACCGGGGCTGGCCCGACACTTCGGGGAGCGGCTCGAGGCCGGCCGGGCGGCCGAGCGGCGGCTTATCGAATCCAACCTCCGGCTGGTGGTGAGCATCGCCCGGAAGCACATCGGCCGGGGCCTGCCCCTCCTCGACCTGATTCAGGAGGGCAACTGCGGCCTGCTCCGGGCGGTCCAGAAGTTCGAGTACCGGCGGGGCCATAAGTTCAGCACCTACGCCACCTGGTGGGTCCGTCAGTCCATCATCCGGGCCCTGGCCGAGCAGTCCCGGACGATCCGGCTGCCGGTGCACATCGTCGACTTTGTGGGCCGGCTCGGCCGGGCCTACCGGGAGTTCGTTCAGGAACACGGCCGCGAGCCCACCAGCGCCGAGCTGGCCGCCGAGCTGGAGGTGTCGGCCCAGCGGGTGGAGGAGCTGCTCAGCTTCGGCCACGACGCCATCTCCTTAGACCTCCCCGTCGGCGAGGACGACGACCTGCGGGTGGCCGACTTCGTCGAAGACCGGACCAGCCTGCCCCCGGCGGAGCAGGCCAGCCGTCAGATCCTCCGGGAGCAGGTGAACCAGCTGCTTGCCCGGCTTACCCCCCGGGAGCGGCAGGTCCTCGTCTGGCGGTACGGCCTCGACGACGGGATTCCCAAGACCCTGGAAGAGGTGGGGCGGGAGCTTAACCTTACCCGGGAGCGGGTCCGCCAGATCGAGGCCCGGGCCCTCCGCAAGCTCCGCCATCCCTCCCTGAGCAAACACCTTAAAGATTTCCTGGAATAGCCGGCCGATGACGGCCCCGGGCCTTCCGGTGGGAAAGCTTCCGGCCGACCTTCTTCAGGCCCTCCTGAGCCGCCTCCCCGGAAGTGACCCCCGGGTGGTGGTCGGGCCCCGGGTCGGGGAGGATGCGGCCGTCATAGACTTCGGGCAAGTTTTCTTGGTGGCCAAGACTGACCCCATAACCTTCGCCACCGACCTCATCGGCTGGTACGCCGTCCACATCAACGCCAACGACATCGCGGCCATGGGCGCCCGGCCCCGGTGGTTCCTGGCCACCGCCCTCCTTCCGGAAGGGATAAAACCGGCCGAAGTCGGGGCCATCTTCGACCAGCTGGCGGGGGCCTGCCGGGAGCTGGGGGTGAGCCTGGTGGGCGGCCACACCGAAATAACCTACGGCCTCGACCGGCCCATTGTCGTCGGCTGCATGCTCGGGGAAGTGGCGCCCGACCGGCTGGTCACCTCGGCCGGGGCCCGGCCCGGGGATGCCGTCCTCGTGACCAAGGGGATCGCCATCGAGGGGACGGCCGTCCTTGCCCGGGAGGCGGCGGAGGTGCTCCGCCGGAGGGGCGTCCCCGAAGAAGTCATCGCCCGGGCCCGGAACTTTCTCTTCGACCCCGGCGTAAGCGTCGTCCGGGATGCGGCGGTGGCCCGGGAGGCCGCCCCGGTAACCGCCTTCCACGACCCCACCGAGGGGGGCCTGGCCACCGGCCTTACCGAGGTCGCCCTGGCCTCGGGGGTCGGGTTTGAGGTTTACGCCGAGAAGGTTCCGGTGCTGCCCGAGTGTCGGGCCGTCTGCGAAGCCCTGGGCCTCGACCCCCTGGGGCTTCTGGCCTCGGGCTCCCTGATTATAACCGTGCCGGAGGGGGCCGTCCCGAAGCTTTTGGGGTCTTTACACCGGGCGGGCATTGCCGCCTCGGTCATCGGCCGGATTCTGCCGGCCGAAGCCGGCCGGCACCTGGTGGCCGGGGAAGGCCGGAAGCCCTGGCCCCACTTCGACCGGGACGAAATCGCCCGCTTCTTCGCCACCCCCTCATTCTAAAGTCCCCGTTCGGTGAAGACTTCCCGGGCGACCCGGAGGGCGTTCAGGGCGGCCGGCAGGCCCCCGTAAAAGGCCATCTGCATCAAAATCTCAATTATCTCCTGCTTCGTCAGGCCGATATTTAAGGCGGCCTGGAGGTGCCGCCGAAGTTGGGCTTCCCGGCCCAGCACCGTAAGGGCGGCTAGGGTGGCCACCTCCCGGCTCCGGGTGTCCAGCCCGGGCCGGCTCCAGATTTCCCCGAAGAGAACCTCGGTCATCAGCTCCTGAAGCTCGTAGGCCGGGTCCGACGGGTCCAGGGGCGGCTCCGGGCCCCAGAGCTCCTGCCGCTTGGCCCGGCCCCGCCCCAGACGCACCTCGCGGGTATCCATCAAGGCCAACCTCCTCGGCTAAAGGCTCAGGCTTTCGGGACGGCCCGGAAGGCTTCGACCACCGCCCGGACCAGCCCCTCCAGGGTGTGCTCGGCGGCCACTAGGTCCACCTTAAGGCCGGCCTCGGCCGCCGCCCGGGCCGTCACCGGCCCGATGCAGACGATTTTAACCCTTTCAAGCCGGGGCCTGGCAGGGCCCACCAGGGCGGCCAGGTTTCGGGCCGTCGACGCCGACGTGAGGGTGACGGCATCCACCCGGCCTTCTTCCAGCAGCCGAATGAGCTCGTCCCCGCCGGCCGTTTCGGGCAGGGTCCGGTAGGCGACCACCTCGGCCACTCCGGCCCCGGCCGCCCGCAGGGCTTCGGCCAGCTCCGGCCCGGCGATATCGGTCCTGGGCAGGAGAATCCGCCGCCCCCGGACGTCCCCCAGCGCCCCCGGGACCCGGGCGGTTAAGGCCTCGGGCGGAATCACATCCGGCGGCCGGCCCCGGCGGGCCAGCTCGGCCGCCGTCCCCGGCCCCACAGCCGCCACCCTCGGCCGGGCCAGCCTTTCCGGCCCGAATCCCAGGGCCTCAAGCCGCGCCCAGAAGAACCGGACCCCGTTGGGGCTGGTAAAAACCACCCAGTCGAAGCCGGGCAGGTCGAGGATGGCCCGGTCCAGGGGCGAGGTATCCTCCGGGGGCTCAAACCGGATGGTGGGAATCGAGTAAACCGTTGCCCCCAGGGCCTCCAGGCGGCGGGCCAGTTCGGCCGCCTGCTCCCGGCCCCGGGTTATGACGACCCCCTTCCCGGCCAGGGGCCGGTCCCCCCTCCCCATCACGCCCGGGCCCTCCCGAGGACCTCCCCGGCCCCCCGGGCGAGGAGCCGCCGGGCGAGCTCCTCCCCCAGCGCCTCGGCCCGGGCCGGGTCGCCGGCGGCCTCGTCCTTAAAAACCCGGCTCCCGTCCGGGGCGGCCACCGCCCCCAGCAGGAAGAGCCGGCCGCCCACCAGGCGGCCGTAGGCCCCGACGGCCACGGCGCACCCCCCCTCCAGCACCCGCATAAAGGCCCGCTCGGCGGCGGTGGCCGCCCGGGCCTCGGGGTCGTCGATGCGGGCAAGGAGGTCGAGGATTTCGGGGGCGTCGGCCCGGGCCTCCACCCCCAGGGCCCCCTGGCCCGGGGCCGGGGGCATCACCTCGGGGGGTATAAATTCGGTCACCTGGCCGGTCAGCCCCAGCCGGCCGATTCCGGCCGCGGCCAGCACCACCCCGTCGTAATCTTCCGCAAGGGCCTTGCGCAGGCGGGTGTCCACGTTGCCCCGCAGGGGCACCACCAGGAAGTCGGGCCGCAAGGCCCGCAAAAAGGCCCCCCGCCGGACGCTGCTGGTTCCCAGCCGGGCCCCAGGGGGCAGGTCTTTAAGGCCCAGGCCGTGGCGGGAGACCAGGACATCCCGGGGGTCCTCCCGCTCCGGAACCGCCCCCAGCACCAGCCCCGCCGGCAGGGCCGAAGGCAGGTCCTTAAGGCTGTGGACGGCGATGTCCACCTCACCGGCCAGCAGGGCCCGCTGAAGCTCCTTGACAAAGACTCCCCGCTCCCCCAGGGCCCAGAAGGGGGCCTCCTTGAACCGGTCGCCGGTGGTCCCGATTCCCCGCCACTCCAGCTCCAGGTCCGGCCGCACCCCTTTAAGGCGGGCCATTACCCGCTCGGCCTGAAGGCGGGCAAGCCTGCTCTCCCGGCTCCCGACGACAAGGCGCATCTTACGCCCCGAACCAGGCTTCCAGCCGCCGGGCCTCGAAGGCCAGCTTTTCCGCCAGGAACTCTGGGGCCGGGCCGACCAGCTCGACGGCCGGGGCCGGCCTTTCGAGAAAGCGGCCCCGCACCACCATCGCCTCACCCCCGCCCACCTCCAGGTAGCAGTGGCCCTCCCCGGTGAAGGCCTTTTCCGGCTCCCGGCCGGCAAACCGGGCCGCAATCTGCTCCGCCGCCACTTCCCCCTCCGCCTCGGCAAAGACCCCGGCCTTGGGCAGGGGCCGGCCGTCGGCCATGAGGACCTCCGTCACGTCCCCCACGGCGTAAACGTTCGGGAAGGCCGTGGCCAGGGTTTCGGGGTCGATCCGGACCCAGCCGCCCGGCCCCACCAGGCCGGCCTCCCGGACGACGGCCGGGGCCCGGTGGGGCGCAATCCCCAGCAGCAGGTCGAAGGGCCGGCTTTCCCCGTCGAAGACGACCTCCCCGGGCCGGACCTCCCTGGCTTTGCGGTTGGGCAGGAAGGCGATGCCCTGGGCGGCAAGCCGGCCTTCGATGGCGGCGCACCCGGCCGGGCCCAGGAGGGGGATGGCCATCGGCTGGGGGCCGAAAACCTCGATGGCGGCCGGCACGGCCCGCCCTTTGAAAAAGTCGTTAAGCAAGAGGGCCAGCTCGAAGGGGGCCGGCGGACACTTATAAGGCAGGCCGAAGATGCCGATCAGGACCCGTCCGCCCTTAAAGTTTTTGACCGCCTCCGAAATCCGCAGAAGCTGGGCCCGGTCGTAAAAGCTCAAGGCGTGCTCGGCAAAACCGGGGACCTCTTCCGGCCCCAGCTCGGCCCCCAGGGCAACCACCAGGGCATCGGCCCCCAGCCGCCGCCCGTCCACCTCGGCCGCCGGGGCGGCCGGGTCGATGGCCGTCACCGTGCCGTTAACTACTTTGATACCCTTCTTTTCCAGGGCCGAGAGGGGCCGGCGGCCTTCCTCGGCCGGGGCCCGGCCGGTGACCACCCAGGACTTGCGAAAACCCATCATGAAGTGGGTCCGACGGTCCACCAGGATGACCTCGTCTTCGGCCGGGAGCCTTTTCCGCAGGCCCAGGGCGGCGGCCACCCCGCCGAAGCCGCCCCCAAGGACGACGACCCGCCGCATGGTCAGCCCTCCGCGCAGGAAGTTACCCCTAAGATTCTAAGATATTGGGCGGCCGGTCAGGTTTTCAGCCGGGGGTCGAGGGCATCCCGGAGGCCGTCGGCGATGAGGTAGAGGCAGAGGACGGTTACCCAGATGAGGGCCCCCGGGGCGACGATGAGCCAGGGGGCCTGGGTGAAATACCGGGTGGAGCCGCTGAGCATGTTGCCCCAGCTCGGGGTGGGGGGCTGGACGCCCAGGCCCAGGTAGCTGATGGTCGACTCCACCAGGATGATGCCGCCGATGTCGATGCCGGCGTAGGTTATCACCAGGGGCACCACGTTGGGCAGAATGTGGAAGAAAATTATCCGGCCGTCCCCGGCCCCGATGGTCCGGGCGGCCACCACGAACTCCCGCTCCTTAATACTCAAGACCTGGCCCCGGACCAGCCGGGCGATCCCGGGCCAGGATAAAAGGCCTAAGATGACGATGAGCACCTCGACGCTGGGCCTAAAGAGGGCTCCCACCATGATGAGCAGAAAGAGGCCCGGAATCGACCGAACGGTGTTGATAAACCAGGTGATCAGGTCGTCCACCGTCCGGCCGTAGTAGGCGGCCAACGCCCCGATGGTCACCCCGATGGTCATGTTGATCAGGGCGGCCGCAAACCCGATGGAAAGGGATACCCGGGCCCCGTAAAGCAGGCGGGCCAGCTGGTCCCGGCCGTTCTCGTCGGTCCCCAGCAGGTTCTGGGCGTTGGGGGGCGAGAAGGTTTTCAGCAGGTCGACCCGCTCGGGGCTCTGGCGGATGACGTGCTCGGTGATGACGGGGGCAAGGAGGGCCAGCAGGCCCAGGGCGGCCAGAAGGGCCATCGCCAGCAGGGTGAGCCGGTCCTGCCTCAGCCGCCGGAGGGCAAGCTGTGAAAGGCTTAAGCCGGCCGACGGCCGCAGGGGCCGGATTTCCACCCCGGCCTGGGGCATCGGTTCCGCCGTCATTTTTAAAAACCCCCTTACGAGTACCGGATTCGCGGGTCGACGATGCCGTAAAGGATGTCCGAGAGAAGCTGGCCCAGCACCACCAGGACAGAGGCGATGATGGAGATGCCCAGAACCATCGGGTAATCCCGGGAGTAGGCCGCGTCGACGAAGAGGCGGCCCATCCCCGGCCAGGAGAAGACGCTTTCAGTCACCACCGCGCCCCCGAAAAGGAAAGGCAGGGTGCCCCCCAGGACGGTGACGATGGGGAGGACCGCGTTGCGCAGGGCGTGGCCGTAAAGGACAAACCGCTCCGAGAGCCCCTTGGAGCGGGCCGTCCGGATGTAGTCCTGGGAGAGCACCTCCAGCATCTCCGTCCGCATCAGCCGGGAGTAGAGGGCGATGGGGCCGGCGGCCAGGACGAGGGCCGGCAGGGCCAGGTGCCAGAGCCGGTCAAGCAAAGGCGGCATGAACGCCCCCCGCAGGGTGTACATGCCCCCGGACGGGAAGAGGCGGAGCTGTACGGCCAAGATCAGGATGAGCATAAGCCCGAGCCAGAAGTTGGGCACCGCATCCACCACCACCGCCATCACCCGCACCAGCTGGTCGACGAACCCGCCCCGGTGGGTGGCCGCCAGAATCCCCAGGGTCGGGCCCACCAGCAGCGAAACGGCCACCGCCACCAGGCTCAGCTGGATGGTGTTGGGCAGCCGCTCGGCGATCCGCTTGAGCACCGGCTCGTGGGTCACAAAGGAGCGGCCGAAGTCCCCCCGCAGCAGGCCGGTCACCCAGTCCACGTACTGGACGTAAAGGGGCCGGTCAAGGCCGAGCTGGCGGCGCATCCGCTCCAGGTCTTCGCCCTTTATGGTGGGGTCAAAGAACAGGTTGACCGGGTCGCCCGGGGCGAGCCGGATGACCACAAAGATGAGGATGCTGATGCCGAAGAGGGTGGGAATCGCCTGGAGGAGCCGGCGGAGAAGAAACTTCATCATCTGGCCACGTACCAGTCGTGGATGTTGTGAAAGACGCCCCCGAAGGTGGTGGGGTTGGGGCCGACGATGGATTTCTTGATGGCCACCAGGGCCTTCAGGCTGAACAGGAAATTAAACGGCTGGTCCTCGGCCAGAAGCTCCTGGAACCGCCAGTAGAGGCCCTTGCGCCCCTCCAGGTCACAGCCGGGAACCTTCACCGCCTCCTCGATAACCCGGTCCACTTCCGGATTGCGATAGCGGATCCGGTTAAAGCCCCGGGGGGCCAGCTCGGCCGAATGCCAGAAGGCCCGGGGGTTCGGGTCCACCCCCAGGGAGTAGCCCGAGATCACCAGGTCGAAATCCCCCTGCCGGAGCCGCTCCAGGAAGGCGTTCCACTCCTGGAACTGGATGTCCACGTCGACCCCAATCTGCTTCCACTGGTCCTTGGCGATGATGGCCACCTGCTCCCGGATCTTCTGCCCGGCCGGGACCCAGAGGGTGAACCGGAGGGGTCTGCCGTCCCGCTGCATGATGCCGTCGGGGCCGGGCCTGAAGCCCGCCTGCTCCAGAAGCTGGCGGGCCTTCTGGGGGTTGTACTCGGGCGGCTTGATGTTGGGGTTGTAGGCCCAGGAGGC
>DAOTYJ010000194.1:0-7239 GCA_034434875.1 Dehalococcoidia bacterium | reverse complement strand
CTTTCGAGGGTCCTTCTGGCCCTGGGGGAAGAGGGCGGTGCGGTGCCCTTCGCCCTGGCCTTATCGTTGGCCATCTTAATCGTCGGCGGCTACTTCGGCCTTAAGGCTTCCCGAGAGCGCCCTTCCCAGTAAACGGCCGACGGCCTGAACCCCATAAAGACAGCTGGCCACGGAGGTTTTGAGACGTCATGCGCCTGGGGGTTGATACCGGCGGCACCTTCACGGACTTTGTTCTGGCCGACCGGGACCGGCTGACCATCTTAAAAATTCCGAGCACCCCGGATAACCCGGCCCGGGCCTTCTTAGAGGGGGTCCGCCGGCTTAACGCCGAGGCCGCCGACATCGTCCACGGGTCGACGGTGGCCACCAACGCCCTCCTGGAGCGCAAGGGGGCCCGGGTCGCCTTCGTTACCAGCGCCGGTTTTGGGGACCTGCTGGAGATCGGCCGGCAGACCCGGCCTAAGCTTTACGACCTGTTCCCCAGCCGCCCGGCCCCCCTGGTTCCGCCCCAGCTCAGGTTTGAGGTGCCGGAGCGGGTGGACTACCGGGGGGAGGTCCTCGTGCCCCTTAACCCCGAAGCGGTCGAGGCCCTGGCCGAACGCATCCGGGCCAGCGAGGCCGAATCCGTGGCCGTCTGCCTGCTCTTCAGCTTTCTGAACCCGGAGCACGAGCAGGCCATCGGCCGGCGGCTGGCGGCCGAGGAAGGTCTGACCCATATATCCCTCTCGTCGGAGGTTCTGCCCGAATACCGGGAGTACGAGCGGGCCTCAACCACCGCCGTCAATGCTTACGTGTCGCCCTTGCTGGACCGCTACCTGGCCGGGCTTGAGGCCGGCCTGGGCCGGCCCATCCGGATGATGCAGTCCAACGGGGGCAGTGTCTCGAGCAGCGCCCTGCGGAAGCTCGGGGTCCGCACCATCCTGTCCGGACCGGCCGGTGGGGTGACCGGGGCCTTCTACCTGGCCCGGCTGGCGGGCTTCGACCAGGTCATTACCCTGGATATGGGCGGCACCAGCACCGACGTTTGTCTCTGCCCGGGGCACCTGCCCTTTACCGTGGAGGCCGAGCTGGCCGGCTGCGCCCTTCGGGTGCCCATGGTCGACATTCAGACGGTGGGGGCCGGGGGCGGAAGCATCGCCCGCCTCGACCCCGGCGGCGCCCTGCTGGTCGGGCCGGAGAGCGCCGGGGCGGTTCCGGGCCCCGCCTGCTACGGCCTGGGGGGAACGGAGCCCACCGTAACCGACGCCAACCTGGTGCTCGGCCGAATCCACCCCGACTATTTCGTCGGGGGTGAGGTTCGGATTTACCCCGAGCTGGCCCTCAAGGCCGTGGCCGAGCTGGGCCGAAAGCTTGGAACCTCCGAGGTGGCCGCGGCCAGGGGGGTGGTTCGGGTTGCCAACTCCAACATGGCCCGGGCCATCCGCCGGGTCTCAGTGGAGCGGGGCTACGACCCCCGCCGGTTCACCCTGGTGGCCTTCGGCGGGGCGGGTCCCCTCCACGCCTGCGAGCTTGCGGCCGAGCTTGCCATCCCCCGGGTTCTGGTCCCCCCCTACCCGGGGGTAGTTTCGGCCTTCGGCCTGCTGGTGGGAGACGTAACCAAAGACTACAGCCGGACCTGGCTGCGGCCTTCGGCCCAGGTGACCGATGCCGACCTGATGGCCGGATTTGGACCCCTCCTGGAACGGGCCCTGACGGAGATGGCCCGGGAGGGTTTTGAGGCCGGCCGGGTGCGGCTGGAACTGATGCTGGACATGCGCTACATCGGCCAGTCTTATGAGCTCACGGTGCCGTATGAGCCCGGCCGCTTCGCCGCCAGCCTGGAGGCTTTCCACGCCCAGCACAAACAGCGCTACGGCCACAGCCATCCCGAACTGCCCACCGAGGTGGTTAACCTGCGGCTCCGGGCGGTGGGAGAGGTGGAGCCGCCGCCCCTTCCGGCGGTGGCCGCCGGGGGCCCGGACCCTTCGGGCGCGGTAATCGGGGAGCAGGTCTTCGACGGAGAGCGCCAGCTTACCGGCAAGCTTTACCTCCGGTCCCGGCTGCTGGCCGGCAACCGTCTGAGCGGTCCGGCCCTGGTTCTGCAGACGGACAGCACGGTGTTCATACCGGCCGGCTGGGTCGGCCTTGTGGACAACTGGGGCAACCTGATCCTTACGGCCGGGTGATCTGGGGACGTGAGGCCTTGGGCCCCGGACCGGCCCGAGGCTTTTTGTTTTAAGGCCGCAACCCCGATATAATACCCAAGTGCAAGGTCGATAAGGAGTCCGAATGGGAGGATAGGGGCCAGTGGTGCAACAGCCTGCGGCCAACAGACAGCGGGTCCACCGGGTGCTCAGCGAGCACGCGGTGAAGCTGGCGGTCCAGAACCGCTGGGAAGAGGCGGCGGCCGTCAACCGTAAGATCCTGGAGCTTTTTCCCGACGACGTCGAGGCCTGGAACCGCCTCGGCCGGGCGCTGACAGAGCTCGGCAAGTATAGCGAGGCCCTCGAAGCCTACCAGCGGGCCCTGGAGCTCGACCCGAACAATACCATCGCCCGGAAGAACCGGGACCGGCTGATGCTGCTTAGGGAGCGGGAGGAAGCCCCCTCCCCCGCCGAACGGGTTAGCCCCGAGCTTTTCGTGGCCGAGCCCGGCAAAACCGGCACCGCCCAGCTGATCAACCTCGGAAGCCAGGAGACCCTGGCCAAGCTTGCCGCCGGCGACCAGGTGGAACTGCGCCTTAACGGCAACCGCCTTGAGGTCTACTCAACCCGGGGCGAATACATCGGCCAGGTCGAACCCAAGGTCGGCCTGCGACTCGCCAGCCTGATCCGGGGCGGCAACCAGTACGTGGCCGCCATTCAGAGCCTTTCCGACGGCAACGTTCGGGTAATTATCCGAGAGGTCTACCAGCACCCGAGCCAGGCGGGCAAAGTATCGTTCCCCACCCGCGAACCCGAGGCCGTCCGGCCGTACACCCGGGAGGACCTGGTGCGGGTTGACCAGGAGGAGGAAGAAGAGGAGTTCTTCTTCGAGGAAGAAGAGCTTCCCGAGGCTGCGCCCGGAATCGCCGGCATCATCGAAGAACCCGAAATCCTCGAGGAAGAGCTCCCCATCGAAGAGGAGGAGTCGGTCGAGCCCGACCTGGAAGGGGAGGAGCGGGACCTCACGTAAAGTCGGAGCTTACCGCCGGCCTCGCCGGCTGAGCTTCCGGCCCAGCCACAATACGCCCGCCCCGTACAGGATGCCCAGTTGGGCCGCCAACAGGTACCCGGACCAGGGCTCCGTCCCGCCTGCGTCCGGTGGGGCTTCGGCCGCGGCGGACACCAGGGGCGACCCGGCCTCGGCCGGAACGGGCTCGGGGGTTGGGATGGGCGGAGCCTCCTGGGCCGGAGGGGCCGGTTGGGGGATAGGCTCCGGCGTCGGGGGTGCGGCCGCCGGAAAGAGCTCGGGAATGGGTTGCAGGCCCGGACCCGGTCCGAAGGCGAAGGCGGACCCCGGGCGGGCCGTGCCGGCCCAGGCCCGCCGGAGCTCGGCCTCGGTAATGGGCCGGCCGAATCCCGCCTCGTCAAAGAAGGCCGGGTCGTTATAGAAAAACCTGTCGCCCTGGTAGCCGATTATCACGATGTAATGTTCGGTGGTGGCGATGGACCCGGCGTTGGTGGGCAGGTCCCGGTATTTGACAATGGTGACCACCGGCTCGTTACGGTCGATGGCGGCCCGGATGTCTTCCGGCGTCCACTGACGGCCCAGACCGTAGGCCTGCAGGCCGTACCGGGAAGCAATCTGGGCAAGGATTTCCGGCCAGACGCCGACGTCGGGCCCGGACGTGCCCTGGAGGCGGTTTGCCAGGGCCCGAAGCTCCTGGGTCGGCAGATTAAGGCCGTAGGCCTCGAGGACCATGGCCAGGCTGGCCGGACCGCAGTTGGCTTCGGCGTAGACGGTGCCGTCCAGCTGGCTCCGCAGGGGCACGGCCAGCACCCGCCCGGGCTGGTCCGGCCGAAGCCGGGCCTTAAAGCCGGCAATGGCTTCGGCGAGGTTGGAGCCGCCCCGGGAAAGGCGGGACGTATGGCCCGGGGGCGCAAGGCGGCCGGCCGATGGGCTGGATACGGGGCCCGGTTCGGCTGTGGGCGGCAGGACCGTCGGGGCCGGGCGGGGTGGGGCCGGAGTCGGGGTTGGGGAAGGCGGCGGGGTTGGGGTGCTGTGGCGGATTACGGTTATGCCCGGCGTCGGCGAACGGGTCGGGGTGGGAGTCGGGGTCGGGCCCTGGGCGGCCGCCAGACCGGACGCCACCTGGGCCAGAATTACGGCGGCGATGACGGCCACCAGCCCTGACGCCCGTCGGCAAGGCATCTTTAATTTACCCTAACGTAGGGGGTCGGCTGATGTCAAACCGATACGACCAGCCCGATACGGACCGGGTCCTGACGGTGGCCCTGACGGCCGCCCGCCGAGCCGGCCGGGTGCTCCGGGCCCGGCTCGGCCGCCTGCGTCGGGTGGAGTCCAAGGGGGAAAACGACCTGGTTACCGAGGCCGACCGCCGGTCGGAGCGGGTGGTGTCCGAGGTCATCCGGGCCGCCTTCCCCGACCACGGCCTGCTGGCCGAGGAGGGCACCGCCGGTGGGCCCTCCGAAGACCATATCTGGGTCATCGACCCCCTGGACGGCACGACGAACTATGTCCATACATACCCCCTCTTTGCGGTGAGCATTGCGTATGTTTACCGCGGCCGCTGTCTGGTCGGGGTCGTCTACGCCCCGGCCCTCGGGGAGCTCTACTGGGCCGCGGCCGGGCGGGGGGCCTGGCTTAACGGCCGGCCCATCAGGGTGTCCCAGGTGGCAAACCTGAAACAGGCCCTGGTGGCCGCCGGCCTGCCCTCGGCTTCCGAGGAGCGGCGGGAGGTGGTTTTGGCCGTTCAGGAGCTTCTCGGCCAGGTTCAGGATTTCCGGAGCAGCGGCTCGGCCGTGTTAGACCTCTGCTTCGTGGCCGCCGGCCGCCTTGACGCTTATTTTGAGCACAAACTCTCCCCCTGGGATGTGGCCGCCGGCGGCCTCGTTGTCCTGGAGGCCGGGGGGCAGGTGACCGATTTGGCCGGAAACCCCTTCAGCCCCACCCAGCGGAACGCCCTGGCCACCAACGGCCGCCTTCACCCCGAGCTTCTCGGAAGGCTCCGGGTGAAAGGGTAAGGTTCAGACCGCGAAAGGCCGGCCGGCGGGCCGCTCGGCCGAGATGCCGGCCAGCCAGCGGGTGTAGGCCTTGAGGGGGGCCAGGTCGGTGTCCATCAGGACGGTGAGTTTCTGGGCCTCCAGGGACCCCTCGGCGTGGATGGCCAGGATTTCCAGGTAGCCTCCCAGGTCGGAGGCTACCAGGTCCCGGGCGAGGTTCATCGCCCGGAGCCGCTCCTCCCCTGACACCCCCGCCTTCCCGGCCAGGTAACGGTCGAGGACGGGTTTAAGTTCGGGGCTGTTAAAGTCCTCGGCGGCCGGTCCGGTCGCCACCAGCCCGCCGGCGATGTCCTGAACGTATTTGACGGCGGCGTGGTAGTTATCGGCAAAGTAAAACTTGGCCGCGTTGGTGACGACCGGGTTGGGCACCGCAATGTCGTTGCGAAGCCGACAGTCGAGGGCGGCGGCCCGGGTCATGCCCCGGACGGTGGCCAGGTACATGATGAGGCGGGCCAGCTTATCCCGGACGTGGGGAACCCGCTCGATGCCGTTGTATTCGGCCAGGAGGGCGCCCAGGCCGACGAGGGCTTCGAGGAGGGGCGGCTTGTAGGCGCAGGCGGTGAACCGGTGGAACTCGACGAAGGTCTTGGCCACGTCCCCGGCGAAGTCCCACTCCCCGGCCAGGAAGACCCGGTCGTTGGGCACGAAGACGTTGTCGAAGACCGTCACCGATTCGACCACCCGGAACCGGTGGGCGATGGGGCTGTCGAAGGGGGTCTGGCCGGTGAACCCCCGGGCGCTGGCGACAAGGCGGATTCCGGGGGTGTTGACGGGTACGGCAAAGGCCACGGCGTAGTCCTGGTCCCGCTCGGTCATGGCCCGGGTCGGCAGGACGATGACCTCGTGGGCGTAGACGGCGTCAGTGGTGTGGATTTTGGCGCCCCGAACTACGATGCCGTCGGGGCGGCGCTCGACGATGCGGACGTAGGCGTCGGGGTTGGGCTGGTCGGCGGGCCTCAGGGCGCGGTCGCCTTTAACGTCCGTCTGGGCCACGGCCAGGTCGAGCTCGTTATCCCGGGCGTACTCATAGTAGGCCCGGACCCGCTCGAAATAGCGGGTTCCGTACTTGCGGTCGACATCCCGGCTGGTAATGAGCAGGGCAAAGAGGGCGTCGGAGCCGATCTCCTTGCTGATGACGGCCAGGGACGGCCGCACTTCCCGGGTGAGGTGCTCGATGGCCTCGTGACGGCGCAGGAGGTCGTCGGAATTTCGGGGGATTTTATAAAAGCGGGATATGCGGCGGCCGTCCTCCTCGACCCAGAAAAGGTCGGCCCATTCCGGCCGGGCTTCGACCTCGTAAGTTTGGGCGATATTTCGGGCGCCCACCCCGAGCTCGGGGTGGGCGGTGACATCGCCGACCTTCTCGCCCCGGAACCACACCTCCCGGCCGTCCCGGATGCTGGCCAGGTACTCGTCCGGCGTTCGCATGGGGGTTTGACCTCCTTCCGAGAGAGCTGCCAACTGAGATTAAACCGCCGGAGGAGGCCGGGTCAAACCGGGCCGCCCGTTCCGGGTTAAAAGCCGGCGGGGCCCCGAGTCCCTTGCGCCACCCCTGTCCCCTCCGGCCCGGCCGCGCCGGGCTTTCCGGTTGTCCGCACTGCCGGTTTATCGCCGGGACGCGTAGGTGCCCTTCAGGGCCGAAAACCGGCAAGCCCTACGGGTCGTAAACCCGGCGTGAGGGGTGAAGAAACTGGTGTATGATTATTTAAGGAGCCGACGGGCGGCGTCGGCCGCCTGCCCCCGTAGCTCAATCGGATAGAGCAGCGGACTTCTAATCCGCGGGCTGGGAGTTCGAGCCTCCCCGGGGGCGCAATATATTGGGGTCTAAACCCCAAAAGACCACAATATATAGTAGCCGGACAAGCCTTTGAAGCTTGTCCGGCTGCATTTTATGGGATAATCCTGGGATAATTTGTTGGGGGGGCTGGGTCAGCCGCCCAGCATCCGGTCGAGTTTTTCGGCCGCCTGCCGCTGCAGGTCCGGCAGCACGTGAGAATACGTCTGCAGCGTAAGGCTTATCTGGGCGTGCCCCAGC
>DAOTYJ010000193.1:0-3691 GCA_034434875.1 Dehalococcoidia bacterium | reverse complement strand
GAGGTCGCGGCCGTGGAACTCCGCCGAAGGCTTCTGGGCCTTTTCGCCCGGCTCCTGGAATACCCGGAGCCGGAGTCGGTGGGGCAGGCCCGGGCCTGCGAGGAGCTGCTGGCCGAGGTGGCCCCGGAGGCCGCCGGCCACGTCGGGGCCTTTCGCCGGTACCTCGAGGGGACGCCCATCGGCCGGGTCCAGGAAGCCTACACGGCCTTCTTCGACCTGAACCCGGTCTGCGCCCCGTACATCGGCTACCAGCTTTTTGGGGAGACCTACCGGCGGAGCGTGCTGATGCTGGCCCTGGTGGACCGGTACCGGGCCGAGGGGTTCGAATTCAGCCGGTCGGAGCTCCCCGACCGGATCTCGGTGGTGATGCGGTACGCCTCGGTGAGCGGGGATGAGGACGTGGTCATCGAGGGCCTCATCCCCGCCCTCCGGCGGATGACGGGGGTGGAGGAGGGACCCCCCGTGGACGGCCGGGGGCCCATGGGGGCGGGCACGCCCCAGCTGGAGGGCCACAGCCACGGCGGCCACCTGGAGGAGGGTGTCCTGCTGGAGATGACGGAGGGCACCACCGCCGGGTCCGGACGCCGGGCCTTTGAGGCCCTGCTCACGGGCATCCGCCTGGCCCTGGAGGCCCTCTGGCCGGCCCCGCGCACCGCGCTGCCGGCCGGACGGCGGCTTGAAATGGGCGAGGGAACCCCTCAAAACGGCAACGGGAGGGCTGAAAAGGCATGACCGACGTGCTGTTCTTTGTGGTCTGGCCGTATTTTGCCACCGTGTTCGCCATCCTCGGGGCCATCTACCGCTACTACGCCGACCGATTCTCCTATTCCAGCTTCTCGGCCCAGGTCCTGGAGAACCGGCTTCTCTTCTGGGGGAACATCCTCTGGCACTACGGGGTCATCGTCGTCCTCATCCCCCACCTGGTCGGGTTCCTGCTGCCGGACCTGTGGGCGACCCTGGTGGCCGACCCGGTCCGCCTCTACGTGATGGAGGTGGTCGGCTACATTGCGGCGGTGGCGGCCATAATCGGCCTGACAATACTTATAGTGCGGCGCACCACCAACGAGCGGGTCAGGGCCGTCACCAGCCCCATGGACTGGGTTGTGGTGGCCGCCCTCTGGGTGCAGCTCATCGTCGGCTTCTGGGTGGCCCTGGCCTACCGGTGGGGCTCCGAGTGGTACGCCCACACCATCGCCCCCTGGCTCTGGTCGCTGGTTACCCTGAACCCGCGGACGGAATTCGTGCGGGGCCTTCCCTTCCCCGTCCAGCTCCACGCGGTGGTCGGCTTCCTGCTGATCGCCCTTTTCCCCGTCAGCCGCCTCGTCCACATCATCGCCCTGCCCATCACCTACCTGTGGCGGCCCTACCAGGTGGTCGTCTGGAACACCCGTCGTCGGCTGGCGGTGACGGTGGCAGCCCTGCGGGGCCGGTAGACGACCTGACAAAGGGTGGACACCGGCACCCCCGGAAGCCCGGGTTTTCCCACGTGCCAGGCGTGCGGGCTCGGCTTCCGGGGGTGCCGTCCTTTTTCGATGTTAAATGGGCCGTCTGATCCTGGGCCGCTGGGTGGCCGACCTTTACCCGGGCTCCTTCGCCCTGGTGATGGCCACCGGCATCGTCTCCATTGCCTGCCACCTGGCCGGCCTCGAGGCCGTCGCCTGGGCCCTCTTTCGGCTTAACGAGGCCGCTTACGCCGTCCTGTGGCTCCTCACCCTGGCCCGGATTTTCGGATTCTTCCCCAGGGTGCTGGCGGACATCGCCGACCCGGGGCGTGGGCCGGGCTTTTTGACGGCGGTGGCCGGAACCTCCGTCCTGGGCCGGCAATTCAGCCTGCTGGCCGGGGACGAGGGGACGGCCCTGGGGCTGGCGGTCCTGGCGACGGTCCTGTGGGCCCTAATAATCTACGGCTTCCTGGCCGGGGTGATTCTCCGGCCCGAAAAGCCCCCGCCGGGGCGGTGGGTCAACGGGGCCTGGCTTTTGGCGGTGGTGGCCACCCAGTCGGTCCCCCTGGCCTGGGTTGGGGCGGGGCACACCCTCTTCGGACCCCGGGAGCAGGCGGTCCTCCTGATGCTGGGCTTCCACCTTGTCGGCTACGTCCTTTATATTAGTGGGGCTCATAGTCTATCAGTTTATTGCCTTCCGCCTGGACCCGGCCCTGCTGACGCCCCCCTACTGGATCAACATGGGGGCCATGGCCATAACCACCCTCACCGGCGGGGTCCTGACGGGCCTGGCCCCCCAGTCGGCCCTCCTTCAGGCCGTCCTCCCCTTCCTGGAGGGCCTCACCATCCTAGCGTGGGCGGTGGCCACCTGGTGGATTCCCCTGCTGGTCATCCTTTTCGGCTGGCGGCACCTGGTGGGAAAGGTGGGCTTCGCCTACGACCCCCAGTACTGGTCCATGGTCTTCCCCCTGGGGATGTATTCGGCGTGCACCTTCCAGCTCGCCCTGGTGACCAGGCTGGCCTTCCTGGAGGCGCCGGCCCACGCCTTCGCCTACATCGGCCTGGGGGCCTGGACGGTGGTGTTCCTGGGGCTCGTGCGGAGGGTCCTGGCCGAGGTTCGGTCGGCCCGGGGCGCCCGGGCCGAGCTCGAGGCCGCCGCCCGCCGATTTTACCGCTGAAGAATGCCCGTCGGCACCACAAAGCCTGGCCCGAGGGTTTAAGCCTTCCGGCCGTAGCTCCAGGCCAGGGCCAGGCCGGTGCACACCCCGCCCCCCAGGATGTTCCCCACCGTGGCCGGCACCTGATTCCACACCCACCAGGTTCCTACGGTGATGGGCGCCCCGGCCAGCATCCCCGCCGGCATCACGAACATGTTCACGACGGAGTGCTCGTAGCCCAGGCCGAAAAAGGTCATGATGGGCAACCAGATGGCCACCACCTTGCCCGCCGTCGAGCGGGAGGCAAAGGCGAAGACCGCCCCGAGGGTCACCAGCCAGTTGGCCAGCACCCCCTTGGTCAGGGCCGTAAGCCAGCCGTACCAGCCCAATTCTTCATAGGCGACCGTCTTGGCCAGGGCCAGCTGGCGCAGCTGCTCCCCCACGGGCCCGGCGTCGTGCTGCCACCAGGCGGTGAGGGAGGCCACCGCCAGGGCCGCAAACCCGACCCCGCCCACCAGGTTCCCCAGGTAAACCCACCACCAGTTTCGGGCCAGCTGGCCCAGGGTTACCCGTCCGGCGTACCACCCGGCGGGGAGCAGGGCGAAGTTGCCGGTGGCCAGCTCCAGGCCCAGCAGGGCCATACTGCAGAAGCCTACCGGGAAGAGCACCGCCCCGACCACCCGGGGCAGGCCCTGGGCCCAGGCCGTCACCGCCAGGAGGGTGGCGGCCCCAAGGAGGGCGGCGCTCAGCACCCCCCGCACCACCATCGGCCCCACCGCCAGGGCCGCCTTCTGCTCGCCGGCGGCTATTACGGCCGCAACGGTCTCATAGGGGGTCAGGGCATCGCCGGGCGGGGCCGCGGCCGTACGCTCGGCCTGCAACAGGTTAGACCGTGCCATATTTACACCTCCTCCAGACCTTCCTGCAGCCTGGGCCGAGGGCCTTTTAGCGGCGGCGGGCCGGATGCCGGGGCCGCTCTCGGGAAGCCTTAAGGCCGAAGTAGCCGCCGACGATTAAGATGGCCAACGATAAGGCCAGGGCGAAGGGCACCGCACCGCCCTCTTCCCCCAGGGCCAGAAGGACCCTCGAAAG
>DAOTYJ010000192.1:0-2405 GCA_034434875.1 Dehalococcoidia bacterium | reverse complement strand
ATGGGCCTTACGCCGGCCCGCTCCGGCCGGATACTCTTTGACGGCCAGGATATCACCCACAAGCCGACCCACGCCATCGCCCGGCTGGGGATAAGCTACGTGCCCAGCGGCCGGCGGCTCTTCGGCCAGCTCACCGTTCTTCAAAACCTCCAGCTCTGGCAGCAGCCGCCCAGGGACGGCGGCCGGTGGACCATCGAGCGGGTCTATGAGGTCTTTCCAAAGCTTGCGGAGTTCGCCCGGCGGCGGGCAGGGTCCCTGAGCGGCGGCGAACAGCAGATGCTGAAGATCGGCCGGGCCCTGCTGGCGAACCCGAAGCTTCTGCTCCTCGATGAGCCCACGGAGGGCCTTGCCCCGGCCGTCGTGGGCCAGCTCGGCCAGTGGCTGAAACTGCTCAAAGATGCCGGCCTGAGCATGCTTCTGGCCGAACAGAACGCCCTCTTCGCCCTCAAACGGGCCGACCGCGGCTACGTCCTCGAAAAGGGTCGGATCCGCTACGCCGCTCCGGCCGAAGAGCTCCGGCAGAGTCCCGAGGTCCGCACCTACCTGGGCGTCTGACGTCCCGGGCTACCCACCCTGCCAGCGGGGCGGCCGCTTCTCGAGAAAGGCACACATTCCCTCCTGGGCATCGGCCGCCAGGGCATTCAGGGACATAACCTCCCGAGCGTAGGCATAGGCCTGGGGCTGGGGCATGTCGAGCTGGCGATAGAAGGCTTGCTTGCCAAGTCCGACGACGAACGGGCTCGAGGCCGCGATCTTTTCGGCCAGCGCCCGGGTCTCGGCTTCGAGGGTGTCGGCCGGAACCACCCGATTCACCAGGCCGTAGAGGAGGGCTTCCTGGGCTGAGATGGGCTCGCCTGTTAGGAGCATCTCCATGACCTTCTTGCGGGGCAGGTTGCGGCTTAGGGCAACCATGGGCGTGGAGCAGAAGAGGCCGATTTTAACGCCGGGGGTGGCGAACCGGGCGTTCTCGGCCGCCACCGCCAGGTCGCAGCTGGCCACCAGCTGACAGCCGGCCGCGGTCGCAATCCCGTGGACCTGGGCGATGACCGGCTGGGGGATGCCCTGGATCGTGTCCATAAGCTCGGTGCAGACGTCAAAGACGTAGCGGTAAAAGTCCGCGGTCCGGCCGATAAGCTCATTCAAATCGTGGCCGGCGCAGAAGGCCGGCCCATTTCCCCGGAGGATAACGACGGCCACATCCCGGCGGCGTCCGATCTGGCGGAAGCAATCCGTAAGCTCAAGCATGTGCTCCACCGAGAGGGCGTTGCGCTTCTCGGGCCGGTTCATCGTAACGTAGGCGATGGGCGCCGCAACCTCCAGCAGGATGTTTTTATAAAACGTGGTTCCCGTCTCATTCATTTCAAACCTCCCTCGCGGCTGTCCTGCCTTAATGATATCCTTTTCGGCAGCTACCTGAAGGAGCCGGGAGGATTGCCTTGTCAGAAAACCGCCTTAACGGACAGGTTGCCGTGGTTACCGGCGCCTCTTCGGGGATCGGAGAGGCGATCGCCCTGGCCCTGGCGGCCCGGGGCGTCCGGCTCGGCCTCTGCGCCCGCCGGGCCGATGCCCTCGAAGCCGTCGCCAGCCGGGTCCGCGCCGCCGGAACCGAGGCCTGCTGGCGGGCCCTGGATATCACCGACGAGGCGGCCGTGGCGGATTTTGTCGCCGGGGTCCACGCCAGCTTCAGGCGCCTTGATATCCTGGTTAATAACGCCGGCCTGAACGTTCCGAGACGGGCGCTCACGGAGATCTCGGTGAATGACTTCAGGCGGGTGGTTGAGGTCAACCTGGTCGGGGCCTTTATTGTTGCCCGGGCCGTCATTCCGATAATGCGGGCCCAGGGTCGGGGGTTTATTGTCAATATTTCGTCGGTGGCGGGATTCGTCCCCAGTATCCTTTCCGGGGCGGCCTACAGCGCGGCCAAGGCCGGCCTCAATGCCCTGACCCGGAGCCTGAACCTGGAGCTGCGGCCCCACGGCATCCGGGCGTGCGTGGTGGCGCCGGGCGAGGTCGACACGCCGATCCTGGAGTCGCGGCCGTTCCCGCCGTCCCCGGAGGCCCGGGCGACGATGCTCAAGCCCGAAGATGTGGCCGAGGTCGTCGTCGACATCCTGAATCTGCCGGACCGGGCCACAGTTGAAGAGGTCATAATCAGGCCGACGGTCTTGCGGGACGTTTCGGCAGACTTTCGCCGGGCTGCAGCCGGCCGAGAAGAACCTGGAGGCGCTGCTGAAGGGCATAGAGCCGGTTGAGGGCCTCGATGGGGGTCATTGTCATGAGGTCGAGGCCGCAGACCTCCCGCAAAAGCTCGGCCAGCTCCGGGTCCAGGGCTGGCCGGTCTTCAGGTCCGGCCCCGGCCGGCGGCCCGAGGGAGCCCCGGCCGCTGGCTTCAAGCTCGAGCAGAA
>DAOTYJ010000191.1:0-6164 GCA_034434875.1 Dehalococcoidia bacterium | reverse complement strand
GGCGCTCTTCCTGACCTGCGCCAGGCTTGGCAAACTTAACATAAGTCGTCTTGCGACTTATGTTAAGTTTGGGGTCACCCAGGACCTTAAATTCCTCCCACCGCCTTTGGGACAGAGGGCCGCGGCCGGCCTGTCGGCCCTAGCCGCCCGTGGCCGCGGCCTGTCGGGCCTCCGCCGCTTCGACGATGGCCAGGACGACGATGTGTTTCGGGCTCCGGCACATCACCGTCAGGGCCCCGGCAGTTGCATCCCCCTGCCGGTAGCGCCCGATAGCCGGCCTGAGCAGGGCTGCGGCCCGGGGGCACAGGCCCTGACCGGTGACCCCGTTGGTGAAAACGAAGGTCTGACCCGGGTAGTACTGCCGGCCGAGGGGGCAGACGCCTTCGGCCTGGGTCACCCGCACCATTACCGGCCTGGGTGCCGCCGGCGCCGGAACGGCCGCTTCCGGCACGGCTACGGGCCTGTGGGCGGGGGCTGGTGCCGCCGACCGGGCTGCCTCAAGCAGGCCGGCCCGGCGCCGGGCAAGCCACTCCCACAGTTCAAACCCGGCGAGGACAAAGGGCACCGCGATAACCAGAAATGTGACGCCGAGGGCCAGCAGGTAGCCGCCGAGAAGCCCGAGGAGAAGTGCCGCCGTCCCGACCACGCCGACCAATATTATGACGGCCGTCAGCGGGTGGACCACGCCGTTGTGGCTGTAAACCCACCTCCGCATTTCGGGCCTCCCTTCCCGCCCCCTTTATTATCAACCCACCGCCCCGGGGTCGGCCCCACCCGTCCGGGTAGGAAACGGGTGGCGGCCCCGGTCTAAGAGCATGTTTTAAAAGTCTACCGTCAGGTAGCTGGCCCGTCGAGTGGGAGGTACCGGCTCTCATTTTTGCCGCTGATTGGAAACCAAAAAGCTAACTCCAAGCCATTAGCCGGCCCAGAACCCCCCGCAACGACCCTTCATGGGGCCACCTTGGGGCTTTTCAGACATGCTCTTAAACGGATTTCTCGAAATCGGCCTCCCCTTCCGGCTGAGCCCGTCCCGGACCTACGGCGCTGCCGTCATCGGCCTTGTGCCGGTGGGACAGGACCTTTCCGGCCGGTGTATCTTCGGTCTTTAGCCGGCCCCCACACCTAACATCCCCCGGTAAGGTGCCGGGAAGGGCCGCCCCGATTCCGGCAAGCATCCCCGGCGAACTTTCGCCGGGGATGCTCATTGCGGGCCTGGCCTTCTTACACCCCCGCCCAGTCGACCTACCCGGACGGGTAGGTGCGGCCGGTCCCCGCCCTACCCGAAGACCACCCTTTTGGGGCTGACTCCTGACCCGACCCGGGTGCTAAAAGGTGAGCGGAAAGGAGGTAACCGGGATGCAGATTGAGGACATCATCGTTCCCCTGGACGGCTCCGTTGCCGCCGAGCGGGTTCTGAAGGCTGCCGCGGACCTTGCCCGCGCCGCCGGGGCCCGAATCCACCTGGTTGCGGTCGTCGGCAACGATTGCGAGGCGGAGCACGCCGGCCGGTATCTGGGCCGACTGGCCGCGGGCTTCGAACAAGAGGTCGATGTGGTCGTTCGGACGGGTGACCCGGCCGGCGAAATCCTCGCTTTAGCCGCCAGCCTGTCCGAACCCCTGGTCCTGCTGGGAACCCACGGGGTCGGGGGCGATGCCAGGGTCCTGCTGGGGAAGACCGCGGCCGCCGTCGTGGCCGCCGCCCGGGTCCCCGTCATGCTGATTGAAACCCTCCAGGCAGACCTGGACCGGAGTACGGACGGCCGGGTTGTCCTGCTGGCTCCGGAGGCGGCCGAGGCCGCCCTCTGGTATGCCGTCGAACTGGCGACGCTGACCGGCCCCCGGCCCCGGCTGGAGCGGCTTTCCGGGTCGGATGACCGGGCCCTCGGCCAGGCCCTTCTCGGCGCCGACCTTGCGGTGGTCGCCACCGACCGGGCCGAAGGGATTCCGCCTGAGCTCCTCCGGGCCCTGGCCGCCGGGCGGCTTCGCGGTCGGGCCCTGCCGGTCGTCAAGCTCGGCCCGGCAGCCCTTTCCCAGGCGGCGGCTAAGTCGGAAGGCCCGGCCGCCAGGTTCGTACTAGGATGACCTTGGGGGAGGCAAGGAAGATGCCGATCGGCAGGATTATGGTCCCGCTGGATGGGTCGGAGCTGGCCGAGCGGGCCCTCCATATCGTCCGAGAGGTCGCCCTGACAACCCGGGCCCGGGTGCTCCTGGTGCGGGTTGTCGAGCCCCCAGGCCTTTTTACCCTGGGCGACCGGCTGGAAGCCGAAGCCCGGGTGGTGCGGGAGGCCGAGTATTACGTTAACCGCATTGCCGGGGACCTGCGGGCGGTGGGCATCGAGGCCGAAACCGCCACCCCGTACGGTTCGGACGTGCCTGGGGCCCTCCTTGAGCAGATCCGGCTCAAGAGGCCCGACCTGGTGGTGATGTCCACCCACGGCCGGTCGGGCCTCGGCCGGTGGGTTTACGGGTCGGTGGCCGAGGCCCTCCTGGCCCGGTCGCCGGCGCCCGTCATCGTGGTAAAGGCGACCGGGTCCCTGCGGCCCTTCCTGCCGACGGCCAGGCCGCCCCGGATTCTCGTTCCCCTCGACGGCTCCGAGTACGGCGAGGCGGCGCTTCCGACCGCCATCAAGCTCGCCAGAATTTTCGACGCCACCCTCATCCTGGCCCGGGTGGTGCCCATCTCCCAGGTGGCCTTCGTCCCCGAGACCCCCATCGCGATGCAGACGGTGCTGGATGATCAGCTCAGGGCCGCCAAAGACTACCTGGAGGAAGTCGCCGACCGTCTCCGGGCGGAGGGGGTCAAACGGGCGATCGAGATCGGGGTGGGGCCGGTGGTGCCCGAGCTTTTGGAGACGGCCCGCCGGGTCGACGCGGACCTGATTGCCATCTCGAGCCACGGCCGGACGGGTCTCTCGGAGCTTATCTTCGGGAGCGTGACCCTGGGTCTTTTGCGCCAGGCCGAGGTACCCCTGCTGGTGGTAAGGCCCGAGCTGATTGCGGGCCGGCAGCGGGCCCATCAGGAGCCGATTGAGGCGGCGAAGCAGTTCGAGGCCCTGCAGGTTATCGAGCTTACGGCCCGGGAGGCGGCCATCGTCGAAAGCGCCCTAAAGTACTTTGCCGAAGCCTACCCGGCGGGCGACCCGACCCGAGGGGAAATCCAACGGATCTGGGAAAAGTTTTCCCGTAGCGAGCCGGGATTCTGAAACGGGCCATGGCGACCGGGTTGCGGGTGGTCATCGCCGACGACCAGCCCCTCTACCGGGCCGGCATCCGAACCGTCCTCGCCGACCTGCCTGAGTTTCAGGTGGTCGGCGAAGTCGACGGCGGACCGGCCGTCCTTGAGGTTGCCCGTCGGACCCGACCCGACCTGCTGGTGTTGGGGCACTCGCCGCCGGCGCTGGACGGGATCCGGGCCACCCGACTGCTCCGGGAAGAGCTCCCCGAAACCCGGGTCCTCCTCCTTTCGGCCCGGGAAGATGTCCGGGAAGCCCTTGAGGCCCTGGCCGCCGGGGCCCAGGGCTATCTCTTCAAGGGGGTTGCGCCTGAAGGCCTCATCGACGCCCTCCGGCAGGCGGCCGCCGGCGAGCTTGTGCTGGGCTCCGGCCTCCTGAGGGCGATTTTTCAAGAGCTCCTGACGGGCCGGCAGGGAAATATCTCCGGGTGCCCCACGACCAAGGTTCGGCTTACCCGGCGGGAGCTGGAGGTTCTGCGCCTCATCGCCCGGGGCCGAACGAACCGGCAGGCGGCGGCCGAACTGGGCATCAGTGAGAACACGGTCAAAAACCACCTGCGAAGCGTGCTCGCCAAGCTGAACCTGAGCCGGCGAAGGGAGGCGGTCCGCTACGCCCGGGAGCTCGGGCTCATCGAAGAGGGCCCTACCGGACGGTAAGTCCGCCCCCGCCGACGCCGTAGCCGATAAGCCGAACCTGACACCGGCCGACCTGCAGGGTTCCCGTCCAGGTCGCCAGGGGCGGAAGGTCGGGGGCAACAGGCCTCAGGCTGAAACTTACCGTGTGGGAGCCCGGACTGAGGTAAACCTCGGCAAAGAAGGTGCTCGGCCCGTTCCGCTGGATTCCTCCCGGACGGACCAACCAGTCGTAAGTGGCACCGTCGACGGCGACGGTAAGACGCAGGTCCGCCCGCTCCCCGGCCACCGGCACGTCGGCCCGCATGTGGGGGAGGAGCCGGGACTTCTCCTCCGCGGTGAGGGTCCGGCTCCAGAGGAAGGGGGCCTCGGTCCGAACCGCCACCTGAAGGGCCGCCTCGGCCGGGGGCGCCCATTGGAGCCCGTCCCAGAGGCCCGGAAGCAAGCTGGCGACCAGAACCACCGTCGTCACCAGATGCCCCCAGGCCGAAGTCGAACGAACCAGGGGCAGTTTCAGCGTTTCGCCCAGGGCGACGGCTACCCGCCGGGGCCAGTAAGGATACCGCCGGCGGCCGGCCCGGCCCAGCACCCAGGAACTCCCTTCCCGATAGACGCAGGCCGAAAGGCCGCAGGGAACCACCAGGATTTCGGCCCCCTGCCGGCCCAGCTTCCGGACAGCGGAGACGGGGAGGGCGGCGACACACGGCAGTCGAATAACGGCGGTCCCGGCCGGAACTCTCGTCAAAGCCGTCTGGCAGGTTACAACCACCAGGCCCGGCCCGGCCGGAAGGGCCGGGATCCTTGCCGGACCGAGTTCGATTCCGTCGAGCGGGCAGGCCCCGACGCAGAGGCCGCACCCGACACAGCGGGCCGGGTCGACGACCGCCACGGGCCGGCCCTTACCCGGCTGAAGCCTCACCGCCCCGTAGGGGCAGTCGGCAGCGCAGAACCCGCAGCCGGTGCACCGGGCCGGGTCGACCCGGGCGGCCGGCGGCCTCCGACCGGCCAGCGGGAGGAGTGTAAGCCCGGCGAGGCTTGCAAGGATGAGCCAGCCGGCGGGGCTGGGCAGGGCCAGGTATGTCAGGTAGAAGGGGTCAACCGGGAATCCGCAGGCAAGCCGGGCGGGGTCGGCTGGCTCCAGGACAGGGACCGGCCGGAGGATGCTCAGGCCGAGGTAGAATGCGGCTAGGGCGAGGCCGACCAAGGGAGGCGGCAGAAGGCGGGGCCGGACCACCCGGGCCAGGTGGAGCCAGCCGAAGAACGCCCCGAGCAAGGGCACCGTAATGTGCACGTACAGCAGGATCAAAAAGATGTTGTCCCGGAGGGCCCCCGGCTCGATCAGGCTCAGCATGAGGGGCTGACCCAGGATGCCGAGCCGGTCCAGACCGGCGGCCAGCACCCTCGCCGCCGTAAACCCGACCGCGTCCCAGACCAGCAGGTAGCCGGTAAGGCCGACGAACCAGGCAATAAAAAGCAGGGCGAACCCGGTAACCCAGGGGAGCCACCAGGGTCCCCGGAACCGGCCGGTAGCCAGGTAGCGGACCAGATGGACGAGGCCGAAAACGATAAATCCCCGGGAGGCGTAGCGGTGGACGGCCCGCATTACGGCCCCGACCGGCTCGGCGCTGATGGCCTGAACCGACCGGTAGCTCGCCTCGGCCCCAACCTGGTAGAAGAGAAACAGGTAGACCCCGCTGAGGAGAATCAGCACAAAGCAGGTTACGGCCAGGGCACCACTCCAGGCGGCAACGTTGGCCGCCGCCCCGCCGGCCCGCTCCAGCAGGTTCTCAAGGCCGACCCAGCGGGCCGCCGGCGAGGCCGGCCCGGGCCGGTCGGCCGTCAGGTCCCCTCTTCCCGGGCGAGAAGCCTGATGACGTTCGTCAGCCACCGCTGGGGTATCTCCCCGGCCGGGAGCACGTAGGCCAGCCGGCCCTGCCGGTCGATGACGTAAAAGCGGCCGGGGTGCACGACCAGGTTGTTTGAGAGAACGGTCGGGTCGATGCCGTAGGCCGCGTAGACGGTCTCAAGGGCATCGGGCCGACCGGAAAGGAGCCGGATCCCGTCCCCAAGGCCGAACTGACCGGCGAAGTCGGCCAGGGCCGCCGGGGAGTCCCGGCCCGGGTCGAGGGTGATCCCGACCCCAACCACGGGCAGACCCCGCTGCCGGGCGTCTTCAACAACCTGCTGGAGGCGGGCGAGGAGGGGCGGGCAGATGTCGGGACAGTGGGCGTAAAAGAACGTCAGAACGACCACCCGCCCCCGCAGGCCCGAAAGGCTGACCGGCTGGCCCGCCTGGTCA
>DAOTYJ010000190.1:0-48875 GCA_034434875.1 Dehalococcoidia bacterium | reverse complement strand
GCGCGCCCTCGTAGAGCCACGGACTTCTTCATAGGGCTCACCTCCCATGAACCCTACAGCAAGTCCCGTGGCTCTATCTTTCTCTACCCCCCGGAAGGGTTCTCTTGGAACTGGAGGCCCTGTCGAAACCCTAAGTGACGCCGCCTTCGGCCTCTGGCTCGGCCTCTCGGGCCTCGACCCCCTACCCCCTTAAGGCCTACCTGCTGGTGGTCTGGGCCGGCCTGGTCGAGGGCGGCGGAAGGCTTGCCCTCGATGCCCCGAGGCCGTGCCCTCGGGCCGGCTCCTGGCCGCCAACGCCTTCCGGTCGGTCCTTGCCCGGGTCTTCATGCTGGGGGCCCCGCCGGCCAGGCCCCCCTGGCCGGCGGGGCGGGCCTGACGGGGGTGCTTTTAGCCTGCGGCCTTTGTCTGGGCCTTTCGGCCGCCTCTATTCGGCCCCTGGTGGGCCGCACAAGGGCTTATGCCCGCAATGCCGGGGCCCGGACCGGGGGCCCCATCCCCGGCCCGGCCGAGGCCGTCCGGTTTCTCTTAGGCCGGTGGCCCCTGGGTCTTACCCTGGGGGTCCTGGGTCTCCTCAACCCCGGGACGATGGCGGCCCTCCAGCTGCTGGTCCCCATTCTGGTCCGGGACCGGCTCGGCTCCGGGCTGGGCCTCGGCCTCTTCTGGGCGGCGGCCTCCGCCGGGGGCTGGTGGGGGCAAGGCTTGTGCCTTTAGCCTTTCGGCCGCCCACCCTCGGGGCCCTCTACGCCGTCAAAGTGACGGGCTCTCTGGTCCTCGGGGACCTGGGCCTTGGGGGGGTACCGTCTGGCTGATGGTGATGGGTGCGGCCCTGGGGGCAAGCCTTGAGGCCGGGGCGGTGCTCTGGCTTACATTCTTACAGCGGGAGGTTCCGCCCAGGCATCTGGGACGGGTGACCGGCTTTAACTACGCCTGGCCGACGGCCACGGCCGCCGTCGGCCTGCCGGCCTGGGGCCTTCTGCTGGAGGCCTACCCGGCCCCGATGGTGGGGGCCTTTATCGGCGGCTTTAACCCGGCCCTCGGCCTGTGCGGGCTGGGCCTTTTGCAAATTTGGAGGCGGGAGTCTCAAGATCGAAAGCTGGGGGCCGATCCTTGAGCAGATGGTGGACCGGCTCGTGGCCGGGGGGCACATCCGCTCGGCCGAGGTTGAGGCGGCCTTTCGGAAGGTTCCCCGGCACCTCTTCTTGCCGGGGGTAGCCCTGGCGAAAGTCCACGGCGGGGCGGCCATTCCCACCAAGCTGGACGAGGGGGGCCTGCCGCTGAGCTCCTCTTCGGAGCCGGCGGTCACGGCCCGGATGCTGGAAGAGATGGACCTTAAGGCCGGCCTTAAAAGGTCCTTGAAATCGGGGCCGGGACGGGCTACAATGCGGCCATTTTGGCCGAGCTTGTGGGCCCTGAGGGGCTGGTGATGACGGTGGACATCGACCAAGATATCTGCCAAGGGGCCCGGGGCGCCCTGGACCGGGCCGGCTACGGGCGGGTCAAAGTGGTCTGGGCCGACGGGGGCTTCGGCTACGGGGCCGACGCCCCCTACGACCGGGTCGAAGTTACGGTCGGCTGCTATGATATTTCGCCGTACTGGGGTGGAACAGCTAAAGCCGGGCGGCCTTCTTACGGTGCCCCTCTGGGTTCGGGGCCAGCAGTTCATCCCGACCTTTGTCCGGGAGGGGGTGCGGCTGGTCTCCCGTTCGGTGGTCGGGGGCGGGTTCATGCGGCTGCGGGGCGCCTTTACCGGTCCGGAAAGCTACCTGCGCCTGCCGGGAGGGTGGACGGTGGCCGCCGAGGGCGCAGGGGGGCTGGACTTAGAGGGCCTATACCGGCTCATCTCCGGCCGGCCGCGGCGATTCGATGAGTTGCTGGGGGCCGTCGGTCCGAACCCGTACACCTTCGGATTGTTCGTGGCGGCCCGTGACGGGCGGACGGTCGTCCTTTCGCGAACCAATGCCGATGGCGTTACTACCGACTACCTGGTCGGGGTGTTTGAGCCGGCGGCCCCAAGCCTGGCGGCGGTCTCCATGCGCCGGTATGGGCCGACGTCGGAGTACCACATTGAGGTCTTCGGCCGGGAAGGGATGCTCGGGGTGCTTAAGGCCCACCTGGAGGCCTGGGAGGAGCTGGGTCGGCCGGGCCTTAACCGGTTGCGGGTGGAGGCTTACCCGGCCGGGGAAGTCCCCGAGGGCGAGGGGTCGGTGGTCAGGCGCCGCTGGTAGGACCTGGTCATCCACTGGGGCCGGGTTTAGCCCCAACCGCAGCCCGGGAATGACCACCGACCCCTCCCCTGCCGGGCGGTTGGCTACGGCCGCTTGAGGGCCGAAAACCGGAAACCTTACCCCTTCAGCCCCTGTGGCCCGCCGGCCTCGGTTTTCCCGGCCGTTGGCAAATGCGCCTTGGCCTTGGCATCCGCACTGGCGGCCTGGGCGCGGCGGCCGAATGGTACCTCCGGGCAACGCAGATGGGCCCCGGCCGCCCGCATTAGGGTCGGAAGCTTTACTTAGCAAATCGGAAATAGTCACTTGCCCCTTACCCGTGAGAGTAGATGAGAAAAATTTTGACAACAGGCCGGTTCAAAGCCGCGCCGGGAGCCTCCTCTGGCACCCCCGGCTAGGCGGTCCAGAAGAAGGATACGGTCGAGCCGGGGAAAAGGATGGTCCGGTGGGCGGGGTCGGGAAAGACCCCGGTGAACCGAAAGCGGGGGTGGCGAAAAACCGGCTGAAGGCGGCCCCTTTCCCAGCGGGCCACCAGGCTCGGCAGGGGCCGCGGCCCCGGATTGCCCACCAACCACGCCCCACCGCCGTCGGGCGTCCACGCCACCCCAACCCAGACCTGGCCCGCCGCCGGCTCGGCCGCCTCCGAAATCCCGTCGGGCGTCCACCGGTAAAGCACTCCTTCCCGCCCCTCCGCCCCGCCTGGCCGGAAGCCCGCAACGAGGGCCTCGGCCCCGTCCGGCCGAAACGCTACGGCAATCAGGTCTCCCTCGGGCTCGCGGTAAAGGGGGATCAGGTCGGGGGCCCGTTCTTCGTACCGATAGAGGGCCCGGTTACCCCCAATCAGGGCAAATTCGCCAGAAGGGTGGAAGGCGACGGACCGCAGGTGGTGGTAGGCAAACCCAACCGCCCTGACCGTACCCTGCTCGTAGCGGAGGGCAAGGCCGTCGTTGCCCACAATGAGGGCGTAGCGGCCGTCGGGTGACCAGGCCACCCGCCGGAGGGCCACCGCCGAGAAGAATAAAACCCGCTCCCAGGCCCTGCCCTCGAACCGCAGGATGGTCCCGGCGTTGCCCACGGCCAGGGCCCACCGGCCTGAGGGGTGCCAGGCCGCTCCCCGCAGGTTTTCGGAAGTCGGGGCCGGGATGGGCCCGAAGCCCCCGTCCCGCCACAGGAAGGCTGTCCCCCCATTGCCCACCAGCAGCGCCTCGCTCCCGTCGGGCCGCCAGGCCGCCCCGCGAATGGAGTGCTCCCCGGGCACCCTTACCCAGCGGAACCGACCCTCCGCCCAGACGAGCATTCGGGGCACTTTAAAGCGCCTCCCCTCAGGGCTGGGGCCGCCGCTCCAGGTAGCGGACGAAGTCAAGTTCCCCCGGCGAGTGGCCCAGCCGGATGAGCATCATCGCCGCTTCGCTCCGGTGCTGGGCGGCGTGATTCACCTGGTGGACCAGGGTCTGCCAGAGGGAAAACGTATGCTCGACGCCGCGGGTGTCCCGGTAAAACAGGAGCCGGCCCAGGGCGGCCTCATCGAGGCCCCCAAGGTAGGCCTGGGTCTTCACCTCCTCCCAGCGGCGGCGCAGGTCGGCGATGCCCTCGAAGTCGGCTGGGCCGAAAATGGCCCGGGGCGATTCCCCAAGCCACCGCCGCAGCCAGACCCACTGGGCCCCCACGATGTGAACCAGGGTATCGTGGACGGAATCGAAGCTTCCCCCGAGCCTGGCAAAATACCGGTCCGGGTCAAGCCCTGCGGCCGTCTCCAAGACCCGGCCGTTGGCCCAGGCGTTGTAGCCGTAGAGGGTTTTGATTAAATCCACCAGCATGGGCGGCCTCCTTTCGGGTTCAAGTATAGCCTGGATGGGCCCCGGGACGGCCGTTTAAACTCGGGTTAGAGCCGTGTTTCGGGTGCTCCACGTTTACAAGGATTTTCACCCGGTCCCCGGGGGGATCGAGGGCCACATTAGGGACCTTGCCGTCCGGCTGCGCCGGCTCGGGGTCGACGCCTCGGTCCTGGTCACCTCCCCGGACCGACACACCCGCCGGGAGGTGTTGTTCGGCGTGCCCGTCACCAAGGCGGGCCGGCTGGGCCAGCTGGCATCCACCCCGATAAGCCCGGCCCTCTGCCTGGAGCTGTGGCGGACCGAGGCCGATGTTTATCACCTCCACTTTCCGTACCCGCTCGGGGAGGCGGCCTATCTTCTCCGGCCCCGGGGCCGGCTGGTAATCACGTATCACAGCGATATCGTGCGGCAGCGGAATCTCCTCCGGTTTTACCGGCCCCTGCTGGGCCGGCTCTTGCGGCGGGCCGACGCGATCCTGGTCACCAGCCCCCAGTACCTGGAATCGTCCCCCTTCCTGCGGCCGGTGGCCGCCAAGTGCCGGGTGGTGCCCCTGGGGATCGATTTGAGCCGGTTTGACGCCTTCGACCCGGACCGGGTTGCGGCCTGGCGGGCCAAGCTGGGAAGTCCCCTGGTCCTTTTCGTCGGCCGGTTTAGATATTACAAAGGCCTGGACTACCTGCTGGGGGCTTTGCGGCTGGTCCCGGGCGTCCGGCTGGGGCTGGTGGGGGATGGGCCGGCGGGGCCGCGGCTTCGCCGCCTGGTCGCCGAATTCGGGCTGGAGTCCCGGGTAACTTTTCTGGGGGTGCTGCCCGACGGGGAGCTACCGGCCCTTTACCGGGCGGCCGACGTGTACGTGCTTCCGGCCACCGAGCGGTCGGAGGCGTTCGGGATATCCCTCCTCGAGGCCATGGCGGCCGGCCTGCCAGTGGTGACCACCGAGCTGGGCACCGGCACCTCCTACGTGAACCGCCACCGGGAAACCGGCCTCATTGTGCCCCCCCGAGACCCCGAGGCCCTGGCGGCCGCCCTGGCCGAGCTTCTGGCCGACCCGGAGCGCCGTCGGGCGATGGGGTCGGCCGGGCGGAAGCGAGTCGAAGCCGAGTTTACCCTTGACCGAATGGTCGGGGAGGTGCTGCGGGTTTACCGGGGCGTTCTGCAAAACGACGGCCGATTTTGACACACTGTCCGATTGGCCACTATACCCTGCCGGAACTGTGGGGGCGGGGAGCTGAACCGGAGGCCCGGAAAGGAGGCCCTTTGTGCTGACCCGGACCGTTTCCCGGCGGGTTTTTGTTGAGTCCGGCCTGCTGGGGGCCCTTGGGCTCCTGGCGGAGGCCTGCGCCCCCCAGGCGGGGGCACCGGCCGGCGGCGCCCCGGCGGCCCCCACGGCCGCCCCCATCAAGGTCACCTTCGGGGTCGTAACCGACAACCTAAACCACTGGCCCGTCTACATCGCCGAGGAAGAAGGCCTCTTCGGCAAGTTTGGGGTGGAATTCGACCGGGTAGTTACCCGGGCCTCGGCCAGCAGTGTCCAGCTCCTTTCCAGCGGCTCGGTGCCGGTGGCCACTGCCACGGCCGACGCGGTCATCGCCGGGGCCGCCCGGGGTGGGGGCGGGGTGGTCATCGTGGCCGGATTCAACCGGGCCTACTACGTGCTGGTGGCCAAGCCCCAGATTAAAAGCTACGCCGACCTGAAAGGCAAAATCATTGGGGTCTCGGCCCTCCGGGCCGGGGAGACGCCCCTTTTGCGAAGCCTGCTCCGGGCCAGGGGTCTCTCGGAGGGGGACTACCAGATGGTGGTCGCCGGGGGGACGCCCGAGCGGGTAACGGCCCTTCAGGCCGGCTCCATCGACGCCACCATGCTCACCCCGCCCCTCGACCTGCCCCTGATTCGGAAGGGCTTTACCCGGCTGGGTGCCTCCACCGAGGTTCTGCCTGACTTTGCCTTTCTGACCCTGGGGACCAACCGGTCGTGGGCTTCGGCCAATTCCGAGGCCCTTATCCGGGTGCTGGCCGCCCTCACCGAGGCCACCGACTGGCTGCTCAATCCGGCCAATAAGAACCGGGCCGTTGAGATTCTGGCCAAGCGGCTCAACGTCTCGGCGGACGAGGCCCGCCAGACCTATGAGGGCACCGTGGCCGTGGACCCGCCCCTCTTTTACCGGGATATGGCCCTCACCGAAACCAGCCTTCAGAAGGTGCTGGAGTTTATGGTGGAGGACGGTACCATTCAGGCCCCCGAGGCCGACCCCAAGCGCTATTTAGATACGTCCTACCTTGAACAGGCCCTGCGCCGCCGGGGTGTCCGACGCTAGAGGGGAGAACCAGGGTTATGGCCGATACCGCCGTCGAAGCCCCTCGCCCAGAAGGGACCCGGCCGGTAGCCCGGGCCTTGCTGCCGGGGGGTCGGGCCTGGCGGGTAATCCTTTCGGTGGTGCTGGTAGCCGCCCTCTGGGAGGTGAGCACCCGAACGGTCTTCACCAACCCCCTCATTATCGTTCCCCTCTCCAAAGTGGCCGAAAAAACCTTTACGCTGGCGGCGTCCGGGACCCTCTGGGTGCACATTTACACAAGCCTTGCCGAATTTGCCCTCGGCTTTGCCATCGCCGCCGCGGTCGGAATAACCGTCGGCACCCTGATGGCCGTCAGCGACGCCGTCCACGATTTTCTGAGCGTCTGGGTCTCGGCCCTGTAGGCCACCCCGACGGTAGCCGTGGCACCCATTTTCATCATCTGGTTCGGCATCGGGTGGGAGTCGAAGATTGCGGTGGCGGCCCTACTGGCCGTCTTTCCCATTATAATCAACACCGAAGCCGGCATCCGGGCCTGCGACCGCCACTGGCTGGAGGTGGCCCGCTCCTTCCAGGCCAGCGGCTTTCAGACCTTCCGGATGGTGCTGGTGCCGGCCTCCCTACCTTTTATCGTCGCCGGCCTGAGGCTGGCCGTCGGCCGGGCCCTGGTCGGGGTTGTGGTGGCCGAATTCTTCGGCGCCCGCAGCGGCCTCGGCCTGCTGATTCTTTCATCCTCGCAGGTGTTCGACACGGCCGCCCTCTTTATGGCGGTGATAATCCTGGCCGGCTTCGGGGCCCTGATGGTGAGCCTGCTCGGCACCCTCGAGCGCAAACTTGCCCCCTGGCGCGTCCAGGCCCATGAGTGAGCCGATTCTCTCCGTCGAAAGGGTCACCAAGGGGTTCGTAAGGGAGGGCAAAGTTACCGAGGTCCTGGCCGAGGTAAGCTTTACCGTGGGCCGGGGCGAATTCGTGGCCCTGGTGGGGCCGAGCGGTTGCGGCAAAACCACCCTGCTCCGTATTATCGCCGGGCTGGTCCCGCCTTCGTCGGGGGTCGTCCGGGTGGGGGGGCGGGCGGTGACGGGGCCGGGTCCCGACCGGGCAATGGTCTTTCAGCAGGATTCCCTCTTTCCCTGGCGGACGGTCCTTCAAAACGTCCGGTTCGGCCTTGAGGTTCGGGGAGTGGGCCGCCGCCAGGCCGACGAGGTGTGCCTCAAGCTCCTGGAGCGGGTCGGCCTCAGGGCCTTCGCCCACTACTATCCCCACGAAATCTCGGGCGGAATGCGCCAGCGGGTCAACCTGGCCCGGGCCCTGGCCGTGGACCCGCAGATCCTGCTGATGGACGAACCCTTCGCCGCCCTGGATGCCCAGACCCGGGAGCTCATGCAGCTGGAGCTTCTCCGGGTCTGGTCGGACACCGGCAAGACGGTGGTCTTCGTTACCCACCAGGTCGACGAAGCCTGCTACCTGGCCGACCGGGTGCTGGTGATGGCCTCCCGGCCCGGCCGCATTATCGAGGACATTCCCATCGAAATCCCCCGACCCCGGCCCCTTCAGGTTAAGCGGACGGCCGGCTTCGGCCAATACGTGGAGCACATCTGGGGCCTGCTTGAAAAAGAGGTCCGACAGGCGGCCCTCGGCCTGCCGTCGGCCGAGTAGGGGCCGGCCGGTTTGACAGGGCCCGGGGGCGGCTGGTATACGCTTTTGAAAACTTCGCCCACAGGAGGCCGCAGGCACATGCCCTACACGGTAAACCTTGAAGGCAAGGTCGCCATCGTTACCGGTGCCGGCCGCTATAACGGCATCGGGCGGGGCATCGCCCTGGCCCTGGCCGATGCCGGGGCCGACGTGGTGGTTACCGCCCGCTACCGGCCCCCCGAAACCTACCCCGAATACGAAAGGGCCATGGGCTGGCGGGGGGTGGAAAGCGTGGCCGAAGAGATCCGGGCCTTGGGCCGGCGGGCCCTCCCCCTGTGGGTCGACGTCACCGACCGGGACCAGGTGGTCGGGATGGTGGAGCGCACCCTGGCCGAGTTCGGCCGCATCGACATCCTGGTGAACAACGCCGCCGCCCCCCGGGGAAGGGACCGGGTCCCGGTGGTCGACCTCGAAGAGGACGCCTGGGAGGAAGTGCTCCGGGTGAACCTGACCGGCACCTTTCTCTGCTGCAAGTACGTGGCACCGGTTATGATTCGGCAGGGTTGGGGCGGCAAGATTATAAATATCTCCTCCATCGCCGGCCGTCGGGGCAACCCCCGAATGGGAGCGTACTCGACCTCTAAGTTCGGCCTGCAGGGGTTCACCCAGGTCCTGGCCATGGAGCTGGCTCCGGCCGGCATTAACGTGAACGCCGTCTGCCCCGGCCTCATCGAAACGGAGCGGATGTCCGACTGGGGGGCCTACGAAGCCCGGCAGTGGGGGGTGAGCCTCGAGGAAGCCCGGAGGCGGCTCATCGAGCAGATTCCCCTGCGCCGGACGGGCACCGTGGCGGACGTGGCCAACCTGGTCGTATTTTTGGCCTCGGACCGGGCCGGCTATATAACCGGGCAGACCATCAACGTCTGCGGGGGCCGGGTCCTGAGTTGATGCGTCCTGGGCGGCTTATTGGGCTCCTAGCCGCCCTGCTCTGGCTGGCGGGCGGCCTCGCCCTGGCCGACAGGCCCATTGCCAACGGCCGGTTCTTCCAGACCGGACCGGAGGGCCTGGGCTACTTCGTGGCCGACTGGGACGGCTACCCGTTCTGGACGGCCTTTCAGGCGGCCGGGGGCGAGGCCGGCCCGGGCCGGCCGGTAAGCCGCCGCTTCCTGGCCGGGAACGGCCTGGCCCAGGCCTTCGACCGGGGCCTGATATTCAGCCGGGGAGACGGAAAGAGCTGGGAGGTGCGGCCCCCCGGTCCGGTGCCCGAATCGGCCCGGCGGCCGGAGCCCGAGCCCAGGGTAAGCCTGCCGGCCGATGAGGCTCCCCACCGGGACCCGGTGGAGTGGTGGTATTTTACCGGCCACCTGACGGACCCCGACGGCCGGGAGTTCGGCTTTGAGCTCACTTTCTTCCAGGTTATCGGCCGGGCCGGAATCGCCGGCCACTTTGCCCACTTTGCGGTTTCGGCCCCGGACCTGGGGCTCTTTATCACCGACGAGCGGTTCGGCCTGCCGGCTCGGGATCCCCGGCCGGGATTGGTCGACCTGCAGCTGGGCGACTGGCTGATTCGGGGCCAGAACCGCCGCTACCGGCTGGCGGCCGGGGACGGGGCGGCCGCCTTCGACCTGGAGCTGGCCGATGCCAAGCAGGCGGTGCTTCACGGGGATACCGGCCTCGTTTCTTACGGCCCGGCCGGCGACAGTTATTACTACTCCCGGACCCGGCTCACGGGGGCGGGGCGGCTGCGGCTGGGGGGAGAGGAGCTTCCCGTGACGGCCCTGGCCTGGCATGACCGCCAGTGGGGCGGGTTCACCGCCCTCCTCGGGGGCGGCTGGGACTGGTTCTCCATCCAGCTGGACGACAACACCGAAGTTATGCTCTACCTGGTCCGGCTTTCCCCAGGGCCTCCGGCCATCCTCCACGGCACCTACGTAGATGAGTACGGGGTCGGCCGGCCCCTCGGACCCCAGGACTTTCGGGTTACGGCCCTGGGAACCTGGCAGAGTCCCCTTACCGGGGCGGTCTACCCGTCGGGGTGGGCGGTGGAGCTTCCCGGCGAGGGCCTGGTGCTTTCCCTTGCGCCGGCGATGCCCGGTCAGGAATTCATCAGCCGGGTTTTCGGGCTGGCTTACTGGGAAGGGAAGGTGACCGTCTCCGGCCAACGGGGCGGCCGGGAGGTCTCGGGCCGGGGCTATGTGGAGTTGACCGGTTATGCTATGATTCGGTAGACCCAGCGGCGCAGCTGTTCCGGCCCTGGCCGGACGGGGAAGGTGCAAAGGCCTGAGTGAAGGGTTTTAAGCCGGTCTTTAGGGCCCTCGGCCAGCACGGGCCCCTGGCCGTCGCCCTCGTTGCCCTGCTGGCGCTGGGCTTTCTGGCCCTGCGGCCTCAGCCCGCCGATAACTCGGCCGCCTTCAGCGTCTTCAATCCGCCCCCTAGCCGGGTGGCCTTTATGGCCCCGTCGGCGGCGCCCCGCCCGGCCTCCCTGCTGACCCCCGAAGGGGTCGCCCGGGCGTATATTTACGCCCTGGTCGAGGGCAACCCCGACGCCGTCATCCGCCTTTCCCGGCCGGGCAGTCGGTCCATCGACCTGACGCCGGGGTACGGGGTACCCGGGTTCGGCCTCGTCTGGTTAGATATCCGGGAGCTCAGCCGGGCCGAGGACCGGGTGGAATTCGAAGTTCGGGGGATGCTCGCCGACGGAAACCGCCAGGACCCGGTGGCCCGCCGCCCCTTCCAGGGCCGGCTGACCATCCGCTGGGCCGAAGGCTCCTGGTACGTGGAGCGGGCCGACCTGGCGACGGGCCGCACCTGACGGCCCGGCCTTCAACGGCCCAAAATCGGCAGGTACAGGCACCGCCAGGCGGTGTCCGGGCAGGGCCGGGCGGGCGGTGAAGGCCCCGAACCCGGGGTCGGCGTTGGGGTGGGTGGCGGGGCCGGGGAGGCCGGCCGGGTAAAGACGACCACCCCCCAGGGGCCGTCGCCGGCCTGGGCGCTGGCCGGATTGGTCGGGTCCGAAACCTTAACGAAACCCACCAGGTTGTTCCGGTAGGTCTGGTTGTCGGCCCCCGTCACCACCAGCAGGGCCTCCTCGGGGCTCGGTCCGGGGTAAAGGACCATCGAGTTAAACCGGTTGGGCTGAGTCGGACCGAAAACGGTGAACTGAACCGACCTCTGGGGTAGCTCGATCCGCCAGATGGAATTGTCCGAGCCGCAGGCCACGTAGAGCCACTGCACCCGCGGGTCGTAAACGATGGCCACCGGTCCGGCCCCCACCGGAATCGGCCCGGAAATGTCCGGGACAGGGCGCAGGTCGAAGGTGAAGCTTTCCACCCGGTTGGCGGCCTGCTCAAGGACGTAAATCCGGTTTATGGGCTCGCCTACCGCCTGAACGGCCACAGGCCCGGAGCCCGCCTCGAGGGTGGCGGTGGCCGCGACCTGATGGGTCGTCGGGTCCAGCAGCGCCAGGGTGCTGCTTTCTCGGTTAGCCACCACAACCCGCCCGTCCGGAAGGAACCCCAGGCCCCTGGGGCCGGTCCCAACCTGGGGCTCGGCCACCACCCGGCCGTCGTCCGTGGCCAGGATGCTCACGGTGCCGGCCGCCTGGTTGGAAACGTAAAGAAACTTTCCGTCGGGGGAGACCGCCAGCTCCCGGGGGGTGCGGACGGTTCCGTCCCGCCTTAAAGACCAGGTGGCGACGACCGTAAGATTGGCCGGGTCGACTACCGTCACCGAGTCGGCGGCCGAGTTGCTCACGTAGAGGCGGTCGGCCCGGGGGCTGAGGGCGAGGCCGAAGGGCTCGCACCGGGAGCCGATATCCGAGGGGCAGGCGAGGTTGAGGGTCCGGTAGGCGGCCCGGGACGGCAGGTAGATGACGGATAGGCTGTCGGCCTGGCTGTTGGCCACGAAGGCCCAGGGGCCGTCAAAGGGGAGGGGTTCGCCCCCGGCCCGGGGCAGAAAGCCTGCGACCAGGGCAAATAAGATGACTGCGCCGAGAAGGAGCATCCTTGCGGCCGACAAAAATCCGCTCCGCTCTGCCCGCGACCGGGCGAAGGGTCTTTCGGGTTTATTTTAAGCCTTAAGGGCCGCCAAGGGGCGGCCTGCGGACCCGTACGAACGTACTCAGTCGTGGGCCACGGCCACCGCCCAGACCTGCCGGGCGCCCGCCAGCCGCAGGGTTCGGGCGGCCTCGGCCACGGTGGCCCCGGTGGTGATAACGTCGTCCACCAGCCAGACGGTGCGTCCCCGAACCAGCTCCGGCCGGGGGCACCGGAAAGCCCCCCGAACGTTCTCCCGCCGGGCCGCCGCCGTCAGGCCAACCTGGGGGGCCGTCGGCCGGGTCCGGAGGAGGGCCCGGGGCTCATGCCGGACCCCGAAAAGGTGGCCCAGCGCCGCCCCCAGCAGGGCCGACTGGCTGTAGCCCCGGCTCCGCTCCCGGCCCGGGTGGAGGGGGACGGGGACGACCAGTTCCGGGGGCGGGGCCAGGGTCAGGGGGCCGGCGGCCAGCAGTTCGGCCAGGGGCCGGGCCAAGCCCTGCCGGTGGCGGTATTTAAAGGCCCGGATGGCCCCGGCCAGGGGGCCGCCGTAGACGCCGGCCGCCGTCTGCCCGGCCAGGGGCGAACGGGTCCGGCAGGCCGGGTGGGTTGCTCCCCCCGAAGAAGGCCCGTCGCAGGCCGGGCAGACCGGGGGCCAGGGCTCCACCGCCGCCCGGCACTCCCGGCACAAAAGAGACCCCGGCCGGCGACAGCCGCAGCACCTGGCCGGAAGGATGAGGTCGAGGAGGGCGCCGAAAAGGCCCACCGCCCTCAGCGGCGGCGCTCCCGTCCGGCGGCGGGGCGGGGCTGGGCCCGGCGGGCCGCCCGCCGCTCGGCCTCGGGGGTCCAGACGTAGATGAGCCGCCAGTGGGGCCGGCTGTACTCCTGACCGGTAAACTCGAAGCCGGCCAGGTCTTCGAAAACCTCCCGCCACTGGGTCTGGTCGGCCCGGACCTTCACGGTGACGCTGGTGGGCCGGACCAGGCGGATAAGCTCCCGGACCAGCCGCTTGATGGCCCCCGGTTTGAACTCGTCCCCGAGGCAGCCGGCGTCCCGGATGGTGACCGAACCGTCCACCCGGGTGTACCATTCGATAAAGGCCTCGATTTTCGGCTCGGGAAGGCGCGGGTCACGGCGCTCGAGGATAAGCAGCTCGTTGCGGGCCACCGCATCCTCGAACTTTTTCTTACTGCCCTTGCCCTCGGGACTTGCCAGGGTAGCCCGAACCGATTTTTTCAAAACCTCAACGTCGGATGGTTCGGCCAGCCGGATGAAATAACCTGCTTCTTCCATCGCCCCGCTTCCAATCCCGGTTGATAGATTATACTATACATGGGGTGGCCGTACGGTCACCCGGCAGCCAGCCACTCGGCTTCAACTTTCTGGTGGGAGGTGTGTGACCGTGCGGATCGCTCAAGTGGCTCCCCTCTGGGAATCTGTTCCACCTACCGCCTACGGCGGAACGGAAAGGGTCGTCCACTGGCTTACGGAAGAGCTCGTCCACCGGGGCCACGAGGTGACCCTCTTTGCCAGCGGGGACTCGGTGACCTCGGCCAGGCTGGTTCCCGTCTCGCCCCGGGCCCTCTGGCACGACCCCGATATCGAAGACCCCTTCGCCTGGGTGATGCGGGAGCTGGGAATGGTCTTCGAACAGGCCGAAGAATTTGACATAATACACTCACACGTGGACTATTTCGCCTTCCCCTTCGCCCGGATGGTGCGGACGCCGGTGGTGCATACCCTCCACGGCCGGCTTGACGTTCGGGACCTGCCCCCCATTTACGGCCTTTATCGGGACCAGGCGTTCGTTTCCATTTCGAACTCCCAGCGGAAACCCCTGCCCGACATCAACTGGGTGGCCACCGTCTACCACGGCCTGGACCTGCGGGAGTATCCTTTCAGCCCCGACCCCGAAGATTTCCTCGTCTTCGTTGGCCGGATCTCCCCCGAAAAGGGTCTTCACTGGGCCATCGAGGTCGCCAAGCGGTCGGGGCGGCGGCTGGTGATCGCCGCCAAACTAAATACCAAGCACCCCCCGGACGTGGAATATTACGAAAAATACATCCGGCCGGAGCTTAACCATCCCCTTATCGAATTCATCGGGGAGGTGAACCAGCAGGAGAAGGTCGAGCTGTTGGGCCGGGCCTACGCCTTTCTCTTCCCCATCGATTGGCCGGAGCCTTTCGGTCTGGCCCCCATCGAGGCCCTGGCCTGCGGCTGTCCGGTCATTGCCCGGCGCCGGGGCTCGGTGCCCGAGCTGATGCAGGACGGGGTTACCGGTTACACCGGCGAGACGGTGGAGGAGCTTACGGCCGCCGTCGGCCGCATCGACCGGATCGACCGGGCGGCCTGCCGTCAGTACGTGGCCCGGCGGTTCAGCGTGGAGCGGATGGCCGACGATTACGAGCGGGTCTACGCCCGCCTCATCCTGGCGGCCGAATCCCCGGCCCGGACCGTCAGCCCGGAACTTCCGTTGCTCCGGTTCGGTAGCTAGCCAGAAATTCGGCCGCGTACTCCTCGAGGGCGCCCGCCCGAATGGCGGCCCGGGCGCCCTCGACCAGTCTTTGCAAAAAGCGGATGTTGTGGATGGTGACCAGCCGGGGCCCCAGCATCTCCCCGGCGTTAAAAAGGTGCCTTAGATACGCCCGGCTGAACCGGCGGCAGGTGTAGCAGTCGCAGTCGGCCTCGATGGGGCCCGGGTCCTCCCGAAAGACGGCCGCCCGCAGGTTCAGGCGGCCCCGCCGGGTGTAGGCGGCCCCGTGGCGGCCGAGGCGGGTCGGGGCCACGCAGTCGAAGAGGTCAACCCCCCGGGCGATTCCCCCCAGCAGGTCTTCGGGCTCCCCGATTCCCAGGAGGTGGCGGGGCTTGCCTTCGGGGAGGAGGGGGACCACCCAGTCCACCACCTGCCACATCTCTTCTTTCGAGCGGCCCAGGGAGCCGCCGATGCCGTAGCCGTCGAAGGGCAGGCTGGCGATGAACCGGGCGCTGGCCTCCCGGAGGTCCCGGTAGGCCCCGCCCTGGACGATGCCGAAGAGGGCCTGGTCGGACCGGGTTCTGGCGGCCAGACAGCGCAGGGCCCACCGGTGGGTTCGCTCCAGGGCCTGGCGGGTATATTCGTAATCGTGCAGGGGCGAGGTGCACTCGTCGAAGGCAAAGATGATGTCCGCCCCAAGTTTCTCCTGGGTCTCGATGGACTTTTCCGGGGTGAAGCGGTGGCGGGAACCGTCCAGGTGGGAGGTAAAAGTAACCCCATCGTCGTCGATGGCAACGAGGCGGGGCTTCACCCCCCGGGCCGGGGTTTCCACGTCCATTCCCGGAAAGATCTTGGCGATTTTCCCCACCCCGTGTTCGAGGGCAAAGCCGAGACTAAAAACCTGAAAGCCCCCGCTGTCGGTCATAAGGGGCCCCGACCAGCCCATGAACCGGTGGAGTCCCCCCAATCGGCCCACCACTTCCGCCCCGGGCCGCAGGTAAAGGTGATAGGTGTTGGCCAGGACGATTTCCGTCCCGGCGGCCCGGACCTCCTCGGGGGTCAGGCCCTTCACGGTGGCCTGGGTGGCAACGATGACCAGGGCCGGGGTCTCGGCCTGACCGTGGGGGGTAAAGAGGCGGCCGACCCGGGCGAATCCGGGGCCGGCGGCAACGATTTCAAAGCGCACCGTCATCCCACCTCGATTTTAACCGGGGTCAGGGCGCCCGCCGGAGCAGGGCCTCAAGGAGGGGTCCGACCCGGCCGGGCAGGCCTGGGAAGAAAGTAAGCTGACCCAGCCAGAGATGTTCCAGGGGTACCGGCCCGGCGTGGGGAACGTCCCCCAGGCCGTACCGGGCCAGCAGGACCAGGTTAAAGGCGGCGAATCCCAGACTGAGGCCGGCCGGGGCGACCGCCCGGCGGCGGGCCCAGCCGTCGTAGAGGGCCGCAAGCCCAAGGCCCAGCCCCGGCAGAAGACCCACCAGGAGGCGGGGCCCGAAGGCCGCCCCGCCCGACCAGCTGCTCCACGAGCCCACGACGTAGACCTGGGCCAGGAACTGGGCCCCGAGGAGTCGGGCCAGGGCCGGGCGCCGGCGAAGGAGCGGCCCGAAAAGGCCCAGCACCCCGAAAACCGAAAGGGGCATCCAGGGGAAAAGCCCCCGGTCGGTGGAAAAGAGAACGTCGAGAAAATGGGGCGACCGGAGGTCAAAGCCGCCGGCCCCGGTCAGGCCGTAGGGATTGAGCACAACCCACTCCCCGAACACCACCCGCCAGACGATAAGCTGGGGTGAAAAACCCACCAGCGCCCCGAGCCCCAGGGCCCCCAACCGGGCGAGCCCATCCCGAAGGCCCAACCGGCCCTGGACCGCCTCTTCCAGGGCCGGCCAGAGCAGGAGGGTCGCATTCTGGTAGCGGACGGAGGCGGCCAGGCCGCCCACCAGCCCGAGGCCAAGCCGGGACCGCCAGGAGCCGTCCCCGCGGACCCACAGCCACAAAAATAGGGCGTTAACGAAAAAATCTGGGGCGTGGGCCATAAAGGGGTGGGCCAACATGTAAAAGACCAGGGGCGAGGCCAGCCAGATGCCGAGCACGGCCCAGAAGGCGGCCCCCGGGCCGGCAAAGGCGAGCATCAACCGCCTCACCAGAAGCAGGCCCGCCAGCCCATAAAGGCTCGAGCCCAGGGCGGTGAAAACCAGATACGGGGCGCCGAAGCCGTCGGCCGGGGCCCGGGCGGCCAGGGCGGTGAGGTGTCCGGCCAGAAAGAAGGGCAGCCAGAGCACGGCCGGCCCCACCGGCCACTCGTTCAGCCGGTAGCCGGTCGGGGAGAGTCCCCGCTCCCCCAGGTAGCCGTAGCGGGCAAAAGTCTCGGTGACATCTAACGTGCCTCCGATCACCGCGGACCGGAGCCAGGAGTAATACGCCACGGTGTCGAAGCCGTGCAGCTCCGGGCGGAAAAGGACCAGCATCATCCCCACCCAGCTGACGAAGAGGGTACAGTCCGGCCTCAGCTTCACGGTTTTCGCCGGGTTTCAAAGACCATGAGGGCCCAGATGCCCAGCATGCCGAAGGTGGCCAGGTCCAGGAGGGGCGTACAACCGACCAAGGCGTGCCAGGCCACCCCCCATACCTGGATGAGGCCGTAGCTCAAAGCGAGGCCCCCCCACCACCAACCCGGCCGGCTGGCAGACCGGCCGAGGAGCACGGCCAGGGGTATGCCCAGCATGGTGGCGTGGTGGTACCAGGTGCCGGGATTGGCCAGCAGGGCGGCGGCACAGACCAGCCCGGCCCTCGCCTGGAAAGAGGGACCGCTGCGTCCCGGCGGCCAAGAGGCCGCGGCGGTGATGGCGAGGACCAGGGCCGAGAGACCCAGGCCGGCCCAGCGGGCGGCCGCCGGGTGGTCGGCCGGGGAGAAACCGTAGGGGTGGGCGGTGAGCCAGCGGGCGGCGAGCCCCGGTAGACTCTGGGCCGGGGGATACGGCGTGGGTGCCGGGAAAAGGTTTGAGCCGATGAAATTGAGGGCAACAGACCCGAAGGCGGCGGCCGGCAGGCTCAAAAGAACGAGGGCCGTAATCACCGCCCCGAAGAGCGCCCGCCACCGCCCCTCCCAGAGGAGCAGGGCGGCCAAACCCAGGCCCAGGGGCTTGAGGGTGAGGCTCAGGCCCAGGAGCCCCCCACCCACCGCCCGGCCCGCGCCCACGAGGACGACGGCCGCGGCCGCCGGCAGGGTGGCCAGGGGATTCACCTGCCCGGCGTAGAGGCCGGCAAAAAAGGGCATGAGCAGCCCCACCCCCAGCCAGATAAGCCTTCGGCGGGCCCCGGCCGGCCCCAGGCGCCCCAGGACCCAGCAAGTTAAAAGCCAGGCGCCGGCCTGCAGGGCCGACCAGGCCCAGATGCCGGCCGCCGGCAGGCCGACCAGGGGAACGGCCAGCAGGGCGGTTAGGGGCGGGTAGCGATAGGGGGGCGCGTACCGGCCCAGGCCGAGGTCGGCGGCGGCCCGGGCGTAGTCCTCTTCGCCCCAGGCGTAGACGTTCTCCCCCCGGAGAAACCCGTAGGCGGCCATCACGTAGACCGGGTAATCCACGGCCGTCCGCCCCCGGCCCACGACGGCCACGGCCGCCAGACAGGCCCCGATGAGCAGGGCCCAGACGGCCAGGTCGACCCCCTTCAAAGGGGCCGGCAGAAGGCTGTTCCGGTGGCTCACCGCCGACCAGGTCCTCCCCTTTGGCGCTTTTTAGTATAACCGGGCACAAGGGGGCGGGCCGAAGTTTGTGCAGGTGAACGTAGACCGCCAGGCGATCCCGGCCTACCCTTTGTATGGAAGCCTAAATAACGGGAGGCGCCGGATGACCTTAACGCTTGAGTCCGAAGGGGTGAGGGGAGACCTGTTGGGCCTGGGTGTGGCCCACCTGCTGGTGGGGGAGGCCGCCCGGGCGGAAAGGCTGCTGCGCCGGGCCGTTCGCCTGGCACCGGGCTGGGCCGTGGCCCACGCCTACCTGGGGACCGCCCTCCTGGCCCGGGGCAAGAAGCGGGCGGCCCGGCGGGCTCTGGAGCAGGCGGTCAGGCTTGATCCCGGCGATTTTGTGGTGCGAACCCAGCGGGCCAAATATTTCCTGAAGGAGGGGGCCTACCGGGAGGCGTTCATCGAGCTGGCCGTGGCCCTCTGGAAGGCCCCAGACCCGGGGGCCCGGGCCCAGGTTTACGGCCTGCTCCGGCAGATCCTGAGGGTCCAGGCCGACCTCTGGGCCGGGGAAGGGGCGCAGGGCCTTTATGCTGACGCTGGCGCCCATCGCCCACGACGGTAAGAAAGCCGACCTGGTGGCCTGGGCCACCTTCAACCGGCAGGCCCTCGCCCGATGCCGCCTGGTGGCCACGGCCGGCACGGCCCGCCTGCTTCGGGACAAGGTGGGGCTGGAGGTGGAGGCCCTCCGGGCCGGGCCTGAGGGTGGGGACATCCAGATCGGGGCCCGGGTCGTAGAGGGGCAGGTGAACGCCGTCATATTTCTCGTCGACCCGATGGACAAGCATCCCCACGAGCCCGACATCGAGGCCCTCCTGCGGCTGTGCAACGTCCACGACGTTCCCCTGGCTACCAACGTGGCCACGGCCGACGCCATCATGGTCTGGCTGGCCCGCCGGGACGGGCCGCCGACCCCGCCGGGCCAGGGGCCGGTCTGAGCCGGCGGTCGAGGTTTTGGGTATTTTGAACAAACAGGCGGCTCCGGGTTTGTGGGGTTTTGATTAGATGTTGTGCACAAAAGTTATGGCCAAAATTGGTGATGACATCTATATGTCGGCCGGGACCCCGCAACCCAGAATCTATTTAGAAAGCTTCCGGCGCCGGCGCAAAGAAGCTTTCTAGAAAAATACGGTGGGAGGTGTTAGACAATGCCTGAGATTAACGCCGGAGACACCGCCTGGGTTCTCGCCTCGGCGGCCCTGGTGATGATCATGACCCCGGGCCTGGCCCTCTTTTACGGCGGCCTCGTCCGGGGCCATAACGTAGTGTCTACCGTCATGCACAGCTTCTTTATCCTGGCCTTGGTGAGCGTGCAGTGGGTGGTCATCGGCTACACACTGGCCTTCGGCCCGGACCACTTCGGCATCATCGGGGGCCTCGACTGGGTGGGCCTGCACCGGGTTGGGGCCGAACCGAACCCCGACTACGCCCCCACCATCCCCCACCTGGCCTTCATGGCCTTCCAGATGATGTTCGCCATCATCACCCCGGCCCTCATAACCGGGGCCTTCGCCGAGCGGAAGCGGTTTAAGGCCTTCGTTCTTTTCAGCATCCTCTGGGCTACCCTGGTCTACGACCCCATCGCCCACTGGGTCTGGGGGGTCGGCGGCTGGCTGCGGAGTCTCGGGGCCCTCGACTTTGCCGGGGGAACGGTGGTCCACATCTCTTCGGGGGTCTCCGGCCTGGTCGCGGCTCTGGTCCTGGGGCCCCGGCTCGGGTTTGGGGAGAAGCCCCTGGAAGGCCACAACCTGACCCTGACGGCCCTGGGGGCGGCCCTGCTCTGGTTCGGCTGGTTCGGTTTTAACGCCGGGAGCGCCCTGGGGGCAGGCCCCCTGGCTGCCTCGGCCTTCGTGGTGACCAACACGGCCGCGGCCATGGCTGCCCTAACCTGGATGTTCACCGGCTGGCTGCACCAGGGCCGGCCGAGCCTGGCCGGCCTCTGCGCCGGGGCCATCGCCGGGCTGGTGGCCATCACCCCGGCCAGCGGCTACGTGGAGCCGGGATCGGCCATCGTCATCGGCCTGGTGGCCGGTTTCGTCTGCTACTGGGCCGTCTACCTGACGAAGAGCCGGTTCCGGGTGGACGACGCCCTGGACGTCTTTGGGGTCCACGGCATCGGCGGCCTCTGGGGCGCCCTGGCCACCGGCCTCTTCGCCACCACCGCCGTGAACCCGGCCGGGGCCAACGGCCTCTTCTTCGGAAACCCGGCCCAGTTGCTTTATCAAGCCGTGGCCGCCGCCACCACCTTCATTTACGCCGCCGCCATGACCTGGGTCATCCTCAAGGTTCTGGACCTGGTGGTAGGCATCCGGGTGGAGGAGCAGGAAGAGGCGGTGGGGCTGGACGTAAGCCAGCACGGCGAGCTGGCCTACCGGCCTTAGTCTGCGCCCTTTGTCAAGGGACCTGGGCCGGCGGGCGACCTGTCCGCCGGCCGGCCCTTTTCGGGCCCCTCAGTCTTCGGATTCTTTTTCGGCCCGGGCCTTGGCCGCCTCGGCGATGATCTGCTGGGCCAGGTGGGGCGGGACCTCCTCGTAGTGGCTGAACTCCATCTCGAAGGTCCCCCGGGCCTGGGTCATGGACCGGAGCTCGGTGGCGTACCGGCGCATCTCGGCGTACGGCACCAGGGCCTCGATGGTGGTCTTGCCGTCGGCCGAGGTCATCCCCAGCACCCGCCCCCGGCGGGTGTTCAGGTCGCCCATGACGTCCCCGGTGTACTCATCGGGAACGGTGACCCGAACCCGCATGATGGGCTCCAGGAGGACCGGGTTGGCCTGGGCCATCCCCTTCTTGAAGGCCTCCCGCCCGGCGATCTGGAAGGAGATGTCCGAGGAGTCCACCGGGTGGTAAGAACCGTCGTAGAGGGTGACTTTAACGTCGACGACGGGGAAGCGGGCCAGAACCCCCTCCTGGAGGGCGGCCCTCACCCCCTTTTCCACGGCCGGGATGTACTCCTTGGGGACGGCCCCGCCGAAGATGCGCTCGTGGAACTCAAAGCCGGCGCCCCGGGGCAAAGGCTCCAGCTCCAGGAAGACGTGGCCGTACTGGCCGCGGCCGCCCGTCTGCTTCTTGTGCTTGTGTTCGGCCTTAACCGGCCGGGTGATGGTCTCCTTGTAGGGCACCTTGGGAAGCTCGGTGCGGACCTCGACCCCGAACTTGCGCTTGAGCTTGTCCACCGCCACGTCGATGTGGGACTCCCCCATCCCCCCCAGCAAAATCTCGTTGGTGTCCGGCTCCCGCCGGATGCGCAGGGTCGGGTCCTCTTCCACCAGCCGGGCCAGGGCCCCGCTCAGCTTGTCCAGGTCGGCCTGGGTCTTGGGGTGGACGGCCGCGTAGTAGGCGGGCTCGGGGAACCTGATCCCCGGCAGCAGGTAAGGCCGGTCTTTGGTGCAGAGGGTGTCGCCGGTGGAGGTTTCGGCCAGCTTGGCCACGGCGGCGATGTCCCCGGCCACCACCTCCGCCGTGGGCTCCTGGTGCTTGCCCCGGAGGAAAAAGACCTGACCGATGCGCTCCTCACGGCCCTTGGTGGCATTCCAGACGTGGGAGTCGGACCGCAAAACCCCGGTGTAAACCCGGAAGTAGTTAAGGCGGCCCACGTAAGGGTCGGCCGTCGTCTTGAAAACCAGGGCAGTCAGGGGCGAGGTGGGCAGGGGGTCGAGCCGCTCCTCCTGGTTGGCCGCCAGGTTCAGGGCCGCCACCGGCCCGAGGTCCACGGGCGAAGGCATCACCTTCACCAGAAGGTCGACAAAGGGGGCCACGGCCCGGTTGAGGAGGGCGCTCCCCACCAGCACGGGCACCACCTGGCCGGACCGGACCGCCGCCCTGAGGGCCTGCTCGAGCTCATCGGGGGTCAGCTCCTGGCCCTCTAGGTACTTGTTGAGCAGGTCGTCGTCGGCCTCCACTACCGCCTCGACCAGCTTCTCCCGGTACTCTTCCACCTGCCCGGCCAGGTCGGCCGGCACCGGCCCCCCGGCGGGGTCCTCCCCATCGTAGGCCCGCAGGCTGACCAGGTCCACCACCCCCTTAAAGGCGGCCTGACTGCCGATGGGAAGCTGGACGGGGACGCAGCGGCGGCCGAACTTGGCGTTGAGGGAGTTGAGGGCCCGCCAGAAGTCGGCATTTTCCCGGTCGACCTTGTTAATAAAGACGACCCGGGGGAGGTTCCGCTCGTCGGCCATCTTCCAGACGGTCTCGGTGCCCACTTCGACCCCGGCCACGGCGTCGACGACGATGACGGCCCCGTCCACCACCCGCATGGCGCTGATGGCCTCCCCGATGAAGTCGAAATAACCGGGGGTGTCGACCAGGTTGACCTTAAGGCCCTGCCACTCGAAGGGGAGCAGGGAGAGGTTAACGGAGATGCGGCGGCGGATTTCGTCGGGGTCGTAGTCGGAGGTGGTGGTGCCCTCTTCGACCCGGCCGAGGCGGCTGATAACCCCGGCGGTGTAGAGGACCGCCTCGGAAAGGGAGGTCTTGCCCGAGCCCCCGTGGCCGAAGAGGCCGATGTTGCGGATCTGGTCGGTGCGATAGGCTTTCATCGCCGGTTTCTCCCCCGCAGTTTAGCCCAGTAATCAATTTTAGTTGGGCCCGAAACCCAACCGCAAACGCCCCCGGTCAAAGGCGGAGCTTTGTCGTTATCCCCCTGAAACGCAGCCAGGGGCGCAGGGCCCCCATAAAGGCCCGGCTCAGGGCTCGGGGTCGGGGAGGGGGTGGAAGCGGCGGTGGGCCTCCCGGGCCGCCCGGTCGTGCAAGTTGACATAACGATTCGTAGTTTGCAAAGATTCGTGGCCGAGGAGCACCTGGATGGCGGCCGGGTTGGCCCCTTCTTCGGCCAGGTAGGTGGCGAAGGCGTGGCGGAAGGTGTGGGGGGTGATGGGAACGTTGATTTTAAGCCGGGCCAGGTAATAGCGGAGGCGAGCCTCCACGTAGTTGGGGGAGATGCGGGGGTCCCGGGTTTCGAGGCGGCGGCCCCGGTAAGGGATAAAGAGGGCGGGAAAGGGGTCGGTTCGGGTGGCCAGGTACTGGTCCAGGTGGTGGCGGGCCCGGGGCGTCAGGTAAACGAACCGCTCCTTCTTGCCCTTGCCCCGGACGAAGATTTCGCCGTCGGGCCCGAGCTGGTTGCGGTTAAGGCCGCACAGCTCCGAGATGCGCAGGCCGGTGGCGAAGAGGACCTCGAAGATGGCCCGGTTTCTTAAGGCCACCTTCGGGTCGGCCTCCAGGTAGGAGGGGGCCTCCATCAGCCGGAGGAGGTCGGTCAGGTCGGGGACCCGGGGGTGGGGCCTTTCGGCCCGGGCGAGCTTTACGGCGTCGGGGGGAATGGGGACGGGCCGGTCGATTTCGACCAGGAAACGGAGGTAGCTTCGGAGGGCGGAGAGGGTGCGGTTCACCGAGCGGGCCTTCAGGCGCTCCCGCTGGGGCCGGTCCTCCAGCAGGCGGACGTGGTCGGGGTCGGCCAGGGCGGCCTTAAAACGGGTGACCGTCAGCTTATCGACCCGGTCGAAGGTGAGGCCGCTTTGGGCGAGGAAGCGGCCGAAGAGGAGGAGGTCCCGGCGGTAGCTGTAGACGGTGCGGGCCGAATAGCCGTTGGCCCGCAGGTGAACGAGGAAGTCTTCGAACTCGGGGAGCAGGTCGGCCGGGTCCACCCTGAAACCTCCTTAAATTGCGTATAATCAGCATTAGCCGTAATTAATCATAAGGCCCGGCCGGCCGGGGCCCCAACCCCTTTTTCCACCAGTCAAGGCCCGCCCCAGGAAGCCTCCGCCTTCCCCAACCCCAGGGGCAGCCGTCCGGCTGCCGGCGCCACGTCCCCACATCCCGCGGGTCAAGCCGCCGCAAGGACCCGAACCGGTCAAAAGGGCGGTCGGCCGAAAGGACCTCGTTAACCCCAACCCGCTTCCTCACCGCGGCCTGAACCAGGTCCCGGGCCGGAATCCCCGGCCCGGCCTCGGCGGCCAGCCGGCAGGCCTCAACCACGTCCTGGGTCAATACTGGCTCGGTCCGGCCGCGCATCAGTTCGGCAAACGCCGGGACAACCTCACACCCCGGTCCGACCATGCCACGGGCCACGTGGTAATGTAAGAGCTCTTGCAAAACCTCAGCATCCGTTAGGAACTGGCGAGGCTGGGCGGCCGCCAGCTTAAGAACTTCGATACACGGCCCCTTCAACGGGTGGTCCGGGCGGCGGCATAGGTGGGGATGTTGGCGTCAAGGAACGCCGGCATCGTGGGCCACAGCCAGCTCCCGGCACAGCCCTTCGGAGTCGGCCGGGGCTTCAAGGGCAAAGCCGGCGATCCTTTCGGCCGCTTCCCGGCGCCGGCGTTCGAGAAGCTGCCGGTAGGCCTCGTCAATGAGCCGCCGCATGGTCGCCGATAGGGTCAATCCGGCCTCAGATGTCAAATAAATGGCGGTGCCCCGCCGCCGGATCGGGTATACTACCTTCCGGACGGAACTAACTTTCAGGGAGTGTGAATCGGATGCCCCGAACCAAATCGGCCTTAAAGCAGCTTCGCAAGAGCGAAAAGCGCCGCCTGCGCAACCAGGCCTACAAATCCCGGGTTAAAACCTTTATAAAGAAGGCCCTGGCCGCCATCCAGTCCGGCAGCCGGGCCGCGGCCGAGGCCGCCGTCCGGGAGGCCGTGAGCATCATCGACCGGACGGCCGAGCGGGGGGTCTTCCACCCCAATAAGGCCGCCCGCCTCAAGTCCCGGCTTATGGCCAAGTTTAACGCCGCCTTCGGCCGCTAGCCCGTGGGCCGGGTCCTGCCTTTCGTCGGCTTAAGATACGACCCGGCCCGGGTCGGGGACGTCAATGACGTGGTTGCGCCCCCCTACGACGTGATCCCGGCCGACCAGGCCGCCCGCTATTTCAACCGGAGCCCGTACAACATCGCCCGCATCGAGCTGGCCCGCCTGCTCTACCCTGAAGCCCAGGACCCCTACCGGCTGGCCGCCGCCGAGCTCGGCCGCTGGCAACGGGAGGGGGTCCTCCGGCCGGACCCGGCCCCGGGCTTTTACGTTTACGCCCTCGCCTTTAACTGGGGGGGCCGCCGGTTTGATCGGGTGGGGCTGGTGGGGATGGTCCGCCTCCCCGAGGCCGCCGACGGCTCCGTCCTCGCCCACGAGCGCACGGTCCCGCCCACCGTGGCCGACCGGCTGGAGCTCCTCCGGGCCACCCGCACCAACACCAGCCCCCTCTTCGGCCTGGTCCTGGACGACGGGTCCGCCCTGCAGGCCGAGCTGGCGGCCCTGGGCTCAGCCCTTCAGCCCGTGGCCGAGGCCGCCGACGAGGCCGGGTCCCACCGGCTGGGCCGGCTGACGGACCCGGCCGCCCTTCGCCGGCTCACCGGGCTGTTGGCCGGGGCCCAGGTGCTGGTGGCCGACGGCCACCACCGCTTCCGGGCGGCCCAGCTCTTTCGGGACGAAAACCGCCGGGACCTCAGGGAGCGGCCCCGGGCGGCGTGGAACTACGTGCTGATGGTGCTTTACCCGGCGGCCGACCCCAGCCTGGTAATCCTGCCCACCCACCGCCTCATCCCCGACGGCCCCGGGCCCGGGCAGGTTTTTCGCCGGCTTGAGGCCCACTTTGAGGTCCGCCCCTTTGGGGGAACGGCCCGGGAGCTGGCGGCCGAGCTCGAGGCCTCCGACCGCCCGGCCTTCGGCCTGTACGGCCCCGGCGGCCTCTACCTGCTGACCCTCCGGCGTCTGCCGGAGCCGGGTTCCGGCTGGCCGGAAGACCGTCCCGGGGCCTGGCGGCAGGTGGACGTGGGCCTGGCCCAGGTGCTCATCGTCGAGCAGGCCTTCGGGGTGGACGACCCCGGGCGGCTGGGCTACACCCGGGAGCTGGCCGAGGCGGTGGGGCAGGTGGAGGCCGGCCGGTACGGCTGGGCGGTGATTCTGCGGCCGCCCCGGGCCGAAGAGGTGGTGGCCCTGGCCCGGGCGGGGGTGGAGATGCCCCCGAAATCGACCTATTTTTACCCCAAGCCCCTTTCGGGCCTGGTCCTGGCGCCCCTGGACCAGGAACTCCGCGAAGCTTTATAGTTTAAAGCGAGTTTCCAACGGCGGGTTGGGAGGTTTTGCCCATGGTTGACCGGATTCGGGGAATTCACCACGTGACGGCCATCGCCGGGGACCCTAACGTCAACATCGACTTCTACACCCGGGTCCTCGGCCTGCGGCTGGTAAAAATCACCGTAAACTTCGACGACCCTTCGGCCTATCATTTTTATTTCGGCGACGAACTGGGCCGGCCGGGAACGGTCTTAACCTTCTTCCTCTGGCCCCACCGGGTTCCCGGCCGCCGGGGAACCGGCCAGGTGACGGCCGTCGCCTTCTCGGTTCCGGCCGGAAGTTTCGACTACTGGCAGGGCCGTTTCGAGGGCCACGGCGTCCGATTCGAGCCCCCGGCCGAACGCTTCGACGAGCAGGTGCTGGTCTTCTACGACCCCGACGGCCTTAAACTGGAGCTGGTGGCCGGGCCGGAACCGGACGACCGGGAGCCCTGGTCCGGGGGACCGGTCCCCGCCGAGCACGCCGTCCGGGGAATCTACGGGGTGACCCTGACCGAGGCGGTTCCCGACCCCACGGCGGGCCTGCTTACCCAGATCATGGGGTTCACCTTTCGGGCGGCCGCGGGGGGCCGCCGCTACCGGTACGCCGCCGGGGCCGGCGGTCCGGGGGCCATCGTAGACGTGGAGGTCCGGCGGGACCTCTTCCGGGGCCGGATTGCGGCCGGGACGGTCCACCACGTGGCCTTTCGGACCCAGAACGACGATACCCAGCTGGCCTGGCGCAGCCGGCTGCTGGCGGCCGGGTACCAGGTCACCCCCGTCCGGGACCGGCTCTACTTCCACTCGATTTATTTCTTCGAGCCCGGCGGGGTCCTCTTTGAAATCGCCACCGACCCGCCGGGGTTCACCGTGGACGAGCCGCCCGAGGCCCTGGGCACCGGCCGGCGGCTGCCGCCCTGGCTGGAGCCCCGGCGGGCGGAACTTGAGGCGATTTTGCCGCCCCTGCGCCTGCCGGGCCGGCCCGTCCCCACCCCCGAATCGTAAAACATTATGTCAAATTTAAGGATATTTGCCCGGGCGGGCCGATTCGGGGTATAATCCTCAAAGGATGGGGGCCCGGAAGCGGCCCTCCCCGCCCGGTGATGACCCATGTACGCAGTCGTTGAGACCGGAGGCAAACAGTACCGGGTCCGGCCCGGCGATACCCTGCTCGTCGAGCGGCTCGATGCCCCCGTGGGCAGCCGGGTGGAGCTGGACCGGGTGCTCCTGGTGGTGCCCGATTCCGGCCCCCCGCTGGTCGGCCGGCCCGTGGTTCCGGGGGCGGCGGTGCGGGCCCGGGTCCTGGCCCAGGAGAAGGGCCGAAAAATCGTGGTCTTTAAATTCAAGGCCAAGACCCGGTACCGGCGAAAGCAGGGGCACCGTCAGCGGTACACCCGCCTGGCGGTGGAAGAGATTCGGTTGGGTGAGGTGAGTCAGAATGGCCCATAAGAAAGGCGGCGGAAGCACCCGAAACGGCCGCGACAGCATCTCCAAGCGCCTGGGCGTAAAGCGCTTCGACGGTCAGTTCGTCCGGGCAGGGGAGGTCCTCGTCCGCCAGCGGGGCACCAGGATCGTCCCGGGCCGGAATGTCGGCCTCGGCCGGGACGACACCCTCTTCGCCCTCAAGGACGGGTTTGTCAAGTTCGACTTTTACGCCAAGGACAAAAAGCGGGTGAACGTCATTCCCGCCCCGGTTGCGGTCGGCCTATGAAGCCGAAGATCCACCCCCAGTATTACCCGAACGCCCAGGTAATCTGCGCCTGCGGCAACACCTTCACCACCGGCTCCACCAAGCCCGTCCTCCGGGTTGAGGTTTGCAGTCGGTGCCACCCCTTCTTTACCGGCGAACAGCGGATCGTGGACACGGCCGGGCGGGTGGAGCGGTTCCTCCGCCGGTACGGCCGGGAGCAGGAGCAGGCCGAGGGCGGGCAGGAGTAGCCCTCCCTTAAAAATCCCTTTATGGCGGCCCCGTCCGGCCCCCCAACCCGCCCCTTCCACTACGGCGGGCAGGCCCTCATCGAGGGGGTCATGATCCGGGGCCGCACCCACTACGCCGTGGCCGTCCGCCAACCCGACGGGGCCATCTTCGTCCGGACCGAACCCTTAAATTCCCCGCTTGCCCGCAGTAAGCTGGCCGGGCTGCCCTTTATCCGGGGGGTGCTCGTCCTTTACGAGACCCTCTCCCTGGGGATAAAGGCCCTCACCCTTTCGGCCGCGGTGGCGGCCGGTCAGCAGGCCGAGGTGGGCCCGGCGCTGGTCTGGCCGGTGCTGGTGAGCTCGCTGGCCATCGCCCTGGCGGCCTTTTTTATGGGCCCGGCCCTCCTCACCCACTGGCTGGGGGCCCTTCTGCCCGACCCCATCTTCGTCAACCTCGCCGAAGGGTTGGTGCGCCTCGGGTTGCTGTTGGGGTATATCGTCGCCATCGGGCATCTCCCGGAAATCCGCCGGGTCTTTGCCTACCACGGGGCGGAACACCAGGCGGTCCACGCCCTGGAGGCCGGGGCGCCCCTCCGGCCGGAGGTGGCCCTGGGCTTCAGCACCGCCCACCCCCGCTGCGGCACGGCCTTTCTTTTGACGGTGATGGTCCTGGCCGTCTTTGTTTTCGCCTGGCTCGGGGACCCGCCCCTGCCCCTGAAGCTTCTTTCCCGGGTGGCCCTGGTCCCCCTGGTGGCGGCGGTGGCCTACGAAGTCATCCGGTTCGGGGCCGCCCACGTCCGCAATCCCCTGGTCCGCCTCCTGCTGGTTTCGCCCGGCCTCTGGCTCCAGCGGCTCACTACCCGGAAACCGGACCCCGACCAGGTGGAGGTGGCCCTGGCGGCCCTGCAGGCCGCCCTCAAGGCCGACGGCCTGCCCGCCGAGGCCTAATCGGGCCGGTAGCCGAGGCGGGCCAGCAGGGCCCGCGGGTTCTCCTCCAGCACGGTCCGGAGCTCTTCGGCCTCCAGTCCGGCCCCCAGGGCCACCGTCCGGGCAAACTCGGGGGTGAGGAGGTCGGCGGGGTCGTGGGCGTCGGAGTTAACCAGGAGCCTGGCCCCGGCCCGGCGGGCGACCCGCACCACGTGGCCGTTGGCCAGGCAGTGGCCCTTCCGGGCCGAGACCTCAATGAAGACCCCGTTGGCGGCGGCCAGGGCCGCCTCCTCCTCGGTGAGGAGGCCGGGATGGGCCAGAATGTCCACATCGGCCGAGCTCACGGCGGCCCGGTTGGTCCCGGGAATTACCGGCTCTACCGGCGTCTCCCCGTGGACCACCACCAGGGCCCCCAGGGCCTTGGCCCGGCGGGCCAGCTCGGGGATGGCGGCCGGGGGGAGGTGGGTGAGCTCCACCCCGGGAACGGCCAGGATCCCCCACTCCCGCCTCACCAGCTCGCAGTCGGCCTTAAGCCGCTCGATAACCCACTCCAGGTTGCCGGGGCCGGCGTGGTCGGTAAGGCCGACGGCCCGGTAGCCCCGGACCGCCGCCCGCCGCACCAGCTCCACCGGCGAAAGGGAGCCGTCGGAGTAAAAGGTCTGGGTGTGGAAGTCGTAAACCAGCCCTAACCCCCCAGGGTGACGGTGAGGCTCAGCTCCTGGCCCCGGCGCCAGACCCGAAGCTCCAGCTTATCCCCGGGCCGCTTCGACCGGAGAATCTCCACCAGTTGGGCGGCGGTCTCGACCCGCCGGCCGTCGGCCTGGGTGATGATATCCCCCGGCCGTATTCCCGCCTGGTCGGCGGGTCCCCCGGGAACCACCGAGACCACCGGCACCCCGGTGGGGATGCCGTAAACCCGGGCGAGGAAGGGGTCGATGGTCTCCCCGAGGGTAACCCCGAGGAAGGGCTGGGCCGGGGCGGCCGGGGCGCCGGCGGCGGCCCGGGCCCACTGCTGGAGCCGCTGCTTGGCGGTATTGATGGGCACGGCGAAGGCGATCCCTTCGGCCTTCTCCCCCAGGGTAGGGTCGATGGCCGCGGCGGTGTTGACCCCCACCACCTCCCCCCGCAGGTTAACCAGGGGGCCGCCGCTGTTGCCCGGGTTTATCGGGGCGCTGGTCTGGATCATGTTCTCCAGGCCCTGACCCCCGGGACCGGCCCGGACGTTGCGGTTGGTGGCGCTGATGACCCCGAAGGTCACGGTGCGGTAGTAGCCGAGGGGGTTGCCGATGGCGATGGCAAACTGGCCGGGTTTAAGCTGGTCAGAATCCCCCAGGGTGGCCGCCGGAAGGCCCTGGGCGTCGATTTTCACCAGGGCCAGGTCCACCGACCCGTCGGCCGCCACCACCCGGCCCCGAAAGGTCCGGCCGTCGGGCAGGCCCACCGCCAGCAGGCGGCTTCCGGCCACCACGTGGGCGTTGGTGAGGATCTGGCCGTCTTCGGAGACGATGATGCCCGACCCGAGGCCCCCCTGGTCGGTGCCGATGCTCACCACCGAGGGGGCCGTCCGCTCCACCGCGGCGATGACGGCCTGCTCCAGGTCCACGGCCCCGGCCGGGGGCGGGTAGGGGGCCGGGGTCGGGGTCTGATTGCCCCGGGGGAAGAGGGAGCACCCGCTTATGACAAGACAAAAGGCAACCAGTAAGACTAGGGCCTTACGCATCGGCCGTGTCCTTCCGCCGGTGGTTACTGGGCCGCCGGGCCCTCCCGTTCGCCGCGCCGGGCCCCGTCCTCGGCCGGCGGGGTTGCGGGGGCGCTTAAAGGCGCGGTGTCGGCCAGGGGAGTCTCGGCCCCCTGGGCCGATGGGGCCTGAACCGTCGGCTCTTCGGCGCCGGGAATCCCCTGGCCGGCGGTTTCGGCGGCCCGGGCTTCGGCCGTGGGCGCCGGCGTCCAGGTGGGCCGGTATTCGGCCTCGGCGGGGGACCCCGGCGTCTCCCGTTCGGCGGCTTCGAGCTCCCGCATCACTTCGGCCGCCAGGCGGCTGTAGGTGGCCCGGAATTCCCGGATAAAGCGGCCGACTTTGATGGCGACTTCGGGCAGTCGCTCCGGGCCGAGGACGATCAGCCCGACCACCAGCAGCATTAAAAGCTCCAGGGGTCCGACGCTAAAAAAGTCCATTGCCACATCCATAATAACCTGTGGGGTGGGGCACGTCAACCGCCCGCGGCCGCCCCGGTCCCGGGCGGCCGGAAATTGACAATAAAGATCCCCGGGTTTTAGACTGTTAGTGGAGACAGCCCATGACTTTCTTCAATCCCCAGCTCGAACCTATTGACCATCCCGGTCCCGTTTCCGGAGCCCAACCGGCGGAATTTGGGGCGGCCGACGAGGAGGCCTTTGACAGTTACTCCCGGGTGGTCATCGCCGCCGTGGAGCGGGTGGGCCCGTCGGTGGTCCACGTCCAGGTGGCCCGGCCCGGACCCCGAAATGCCGCCCAGGCCGGCGCCGGCTCCGGCTTCATTCTGACCCCGGACGGGTATATTCTGACCAACAGCCACGTGGTCCACGGGGCCCGGCAGATCCGGGTGGCCCTGGTGGACGGCCGGGAGTTTCCGGCCCAGCTGGTCGGGGACGACCCGGCTACCGACCTGGCCGTCATCCGCATCCCGGCCAACGACCTGCCCGCCGCCCCCCTGGGGGATTCGGATAAGGTTCGGGTGGGCCAGCTGGTCATCGCCATCGGCAACCCCTTCGGGTTCCAGTTTTCGGTCACGACGGGCGTGGTAAGCGCCGTGGGCCGGTCCCTTTACACCAGCGCCGGCCGTCCGGTGGACAACGTCATCCAGACGGACGCCGCCCTCAACCCCGGCAATTCGGGCGGGCCCCTGGTGGACAGCCGCGGCCGGGTAATCGGCATAAACACGGCGGTTATCTTTCCGGCCCAGGGTCTGGCCTTCGCCATCCCCATAAACATGGCCCGCTGGGTGGCGGCCCTGCTCATCCGGGACGGCCGGGTCCGCCGGGCCTACCTGGGCATCACCGGCCAGAATCGGCCCCTGCCGCCCTGGGTGGTCCGCACCCTCCAGCTCCCCGCCGACCAGGGGGTGGGAGTACTGGAGGTGGCCCCGGGGAGCCCGGCCGAGCGGGCGGGCCTCCGGCCGGGGGACACCATCATCGGCCTTAATGGGCAGGTCATCCGCCGGCTGGAAGACCTCCACCGGGCCCTGACCGGCGACCTTATAAACCGGCCGACGGCCGTGCGGGTCCTTCGGGACGGCAGGGTCCTGACCCTGCAGGCGGTTCCTTCGGAGGCGCCGTAAGATGGCCGTTATTCCGCCACCGCCCTGCCCCGACTGCCAGCAGCCGATGGCCACCCTTCAGGAGAACCGAAAGTGGGTCTGCGAGGCCCACGGCTGGTACGCCCGGCTGGAGGACCGGACCGTGGTGAAATCTTTTTATTTAAAGCGGCAGCGGTTCACCTTCGGTCCGGGGGAAGTGGGCACCAACTTCCGGGCGCTGATGCCCAAGGGGCGGCCCCAGTTTCGGTATCTATTCTACCAGCTGGTGGGGGCGCCCCAGGCCCCGGCCTCAGCCCCCCAGCCCGGGGTCCCGGTAGACCAGCCGCCCGCCGACCACGGTGGCCAGCACCCGGGTTTCTAGAACCTCCTCGGGCCGGGCCCGAAAAATATCCCGGGAGAGGAGGACCAGGTCGGCGTAACCGCCCGGCCTGAGGGTCCCCCAGTGCCCCCCTTCGCCTACGGCGAAGGCCGCCCCAAAAGTGTAGGCCATTACGGCCGCCTGGGCGTCCAGCCGCTCCTCCGGATACCAGCCCCCGGGCGGGTAGCCGTCTTCCCGCCGGCGGGTTAAGGCCGCATAAAGCCCTTTAAGGGGGTCGGGGGTCTCCACCGGGCAGTCCGACCCAAAGGCCAGGACCGTCCCGTGCCGGAGAAGGCTGCGCCAGGCGTAGGCGTAGCGGCTGCGGCGGCCCCAGTATTTTTCGGCCAGAAAAAGGTCCTGGGTGCAGTGAATGGGTTGCATCGAGGCCACCACCCCAAGCCGGGCAAGGCGGGGGAGGTCGTCGGGGTGGACCAGCTGCACGTGCTCGATTCGGGGCCGAAGCCCCTGGGCGGCCCAGAGGGGCCGGGTCGCCTCGAGGATATCCAGGCAGACCCGATTGGCCCGGTCGCCGATGGCGTGGACGGCCACGGCCAGGCCGCCCCGGGAGGCCTCTTCCACCCAGGCCCTGAGCTGGTCGGGCGGGGTGACGGCCACCCCGCGGTTTTCGGTTCCTTACATAAGGCTCCAGCATAAGGGCGGTCAGAGAGCCCAGGGAGCCGTCGGCGAAAAACTTCACCCCGCTCACCCGGAGCCAGTCGTCCCCAAAGCCGCTTCTCAGGCCCAGGCGGAGGGCGGGCTCAAGGAGCTCCTGGGCCGGATTAAGGAAGAACCGAACCCGCAAGCTTAAATCTCCGGCCAGCCTGAGCCGCTGGTAGGCCTGAAAGGCTTCCCGGCCGTCGATTTCGTGGATTCCCGTGAGGCCCAGCCGGTGGGCCTCGGGAATGGCCTCCCTCAGGGCCGCCTCGACGGCCTCGGCGGCGGGCCGGCCCACCGCCTGCCAGACCAGCCGCATGGCGGCTTCCCGGAGGATGCCGGTGGGCTCCCCGGCCTCGTCCCGGTCGACCCGGCCCCCGGGTGGGTCCGGGGTTTCCCGGGTGACCCCTGCCCGGGCGAGGGCCAGGCTGTTGACCCAGACGCTGTGGCCGTCCTTCCGGGTGAGGACCACCGGCCGGTCGGAAACCACCCGGTCCAGGTCGGACCGGGTGGGAAAGCGGCCCCCTTCCCAGACGGAGTGGTCCCAGCCCCGCCCCACCACCCACTCCCCGGGGGGAACCCTCTCGGCGGCCGCCCGCACCCGGTCCAGGGCCTCGGCCAGGCTGTGGGTTCCGCCCAGGTCGACCTGCCGCCGGGCCAGGGCCCAGGCGGCAAAGTGGATGTGGGCGTCCACAAAACCCGGCACCGCCAGGCGGCCCCGGCCGTCCAGCCGGACGGTTTCCGGACCGGCCAGGCCGAGCACCGCCTCCTTGGTGCCGACCAGGACCACCCGACCCTGATAGGCGGCGAGACCCTCGGCCGTCGGCCGGGCAGGGTCCAGGGTGCGGAGCCGGGCGTTATAAACCACCAGGTCGGCCCGGGGCATCGGTCAGCCTCCGCCGGGCCCGGCAACGTCCGCCAGGTCCATAACCTTAACCTCGAAGTGCTCCCGAACCGGCGGGCCGGCGGCGTAGGCCCCCAGCCGGGCTCGCTGGGTGACCAGATAGCCGCCCGCCTCCCCGGCCTCCAGGGCTTCCCGGGTCTCCCATAAGGTTATCGAGACGACCTTGTCGGTTCCGGGATTGGCCAGCAGAAGGGCGCCCTTAAACCCCGGTTGGGACCGGGCGGCCGGAACCACCCGCTCCCGGTAGACCCGGGCAACCTCCTCCACCGTCCCGTGGCGGACCGTGACCGAAATGAACCGCGCAAACATTTCCAGCCTCCTCAACTTCCGGGCAGGCCCAGCCGCATCACCCGCTGGCCGGCCCCGTCGCTCAGAAGCAGGCGGCCCTCCCCGTCAAAGGCGAGGCCAATCGGCAGGCCAAAGGGGCCGGCGAAGGGGGCCGCGGGCCCGCCGTCGGGGTTGAGCCGAAAGAGGCGACTTGCCTCCGGGTCCGTTACCCACACCGAGCCGTCCGGCCCCACCGCCAGGTAGGGCTTGTTGAGGATGCCCGTCCCCGCCCAGCCCGGCACCGGAATCTGGGCCGCCGGCCGCAGTTCGGGGTCGAAAACCTGAAGCCGCCGGTTCCAGGTGTCCGCCACCCAGAGCCGGCCCCTCCGGTCGAACTTGAGGCCCACCGGCTCGTCGAACCGGCCGGGCCCGGACCCGGGGCCCCCGAAGGCCAGAAGGAACCGGCCTTCGGGGTCGAAAACCTGGACCCGCTTGTTGCCGGTATCGGTTACAAAGACCCGGCCCGACCCGTCCACGGCGACGTCCCGGGGCCCGTAAAAGCTGCCGGGGGCCGCCTGTGGGTCGGGTCCGGCCGGGCCGAATTCGCCCCACGCCGTGATGAACCCCAGATCCGGGTCGAACTTCTGGATGCGGTGGTTCCAGGTGTCGGCCACGTAAACGGAACCGTCCGGCCCGACGGCAACCCCCCAGGGCTCCTGGAACTGGCCCGGTCCGCTCCCCTGGCCCCCCACCTGGGCCGCAAACCGGCCCGCGGGGTCGAACTTCTGAAGGCGGTGGTTCAGGCTGTCGGCCACGTAAACGGACCCATCGGGGCCGACGGCAAGCCCCCGGGGGCCGTTAAACTCCCCCGGGTTCCGGCCCGGCCCGCCGAACGTAGCCAGGACCGTGAAGCCGGACGGCCGGGGCTGGGCGGCCGGGGTGGCCGAAAGCTCCCGGGCCACGTAAAAGATGCCGTCCTCCGAGCCCAGCGGATTGAGGGTTTCCCGATAGACAAAATACCGCCAGAGGCGGCCCAGGGCGGCCGGCTGAAGGGTGGCCGCCAGGGCCTCCTTAAAGCCCGGGGGCGAAGCCGGGTCGAGGGTCAGCCGGTCCCGGTCTTCGGGCGGGGTGAGGGCCCGAATCCACGCGGCCGCCGACTTGTAGTCTTCGGGGAACCACCACCGGTGGGGGTAGCGCTCCCCCGGACCGTAGCGGTCCAGGTATGGGCGCATGGCCTGCTCGTTGGCCGAATGGAGGAAGAGGACCACGCCCCGGGGCGGGCCGGCGGGGGCGCTCAGGGTTGGGTAATCGACGTTTTTAAAGTGGCGCAGGTACCAGGCCCACGGCCAGGAGAAGCCGCTGGTGGCGTCGACGGTTATGGGCAGGTTCCGCCCCTGGCCGGTCCGGGCCGCCAGCTCCTCCACCCGCCGCAGAAGCCGGGGGATTTCGGGAGAGGTCTGGGTGTAAACCAGCATCTCCACCGGGGTATCCCCGTGGTAGTAGCTGGCCAGGACCGCCGCCCGCACCGTAAACCCGAAAAGCCCCAGCCCGACCACCGCCCCCACCCCCAAAAGCAGGGTTCGGCGGGACAGGTTGCGGCCGGCCAGCCAGGCCAGGTAGCCGAAACCCAGCACCCCCAGGCCCAGGGCGGCCGCCCGCAGGGGTTCGGGCTGGCCGCCCAGCAGCCGCAAGAGGCCGGCCAGGGCGAAGACGCCCAGCAGGCCGGCCGCCGCGGCCAGCCACGGCCGGATGTCCTTGAGGGGGCTGAGGTCGCCGGCCGAGAGGTCCTCGGCGGCCCGGCCGGCCAGCAGGATCAGGGGCAGGGCCAGGTGGACCCCCAACCAGGGCATCTTTTCCCCGGCGACGGCGTACCCGATGAAGCTGGCGGCCGCCCAGAAGATTAAAAACAGCCTAAATTCGGCCGTAAGGTCGCCGGGCCGGGCCAGGCCCAGGGCCAGCAGGCCCGCTCCCAGCAGAAAGAGGGCCCCGAGGCGGCCGGCCTCCCCCGGAAGAAACAGGGCCGCCAGGGCGGCCAGACCCACCGCGAGGGCCCAGAGGCGGACCGGGCGGCTCCCCCGGGCCCACAGGACCAGACCGGCCAGGCCGAGGAGGATGGGTAGAAACTCATAAATGGGCAGAAGGAGCAGGTAATAATACCAGGGCTGGGCCCCCCGCTGAACCTCGTGCTGAAGGAGCCAGTACTGAAGGGAGCCCCAGATGCCCGACCCGAATCCGGGCAGGTTGGTGAAAAAGGTGGTGTAAAGGAGGGTGTAGGGGACGTAGAAGACCCCTAATAGCACGGGCCAGAGGCGGCGGTCCCAGAGGAGGCCGAGGCCGACGGTGAGGCCGATTAGGGCGGCCACCACCAGGGCGGCCCAGGCCGGGGCAGGACCGCCCGATGGGAGGGCCGCCCGGTAGACCAGGGCCGGCAACAGTCCGCCGCCGGCGGCCGCGAGGCCCACGTCGGCCGGCACCGGGCGGCCGGCCAGCGTCCATACCCCCAGGGCGGCGGCCCCGTAGAGGCCGAGGTTAAAAAAGAGCCCCAGAAGGGGGTTGGGCGGGGCCGGGACCAGGGCAAGGACCGGCCCGAAGGGCAGGGCGGCCAGCCCCAGGGCAAGGCCGGCCCGGACCCCCAGCAACCCCGCCCCCAGGCTGCCGACGGCCAGGGCCGCCCCCAACCCGGCGGCCGCGGCCCCCACCCACGGGGGCGGATAGGTGGGATTGGGGGCCAGGGGACCGAAGCCGAGCCAGGCCGCCGGCAGCTCCACCCCGGCCGAAAACTGCGGGAGGGAAAGGCCCCCGACAACCGCCAGGGGCGCCAGGTAAAGGGGGGCTTTCGCCGGCGAGGTCAGGGTCCGGAGGGCGGCCGCCGGGTCGGGACCGACTGCCTCCAGAAGCTCCCGCACCAGCCTGAGGCCGAAAAAGACCCCGAAGATGGCCACGGTAATGAAGGTGACCTCCTTGGTGGCGAACCCCAGGCCGACGGCCCCGGCCGCCAGGATGAGGGCCGCCGGCCGGCGCCGGGCCAGGTGGCCCCAGAGGCCGAGGACGATGAGCAGGTTCCAGAAGGCGATGATGATGTCGTTGCGGGCGAAACGGCTGAAATAAAGCATGGTCGGGGAGAAGGTCATAAGCACGGCCGCGGCCAGGGCGCCGACCCGCCCCAGCCACGGCCTCAGCCAGTAGCAGGCCCCGATGGCAGCCGTCCCGCTCAGGGCGGCCAGCAGCCGGGCGGTGGCATCGGTGTCCCCGAATAAGAAGTAGATCAGGGCCAGGGCGTGGAACTGGAACGGGCCGTGCATCATCGGGTCGTGGGCGTAGCCCCGGCCCTGGTAAAGATACCAGGCGAAGAGGGCGTGGAGGCTCTCGTCGTGGTGGAGGGCCCGGCTTCCCAGGTCGTAAAGGCGCAGGCCGAACCCGAGGGCCGTCAGGGCCACGTAGGCCCCTGCCTCGGCCGGGAACCAGGCCGCGGCGGGGCTCGGCCGGGGCCGTTCAGGGGACCGGGCCACCTCTAACCGTCTCCCTGCTTGCGCACGAAATCCGCCGTTCGAAGCCGATCATACCCGGGGCAGGCCGGCCACCGCAAAGTCCCAGGACGGGCCGACCCGGAGTTTCAACCCCGGGGCACCTCGAAGATAACCACCCCGCCCTGCCGGAACACCGGCCGCAGGTGCCGGCCGAGCCACTCCTCGGCCGCGGGCCCGTACCGGGCCCGCTCCGGCTCCCCAAAGTAAACGTAGCGGACCCGGTAGCGGGCAAGGAGCGCCTGCAACCGAACGGGGTCCCGGCCGGCGTAAATGGCGTCCACATCCCGGTCCCGCCCCCGGAAAAGGCGGTCGCTTCCCCGCCACTGGGCCTCGTGCCCGGGCCAGCCGAGAAGGGTGGGCAGGCCGGTTCGGGCGCTCACCCGGCCGAACTCGCTGTAGGAGGGGCCCACCGCCTCGACGATAACCGGGGCTCCCGGGACATTTGCCCGGAGCCAGTCCAGGGCCGCCGCCTCATCGGGCTGGGTCAGCCGCAGGTAGGCGAGGCCGTCCAGGGTGGGCGGTCCGGTCCGCTCCAGGCTCCGGGACCAGACGGCCAGCGGCCCATAGAGAAGGCTCGGGGCCAGGGCGAGGGCGGCCGCGGCCGCCCCCGCCCTTCCCGGTCGGGAGCCCAGGAGAAAATAAAAGGCCGCGGCCGAAGCCAGCCCCAGGAGGGTCCAGGCCTGGTAGTAAAGCTTAAAGACCGTGTTCATCCGGGTGCCGAAGGCATCCCGGACGTAGAAAAGCTCCACCCCAAGGACCAGCATGGCCCCGGCGAAGGCCAGCAAGCTTGCGAATCGCGCGGCCGGACGCTTCGCCTCCCCGAAGGCCAGGGCCGACGCGGCCGCCGCCAGCAGGAGCTGGGGGGCCATCTGGGCCAGGCGGCCGGCGGCAAAGAGCCCCGCCCGGACCGACCAGGCCGCCCAGAGGCCGACCGGCAACAGGGGAAAGAGCCCCGCCCGGGACGGCCGGGCCTCCAGGATAAGCCAGCCGACCAGCGGGGCCAGGAGCGGGCCCCAGAAGAGGGCCAGGTGGTGGGGGCGGGTGCCCACCGGCCCCACCGGGGCGACCCCCTGCACCTGGCTCTCCAGGGTGAGGTAAAAGGGCAGGTAGAGGCCGACGGCCAGCAGGCCCAGGACCGCCCCCAGCTCGGCGGCGGCCAGGAGCCGGCGGGCCCAGGTCTCCCGGGTCGGGCTTAAGGCCCGGGCCAGCACCACCAGGCCCCCAAAGGTGGGAAGGTCCCAGGTGTTTATAAACCCCAGACCCCCGAGGAACCAGCCGGCCGCCACCTTCAGGCCCGGACCCGTGCCCTCCCCAGCCAGGAAGACGGCCAGGCCCAGGGCCACCGCCCCCAGGCCGAAGGGCAGGGCCACCACGTGGGGGTGCAGGTCGCCCAGAATAAAGCTAAAAAGGGGAAACTCGGTGATGGTATAGTCAAGGCTCGTCTGCCCGTCGGGGGCGAGGGTATCGATGACCCGGGTCGACCGCCACCACCACCAGCCGGCCGCGGGGGAGGTGAGGGCCGGGCCGGACCCGGTCAGGTCCTTGATGGCGGCCCATTCGACGGGAACCCCGTAGGTCCGAAGGACCTCCAGAATGACCACCCCGTTGGCCGCCAGCAACAGGCAGGCCGGCCCGAACAGGCCGGCCAGGGCGGCCCTGCCCTCAGGGGTTCCGTTCAGGCGGGCCAGGGCGTACACCAGGCCGAAGGCCCCCTGGGCCGCCAGGCCGAAGACGGCGGCCAGCCCCAGGTTATACCCCACGGAGGTCGGGGTTCCGGCCAGCTTTGCCAGCAGGGCCGTGAGGAGGTAGCCGAAGTAGTAATAGCTTACGGGGTGGCCCGCCAGCCAGGGGTCGGGCGGGGGGAAGTGTTCGGCCCGGAAGGCGGCGTTTAACAGGGCCAGGTCCATCGGCTGCTCGGTGTGGCGGACCTCTGGGAAGAGGCTTCGCAGGGCGGCCCCGCCGAAAAACCCGGCCGCAAAGACGGCCTCGGAAAGCCCGAGAAAGGCCGGACTCAGCCCCCGCCACGGCCGAAGGCCCCCGGCCCGGTCCAGGGCCCAGAGGCCTAAGGCGGCCCCCAGGCCGGTCAGCAGGAGGGCGGGCCTGGTGTTGGGAATGAGGCCGAGCGTACCCCCCACCCAGGCCAGGTAACCCAGCCCGAGGAGCCCGAAGACCCGGGCCCAGGCCCACCCCTGACCGGGCAGGGCGCCCAACAGTCGCCGGGTAAGGGGCCAGGCCCCAAGGCCGAGGCCCGTTAGCACGGCCCACCAGGCCAGGGTTTCAAGGAGCATAGGGGCTTAACCGGCCCCGGCCGGGCGTGGGGGCGGGGGGATCAATCTTCCAGCAGGGCGGCCACGAACTGGCGGGGGTCAAAGGGGGCCAGGTCCTCCAGCTTTTCGCCGGTGCCGACGAACTTGATGGGGATTTTAAGGCGGTCGGCGATGGCGAATACGATGCCGCCCTTGGCGGTGCCGTCGAGCTTGGCCAGGACGATGCCGGTAAGGCCCACCGCCTCGGCAAAGTGCCGGGCCTGACTCAGGCCGTTCTGGCCGGTGGTGGCATCCAGCACCAGTAAGGTCTCATCCGGACCCCGGCCGTCGGCCTTCTCGATGACCCGGCGGACCTTTTTAAGCTCTTCCATCAGGGGAACCTTGGTCTGGAGCCGGCCGGCCGTGTCGATTATGACCGCCCCGGCCTGGCGGGCCCTGGCCGCCTGGAGGGCGTCATACACCACCGCCGCGGGGTCGGCCCCGGGCTGGTGGGCGACGATTTCGGCCCCGGCCCGGTCGGCCCAGACCCTGAGCTGGTCGATGGCGGCCGCCCGGAAGGTATCGGCGGCGGCGACAATCACCCGGCGGCCCTGGGTTCGGAGCAGGTAGGCGAGTTTGCCGATGGTGGTGGTCTTGCCGCTGCCGTTTACCCCGACCACCAGGATGACGGCGGGGCCGTCGGTCCGGAGGTTAAGGCCGGCCCCGTCGACGCTTAAGAGCCCGACCAGCTCCTCGGCAAAGGCCCGCATCGTCTCCTCGGGGCCGATGAGGGCGTCCTCCCGGACCCGCCGCCGGAGCTGCTGGAGCAACTTCTCGGTGGTTTCGACCCCGACATCGGCCCCGATAAGCAGTTCTTCAAGGTTTAGCCAGAAGTTCTCGTCCAGGGCCCGGCCGGCAAAGAGGCGGCGTACCGGCTTAAACCAGGCCTCTTTGGTCTTGGCCAGACCGGCCCCGAGCCTGCTGCGAAAGGCGTCCAACACCATGGTTCGCCTTACGCTCCCTGAAAGATAATACCATCCGCCTCCGGCCCCGGAGTATGTGGGGGGGGTGGCCTGGGGCTTCGCTAATTACTCCCCCATTGCAGGCAATGGGGAGTTTTGGAGGGGCCGACGGCCGTAAGCTCGATTGCTAAAGAGGGCGGGACCAGAACCTGCGTCGACCGGGCCGGCCCGGTGAAGCCGCCGGCGGGACCCGCCGAAGGGCATCTTGTGGGAACTCCCTACGGCCAGACCAGGTAGCCTGCGGCCAGGATAAGGCCGGCGAAAAGGTGGAGGCGGATCTGCTCCGCCATGGCCGGGATAAGGCCGTACGGCTGACCCATATGGCCGGCCAGGTAGCGGCCAACCTTCACGGCCAGCGGCAGGGTGAGCCAGACGGCCAGGGCCACGGGGGGCATTTGCCCCAAAAGGACCCCGGCGCCGACGACCAGATAGGCGGCGGCTGCCCCCACCCCATAGGCCCAGACGACCCAGGCGGGGGCAAGCCGCACCACCAGGGTATGCTTGCCGGCCCGGGCATCCCCGACCCGGTCGGGAACCTCGTTTACGTAGAGCACCAGCCCGATGAGCAGCCCGACCGGAATGGAGGCTATCAAGGGGGTCCAACCGAGCCGGCTGGTCTGGACGGCGTAGGCCCCCAGGGTCATAATCGGGCCGAACCCGGCGGCTACCGCCAGTTCCCCCAGGCCGCGGTAGGCCAGCCGCAGCGGCGGGGCGGAGTAGGCCAGGCTGAGCAGCCCCCCGGCCGCCCCCAGCGGCACCAGCAGCTCCCAACCGCGCAGGGCGGCTAAAACCAGCCCCACCGCAAGCCCGCCGCCGTACAGGGCGGCCGCCAGCAGGCCCATCTGCCGGGTCCCCATCAGGCCGTACTGGATTACCCCGGGAGCCCCCGCTGAAGGGCGTGGGGGTCGGGTTGAGGGGGTCGGCCCCCGAAAGGGTGTCAAAGATGTCGTTGGTTACGTTGAGGCCGAGGTGAATGAGGGCCGCCCCTAACAGGGCGAGGCCGAACAAAAGCGGCGAGAAGCTCCCCTCCCGCAGCGCCACCGCCGTGCCCAGCAGGACCGGCACGAGGGTGGCCGTAAGGAACGGCAACCGGGTGGCCCGCAGAAATAGCCAGAAGGGCCCAAGCCGGGGTCCGATGGGCCGGCCGTAGACCCGACGCAGGTGGGCGAAGTAGCGGTGGGCCTGGGGGACCGCCCCCTCGCAGAGGGCCAGGAAGGGCAGCTCATCCTCCCGCCAGCCCGAGACCCGCTCCGGCCGGACCACGAGCCCGTCTGGCAGCCGCCGGGCCGGCCCGTGGAAGGTCCAGTACCGGCGGGCCTCGTACCCCCCTGGGGCAGCGGCCGGACCCGGCTCAGGATGACCGCCACCTCCGCCCCATCCGGCGGGAGGGGCCCATCTGGGGCCGAAAGCCTTAAAAAGTCACCCCCAACTTCAAACCGGACCGGCCGCTGCATCGGGTAACCGGCCTCGTCCACCCACACCAGCACCACCAACGGATGCTCGTCGGTCCGCCGGGCAACCTCGGCAAGAAGCTGGGCCGTCGGCGCTGGCTTCCTCACGGCAGTTCGTAAACCGCGGGCGTCCCGGAGGCGCCGGGGGGCCAGTAAAAAACCCGCCGGGGCGTCAGCACGATGACCGCCCGCTCCCAGAAAAGGGGCAAGGCCCAGCGCTGCCTGACCAGCGCCGGGATCGTCGGCTCCTTCCGGGCCCAGGTGGGCAGTAGCCAGAGCCAGCCCCGGTGGGGGTCGTCATCAATCACCGTTGCGTCCCCCTGAATCGTCACCTGGCCGAACCGCTCCACGGGCGCCGCCAGCGGGTCGGTAATGCTGAGGGCGCTGCGGGGATTTTGCTTTAGGTGCAAAAGCTTTCGGGAAAAGAGGACGCTGGAGGTCAAATAGACCCGCCCGTCCCCGGTGTAAAGGGGGATCATCGGGTGGACCACGGGCCGGCCCCGGCCGTCCAGCACCGTGAACTCACCCACCAGCGCCGCCTCCAGCAGCGCCTCCACCGGTTCAGGCAACCGACTCACCGCCAGACCATACCATCGGGCGCGGCAGTGCGAAAACCAGGGATTACGCCGGCTACGGCCGTCCGGCCCCTTTTGAGGCGGCCGGCTAATTCCCCACGGCCCCCAGGGCCCGCAGAATTCGCCAGCCGGCGGGGAGCAGGGCCGCCGCCAGCAAAAGCTTTAAAGTATCCCCGGGGATAAAGGGCAAAAGCCCCAAGGTTACCGCCGCCCCGGGGCCCACGTAGAGGGCCAGCCAGGGCAGCCCGAAGGCGTAAATGGCCGCCTCCCCCACCGCCATCGCCAGGGCCGCCGGCCAAAAGCTCCGGTCCCAGCCCCGGCCGGCCGAAAGGCCCACCAGAAAAGCCGCCGGCACAAAACCAAATATATAGCCGGCCGTGGGCCCGATAATCACCGGCACTCCCAAGGGGGAGGGGCTCCAGGCGCTGGTCCCACCGGCAAAGACGGGCAGGCCCAAAAGGCCCTCCACCAGGTAAGCTACTAGGGCCAGGCCGCCCCGCCAGGGACCCAAAAGGGCCCCCACGAGGAGGACCCCGAAGGTCTGGCCGGTGATGGGCACCGGGGTGAAGGGCAGCCAGAGGGTCACCCGGGCCGTCAGGGCCACAAAGAGGCTGCCCAACAGGATGAGGCCCCCATCCAGGGCCAGGCTTTGCAGCCGGCCCCGGCGCAGGGCCCTGGGGGCTAAGACATCGGCCATTACCGTCACGGTCTAACCTCCTTTCGGGAAAATTTAAACTCCGGTCGGCCGCTAAGCCCTTGGTAGGACCCGAAGCGGGCCTCCGCCTCGGCTTCGTCCATCAGGTCCAAGGGGTCGTAATGGTCGTCCCCGTCGGGGGGAAAGACCCGCAAAATCCGGTAGGTGGTGCTCCGCTCCGCCGGGATTCGGCCGATATCCCGGATGAGCCGCCGAATCTCCCGGGGCCGAAGCCGCTGGCCAAAGGGGGCCCCGGCCGACGTCGAGATGGACTCGTTCATCAGGGTACCCATGAAGTCGTTGCCCCCGGCGTTAAGGCAAAACTGGGCAAATTTTGGCCCCTCCTTTACCCAGGAGACCTGGATATTGGGAATCCAGTTGTTGAGCATCAGCCGGCTTACGGCGTACATTTTGACCACCTCCGCCCCCGTCGCTCCCGGCCTTACCCCGGCCACCAGCCCCTTGCGCCACATGGGGGCCTCGGCGTGGACGAAGGAGAGGGGGATAAACTCCGTAAACCCGCCCGTCTGCCGCTGGATATCCCGGATAAGCCCCAGGTGGGCCGCCCTGTGCCGGTCGGTCTCCACATGCCCGTACATGATGGTGGCCGTCGACGGAATTCCCAGCCGGTGGGCCGTGGTTATCACCTCCACCCACTGCCTTACGCTTATCCGCCCGGGGCTTATCCTTTGGCGCACTTCGTCGTCCAGGATTTCGGCGGCCGTGCCGGGAATCGAGCCCAAGCCCGCCTCCTTTAAGGCCTTAAGGTAGTCCTCTACCGAGCAGCCTGCCCTAACCGCCCCGTAAAGGACCTCTTCGGGGGAGAAGGCGTGGATGTGCAGTTTTGGGGCCGCCCGCTTTATGGCCCGGGTCAGGTCCACGTAAAAATAGCCGTCCAGTTTGGGGGGAAGTCCCGCCTGGATGCACACCTCGGTGGCCCCCAGCTCCTGGGCCTCCACCGCCCGGCGGACGACCTCCTCCAAGGGCAGAAAGTAGGCCGCCTCCTCCCGGTGGCCCCGGGAGAAGGCGCAAAAGCCGCACCGCTTTATGCAGACGTTGGTAAAGTTTATGTTCCGGTTAACCACATACGTTACTACGTCCCCCACCGTCCGGCGCCGAAGCTCGTCGGCCGCCAGCACCAGGGCGTTAATCTCGGGGCCCTTCGCCCCGAAGAGCCGCTCGGCCTCGGCCACGGTGATATCTTCCCCCGCCAGGGCCCGCTCCAGGATCTGGATAAACCCGGGCTCTAAGCCCCCGAAAAGTCGCCAAGCCATCTTTTCGGCCTCCTCAGTAAGGTCCTTCCAGCTCCGGCCGGACCAGGCCCCTTTCGTCCGTAAGGGCCTGGACCCTCGGCCGTAGCCCTTCTGGAACAAATTCCGGCCGGCCCACGTACTCGGGGTAGATGGGCAGCCGCTCCCTGAGTTCAAACCCTTCGGCCCGACAGGTGGCTTTAAGCTCCCGGAGCTTCGGCCAGGGGGCCTCCGGGTTGATAAAGTCCGGGGTTAAGGGCGAAATTCCGCCCCAGTCGTTGATGCCGGCCCAAAGGTAGAGCCGGTAATCCGCCGGGGCCAGGTTCGGCGGGGCCTGGATGTTCATATCCGGCAGGATGAGCCGGGCCACGGCGATGGTCCGCAGCATCTCCCCAAGCCCCGGGGCCGGCCAGCCGGCCATGGGGGTGCCGGCCTTCGGCCGGAAGTTCTGAATGATGACTTCCTGGATGTGGCCGTAAGCCTGCTGAATCTGCCGAATGGCCAAGAGGGAATCGACACGCTCCTCGGCCGTCTCCCCGATCCCCACGAGGATCCCGGTGGTGAAGGCCACCTTAAGGCGGCCCGCCGCCTCAATGGTCCGGAGCCGCAGAGCGGGCACCTTATCCGGGCAACGGTAATGGGCCATCCCCGGCCGTAAAAGCCTTTGGGAGACGTTCTCCAGCATAAGACCCATCGAAACGTTAACGGGCCTTAGGGCCGCCATCTCCCCCTCCGTCATCACCCCAGGGTTGGCGTGGGGAAGCAGGCCCGTTTCGGCCGTCACCAGGGCGCACATGGCTTTCAGGTACTCGAGGGTGGAGCCGTAACCCAGACCCTTAAGCCAGGCCCGATACTCCGGGTACCGGGCCTCGGGCTTGTCGCCCAGGGAAAAGAGGGCCTCTTTGCAACCCAGCTTCTCCCCGGCCCGGGCCAGGGCAAGCACCTCCTCGGGGGTTAGCGTCCGGGCCCCCGGTTCCCCGGGCGCCCGGACGAAGGCGCAGTAGCCGCATCGGTCCCGACAAAGGTTGGTTAGCGGAATGAAAACCTTCCGAGAGAAGGTCAAAACCCGCCCCTTGTACCGGTCCCGCAGCCGCCCCGCCCCGTCCAAAAGGGCCCAGAAGTCGGGCCCCTCGGCCCCCAAAAGGCCCAGGGCCGCCTCCCGGTCGGGGGATTCCCCGGCCAGGGCCCGCTCCAGGGTCCGCCGAACCTTAAGGCTTGGGCCCAACCGGACGTACGGCATGGGCTAATTTGCCGCCTCGGTTAAGGGCCCCCGGCCCCTAAGGACGTGCTCGACCAGGTTCATGGGACAAAAAGGCCCGCACATGGAGCAGGCCCTCGTCTTCGAGGCCCTTTGGGCAAAGACCCGGCGGGCCTCCTCGGGGTAAAGGGCCAGCTCAAACTGGGCCTCCCAGTCCAGCCGGTAGCGGGCCGCCGACATCTTGCGGTTTCTTTCCAGGGCCTTGGGATTTCCCCGGGCCACGTCGGCGGCATGGGCCGCAATCTTAAAGGCGACCACCCCGGCATAAACGTGTTCGGGCGAAGGCAGCCCCAGGTGCTCGGCCGGGGTAAGGTAGCAGAGCATGTCGGCCCCGTACATCCCGGCCAGGGCGCCCCCAATGGCCCCGGCGATGTGGTCGAAGCCGGCGGCCGTATCCACCGGCAGCATTCCCAGAATATAAAAGGGCGCCCCCCGACAAAGCTTCTTCTGGAGCTGGACGTTGGTCTTTACCTCATTGAGGGGCACATGCCCGGGCCCTTCCACCATCACCTGAACCCCGGCCCGCCGGGCCCGCTCCACCAGCTCCCCCAAAACGATAAGCTCAGCCACCTGCGCCCCGTCCAGGTCGTCGGCCAGCGACCCCGGCCTCAAGCCGTCACCCAGGCTTAAGGTCAGATCGTAGCTTCGGGCGACCTCCAAAAGCCAGTCGAAATGCTCGTAAAGGGGGTTTTCGGCCCCATTTTCCAGCATCCAGGCCGCCAAAAGCCCCCCGCCCCGGGAGACGATGCCGGTTACCCTCCCGGCGTTACGGTAATGCTCCAGGGTCTTGCGGGTCACCCCGCAGTGGACGGTGATGAAATCGACGCCCTCCTTTCCGTGCGCCTCGATAACGTTAAAAAGGTCGTCGGCCGTAAGTTTGAAGATGGACCCCTTGTTTTTGGCGGCGTAAAATTCGGCCTCGTAGATGGGCACGGTTCCCACGGGCACCGGGCACCTTTCCAGGATCGCCCGGCGGATGGCCTTAAGGTCCCCGCCGGTGGAAAGGTCCATCACCGCATCGGCCCCGGCCTTTAAGGCCAGCTCAAGCTTTTTTAGCTCCTCGGTCAGGTCCACGTAGTCATAAGAGGTCCCGATGTTGGCGTTAACTTTTACCGAAAGCCCCGAGCCGATGCCGGTAAAACGGCTGAGACTTTGGTGGTTCGGGTTGGCCGGAATGACCGCCAGGCCTTCGGCCACCAGTTCCCGGACCCTTTCGGGGGAGACCCCCTCGGCCTCGGCTACAAAGGCCATGGCCTCGGTGATGACGCCCTTTCGGGCCAGCTCCAATTGGGTCGGCACGGCTCCACCTCCTGGTAAGGCGTTTTGGGGACCTGAAAGGGGGAGCCGGAAGGGGACCTTTCCCTCCGCCGGCATTACCCGGTTCAGGTTCGAGGGGTCGGCCCCGCCTTAAGGGGCCCTCTCAGCCCGGTTGCCCGAGCTCCCCCAGGTCCTTTTAGCGCTTGATTATACTACGCGACCGGTCAACCTGAAGGCCCAAAAACTATTCGCCGATAAAGTTTGGGGCCCTTTTGGCGATGAAGGCCGCGGCTGCCTCCAGCTGGTCCCGGCTGTTAAAGGTGAGCATCTCCAGGGTGAGGGCCGCCGGCATCGTCAGTAAAAACCCCCATCTAAGCCACTGATTTAAGGCGAGCTTCGTCCCCCGAATGGCCCAGGCCGGGCCGTCCGCCAGCCGGCGGGCGTACTGCAGGGCGGTAGGCATGACCTGCTCCGGGGGCACGGCCCGGTTGACCAGGCCGACCCGCTCGGCCTCCCGGCCGTCGATAAGGTCCCCCGTCATCAGATATTCCTTGGCCCGACGAAGGCCTACCAGCAGCGGCCAGATAATAGTGCCCCCGTCGCCGGCAACCACCCCGGCCAAGACGTGGGTGTCCCCGATCTTGGCCGTCTCGCTCATCACCACGATGTCGCAGAGGAGGGCCAGGGTGGCCCCGAGCCCGGTGGCCGGACCGTTGACGGCCGCAATCATTGGCTGTTCAACCCGCAGCATATTTTCCACCAGGTCCATGGCTTCCCGCCTGAGGTGCTGCTGTTTTAAAAAATTGCCGTGAACCGCCTGAAGGAAACGAATGTCACCCCCGGCCGAGAAGGCCCGGCCGGCACCCGTAACTACAATCGCCTTGACCTCCGGGTCGGACCCCAAGGTCGGCCAGAGTTCGGTTAGTTCCCGGTGCATCGTCTCATCCACCGCGTTCAACACCTCCGGCCGGTTGAGGGTGACAATCGCAATATTGTCCTTCTTTTCAACGA
>DAOTYJ010000189.1:0-3273 GCA_034434875.1 Dehalococcoidia bacterium | reverse complement strand
AACTGGTCAAAGAGGAAGCGGCCGGCCGCTGCGGTTCCCGCGGCCGCCAGGGACGCTTTAAGGAAGGTCCGGCGGGAAACTTTCATAAGTTCTATCCCTCCCTGCCGAGAGTTCGCTGGTTCCTTCCCGGGACTCATCAGTCCCGGCCGGTCGGCTTGGGTTAACCCCCACCTGGGTATTATTGAACCAGCCGCCAGGATCTACAACCCCCGGTCGGGTGGGGCTGCCCCCCCTCTTGGGGTAGTTGCCCTATGAACCCCCACCTACCCATTCGGGCTAGTCAAGGGCTAGGGGCTGTCCGGGCCCCCAGGGGCGGGGGCCGCTGGGCGGGCTCCACCCGAATCCGGGCGTCCAGAATCACCGCCCCATGCTCCCGAACCAGGACCGGGTTAAGGTCGGCCTCGGCCACGTCGGGCAGGTCCTCGGCCAGGGCGCTCAGCCGGAGGAGGGCCTCCTCAAAGGCGGCCACGTCCACCGGGGGCGAGCCCCTAAATCCCGTAAGGAGGGGGTAGCTTTTAAGCTCCCTAACCATCTCGGCGGCATCCTCCCGGGTTAGGGGCGTAAGCCGGACGGCGATGTCTTTTAAAAGCTCGACGAAAACCCCACCCGCCCCGCAGACGACCACGGGGCCGAAGTGGCGGTCGTGGACCATCCCGGCCAGCATCTCGACCCCGCCGGTTACGTAGCGCTGGATGATAAAAGTCAGGCCGAAAAAGCCCTCGGCTTCGAGGCGGCGGGCCATCTCCACGGCGGCCTCCCGAACCTCGTCGGGGGTCCGCAACCCGAGGCGCACCGCCCCCCGCTCGGTCTTGTGGGTAAGGCCCGGGGCGAAGGCCTTGAGCACCAGTTCGCCCCCAAGTTCGGCGGCGGCCCGGGCCGCCTCCTCGGGCGTCCGGGCAACGGCCTGCTCGACCACGTCGAAGCCGTAGCACCGGAGGAGCTGCCAGGTCTCGGCCGGGCCGAGCCAGCCGCCCCCCTGGCCCAGGGCCCGGGCGACCACGGCCGCCGCCTCGTCCCGACGAAGGTCGTCGAAACGGGGCGGGTCGCTGGGGGGCCGGGCCCGCCACTGGGCGTAGCGGACGGCGTGGGCCAGGGCGATGGCCGCATCCTCGGGAAAAGCAAAAGAGGGCACCCGAACGTCGGCCCGTCTGAGCTCGGCGGGCACCCCCCGGGATGACATAAAGACCGAAAGGACCGGCTTGCCGAGGCCGTTGGCCAGCCTCGTCCCATCCACGATGGCGGCGGCCACCGCCTCGCCGGGAATGCGCAGGGGCGGCAAAAAGATGACGATGACGGCGTCCACCCCGGGGTCGGAGGCCACCGCCTCCAGCGCCCGGCGGTACTGGTCGGCGGTGGCCGTGGCCGTCATCTCCACCGGGTTCAGGACACTGGCCTCGGGGACGAGGACGGCCCGGAGGCGGGCCTGGGTTTCGGGGGAGAGGATGGGCACCTCAAGGCCCTGGGCCTCGGCGGCGTCGGCCGCCAGGATGGCCGGTCCGCCGGCATTGCTCACGATCCCCACCCGCCGGCCGGGGGGCAGGGGCTGGTTCACCAGCAGGGAGGCGACCTCAAAGAGGCCTTCGAGGGTGTCGGTTCGGATCACCCCGGACTGGCGGAAGAGGGCGTCCACGGTGATGTCGGAGGCGGCCAGGAGGGCCCCGGTATGGGAGGCCGTTGCCCGGGCGCCGGCGCTGGAGCGGCCGCTTTTAACGGCCACGATGGGCTTTTTGCGGCCGACCCGGCGGGCGATCCGGCTGAACTTGCGGGGATTGCCGAAGGACTCCAGGTAAAGGAGAATCACGTCCGTATTGGGGTCCGATTCCCAGTAGTTGAGCAGGTCGTTTCCGGAGATGTCGGCCTTGTTGCCCATGGATACAAAGGTCGAAAGGCCCAGGCCGAAGGTGCGGGCGTAGTCGATGATGGCCAGGCCAAGGGCCCCGCTCTGGGAGGCAAACCCCACCCGCCCGGCCGGGGGCGGAACCGGGCCGAAGGTGGCGTTAAGCCTTACCGCCGGGTCGGTGTTGATGATGCCGATGCAGTTGGGGCCGATGAGGCGCATGCCGTAAGCCCGGCAGACCCGCAACAGCTCGGCCTGGCGGGCGCGGCCCTCCTCCCCGACCTCGGCAAAGCCCGCCGAAATCACCACCAGCGCCCGGACGCCCTTGCGCCCGCACTGCTCGGCCACCTCGGCGACCCGGTCGGCCGGCACCGCGATAACGGCCAGGTCCACCGGCCCGGGGACCGCCTCAACGGTGGGGTAGGCCAGGACCGACTGGACCACCGGCGCATTTATGTTCACCGGGTAAATGGGCCCCTCAAAGCCGAAGTCGAGCAGGTTCCGGAAGAGGGCCCCGCCGACGGTATCCCGCCGGCGGGAGGCCCCGATGACGGCCACCGCCCGGGGGTAGAAAAAGTTGCGCAGGGCGTTGATGGTGGCGACCTGCTCCCGACGCTCGAACCGCTCCAGGGCCTCGGGCGTAATCGAGGTGGGGAAGGTGACGTGGATTTCGTCGGGACCGAGGCGAATCTCCACGGGGAAACCCGAATCCCGACGTAGTTGGTGGGCATAACGACGGCCTCGAAGACCTGGATGCCGTTGGCGGCGGCCGCCTCGGCCAGGTGGCCCAGGAGGATGGTGCCGAGGCCGCGGCCGCGGTAGGCGTCGGCGACGGCCAGGCCGACCTCGGCCCGGTCGGTGTCCACCCGAAAGTAAGAGGCGACCCCGATCACCTTCTGCTCGGGGCCGGCGGTGGCTATCAGCGTAAAAGAATTGACATAATCTACGTCGCAGTCCCGGCGGGCGGCGGCCTCCAGGTTTACGGCCGGGGAGAAAAATCTAAAGGTCCGGGCCTCGAGGGACAGGGAGCGGTAAAACTCCAGGAGGGCCGGCTCGTCTTCGGGCTTGACGGGCCGGACGTGGACGGTGGAGCCGTCCCGGAGGACGACGTCAGCTTCCCGGTGGGCCGGATAGACGCCCCGCATAATCCTATACCCTCACCCGAGATTTTAGGCCAAAAGCCGCCCCGTCGGGCCATGATATTTATGTCAAGATATTGACAGGGCGGGGCCGCCGGCCCTATAATGTTAGCGGTAAGGCTTTTTTGTGCCGTTTGAACCCCTTCAGCCGGCCGGCAGGCCAAAGCTAGATTGCTCGGGAGGATAAAGGATGTCCAAGCCTAAGTTTGAGCGGAAGAAGCCCCATGTGAATGTGGGGACCATTGGGCACATTGACCATGGGAAGACGACGTTAACGTCGGCGATAACGAAGGTTTT
>DAOTYJ010000188.1:0-11767 GCA_034434875.1 Dehalococcoidia bacterium | reverse complement strand
ATTTCGGTGATATCCTGCAGAAGGATAACCAGGTGGCCGTCGGGCCCGCCCGTCCGGCTCACCTTGACCTGAACCGTCCGTCGCTGGCCGGGCGGACCTATCTCGAAGACCGGCGGCCGCCCGGCCCCGGCCTTTCCGTCCAGAAACTCCCGGACAAAGCCGGCCAGTTCGTGGTCTTTAAAGACGGTCACCAGGGAGCGGCCGGCGGCCTCCTCGGGCCGGACCTGGAGGAGCCGGGCCGCCGCCGGGTTCACCCGCACGACGTTCCCGTGGGGGTCGGCGATAATGAGGCCGTCGGCCATCTGGTCCAGGACCAGCTCGAGGCGCCGGTGGTCGGCTTCCAGCCGGCCGACCTGCTCCCGCAAACGGCCCACCAGGCCGCTGAGGGCCTGCAGGGCGGCCCGGACCTCCGGCGGCCCGGCGGACACCCCCTCCAGGGTCCCGCCCTCCGCCAGCCGCCGAAGGCCCGCCCCCAGCCGGCGCAGGTCCCGGCTTACAAGGGCCCCGGCGAGCAGGCCGAACAAGAGGCCCAGGGGGATGGCGGCGGCCAGGGCCAGGCCGAAAGCGGTAACCACCCCGCCCACCGTCCGTTCCACCGGACCCAGCTCCTCCCCGACCCGGAGGACCCCCACCGGCGAGCCCGCCCACTCCGCCGGCACCGCCACGTAGAGCCGCCCGGACCCCAGGCCCACGCCGTAAGGGGCCCCGCCCACCACCGCCCCGACCTCCGGCCGGGCCTCAACGTCCCCGAGGCGGGCCGGGTCCCCGGCCGAGTCCCCCACCGGGCGGCCCGCCGGGTCAAAAAGGGTCACCCGGAGGCCGAACCGCCGGCCCAAATCCTTGGCGGCCACATCGGCGTCCGCCGGGTCCCCGGTGGCCAGGGCGGCCCCCGCCTCGGCGGCCATCATCCGGGCCTGCCGCAAAAGCTGGCCCTGAAGGAGGCCGAGCCCCTGGGACCAGACAAAATCGGCGGCGTAAAAGCCCAGCGTCCCCAGGATAATCCCGGCCAGCAGGACAAACCCCAGCCCCAGGCCCAGGACCCGCCCGACTGCCACCGCCCTCAACCCGCAAACCGGTAGCCCACCCCCCGGACCGTCTCGATGAGCACCGGCCGGGAGGGGTCGTCTTCGAGCTTTTCCCGCAGGCTCCGGATGTGGACGGCCACGGTGCGGGGGTCCACCGGGTTGGCATACCCCCACACCTCCCCCAGCAGCCGCTCGGCCGAAAAGACCCGGCCCCGGTTTTTGACCAGGAAGGCCAGCAGGTCGAACTCCTTGGGGGTGAGGCTTACGGGGACGCCCGCCCGGGTCACCGTGTGCCGGGTGAGGTTGATCTCCAGGTCCCCGGCCACCAGCCGCTCCTCCCCGGCGGCCCCCCGGGCCTGAAGCTCGGCCAGAATAAGGTTCCGGCGCCGGAGGAGGGCCTTGACCCGGGCCAGAAGCTCCCGCATGCTGAAGGGCTTTGTCAGGTAATCGTCGGCCCCCAGCTCCAGGCCGACCACCCGGTCCACCTCGTCGGTCCGGGCCGTAAGAATGATGATGGGGACCGAACTCTGCTGCCGGACCCGGCGGCAAACCTCGAACCCATCGATGCCGGGCAGCATCAGGTCCAGGATGACCAGGTCGGGCCCTTCGGCCATAAGACTCAGGGCGGTGGGGCCGTCGGCGGCCGCCAGCACCCGGTGCCCCTCCCGCCGCAGGTTGTAGCCGATGGCGGCCTGGAGGGCGGGCTCGTCTTCGACTACGAGAATTGTGGGCATGGTTTTCTCCATTAGATTTTATCAGCCGGGGGCAAAACCGGGTGCGGGGCCCCCATCGGGGTATAATGTTAAAGCAAAGAACGAGGAGAAACTATCATGGAGCGGCGGGTTATCCAGGTGTCGGGCATGTCCTGCAGCCACTGCAACGAGGCCGTAAAGCGGGCCGTGGGGCGGCTGCCGGGCATCAGCTTCGTGGACGCCGATTACCGGGAAAACAAAGTGGTTATCGAGTACGACCCGGCGGCAACCGACCTGGAGGCCGTCTACCGGGCCATCGAGGAAGAGGGCTACCAGGTCGTCGCCCGCTGAGGGGGCGGCAAGGGGGTGGGGCGGAGGCAGGGTTGGACGGCGAGGTTCTGGCCGGCACCGTCCGGGAGATTTTAGCCTTCAGGCCCGAGGACGGCCGCGTCGTTCTTCGGGTTGAGGGGGCGGGGTCGGGGGGCCGGCCCCAAACCGTCGTCGCCCCCCGAACCCAGCTGGTGCCCGGGGCCCGGGCTGTCTTCCGGGGCCGCTGGCAGACCCGGGACCACCTGGGCCGCCACTTCGTGGCCGACCGGGTGGAGGTCGGCCTTCCGGCCGAGCGGTCGGAGATAGTCCGCTTCCTGGCCAGCGGCCTCTTCCCCGGTATCGGCTACCGGCGGGCCGAACTTTTGGCCGCCCGGTTTGGGGCCGACCTGTGGGAGGTGGTCCGAAGGGACCCCGGACGCCTGCGGGAGGCCGGCATCGGGCCGAAAACGGCCGAAACCCTCCGCCGGACCCTGGCCGAAACGGAGGCCGCCTGGGCAACCCTGAGGCGCCTCCAGGCCGCCGGCGCCGACCCCGTCATTGCCCGCCTTCTCCTCGAAACCTTCGGCCCGGAGGCCCCCAGCCGGCTTGACCAGGACCCCTACGCCCTGGTGGGCCTTGTTCCCGGCTTCGGCTTCGGGCTGGCCGACCGCCTGGGCCGGGGCCGGCCGGAGCTTGCCCCGGCCCGCCGGGCCGCCTGGGTCGTCCACCTCCTCCAGCGGGCGGCCGAAGAAGAGGGCCACTGCTACCTGCCCTTTGCCGAGCTACTCCGACGGGCCGGGGGCAGCTTCACCCAGGAGAAGCTGGCGGCCGCCGTCCGGGAGGGGATCGCTTCGGGCCGGGTCCGGTACGAGGCAAAGGCCGGCGGCCGGTTGTACTTAATGTCCCTTTATCAGGCCGAGGCGGCCGTGGCCCAAAAGCTGACCCAGCGGCTGGCCGGCTTTGAGGCCGCCCAGGTGGAAGGCCGGGAGGCGGCCCTTAAACTGCTCGGGGCGGCCCCGGTGGGGGCGCTCACCGGCGGGCCGGGCGTGGGCAAAACCCGGCTGGTGGCCGAGCTGCTGGGCAGACCGGAGCTGCGGGGCCGGCGGGTCCTCCTGGCCGCCCCTACCGGCCGGGCCGCCAAGCGCCTTGAAGCGGCCGCCCGCCGGCCGGCCTTCACCCTCCACCGCCTCCTGGAATACGAACCCGAGACGGGCCGATTCCGCCGGGGCCCGGAAAGCCCCCTGGAGGCCGACCTGCTGGTGGTGGACGAGGTCTCCATGCTGGACATCACCCTGGCCGAAAGGCTTCTGGCCGCCCTGGGTCCGGAGACCCGGCTCCTTCTGGTGGGCGACCCGGCCCAGATTCCCAGCGTCGGCCCCGGCAATCTGCTGGGGGACCTGCTCGCTTCGGGGGCCGTGCCGGCGGCCCGGCTGACCGAGATCCAGCGCCAGGCGGCCGACTCGGGCATCGTCGCCAACGCCTACCGGGTTCTGGCCGGGGAGCCGCCGGTGGGGGACCGGCCCGACTTTGCCGTCGTCGAAGCCCCTTCCGCCGGGGCCGTTGCCGACCGGGTGGCCGAGCTGGTCTCGGAAAGGATTCCCCGTCTGCTCGGCTTCCGGCCGGGGCAGGGGGTTCAGGTGCTGGCGGCCAAGTATGCCGGCCCCGCCGGGGTCGACCGGCTGAACGAGCGCCTTCAGGCCCTTATCAATCCCGCCGGCCCCGACACCCCCGAGCTGGTCTGGAAGGGGCGCCGTTTCCGGCCCGGCGACCGGGTTATCCAGCAGGTGAACGCCTACCCCAAGGGGGTGGCCAACGGGGAGGTGGGCCGGGTGGTCCGGGTCGACCCCGAGGCCTCCGAGCTTCAGGTTCGGTTCGAGACGGCCTTCGGGCCCTGGACGGTGACTTACCGGGGCCTGGAGCTGGACCAGCTCGACCTGGCCTACGCCCTCACCATCCACAAGAGCCAGGGGTCGGACTATCCGGCCGTGGTGGTCGTGGCCGTCCGGGACCACCTGCCCATGCTCGACCGCCGCCTCCTTTACACGGCCATAACCCGGGCCCGCCGGCTCTGCCTCGTGGTGGCCGAGGCCGGGGTTCTGGCCGGGGTGGTGGGGGCCGAGCAGAACCGGCACCGATTCACCGCCCTGGCCGAACGCCTTCAGGCCCGCCCTCAGGCACCCAGCCCCGGTACGAACGGACCGTTCCCAACCCGTAACCTTTTGGCTAAAAATTCGTTGGAGTAACCGGAACGAAACTTACGGAGGGAGCGGCCGGAATGCGACCGTTAAGGCTTCTGCCCCTGGTGGGTATGTTGATTCTTCTGGGCCTCGGGGCCGGCTTCCTGGTGGCCCAGGCCCGGGAAAGCCCCGACGACGCCGAAGGGCCCCCGCCTAAAGTCCTGAGCTGGGACCCGCCCGTTATCACGGGGACGGTAACCGAAACCACCACCTTTACCGCCACCGCCACCATCTCCCCGACAACCTCTTACCTCGAAGAATGCGTGGTCAGGCCCAAGAAATTCGACGGGGACGCCGTTGAGTGCCAGCTTTCGGCCACCGACGGCACGGTGACGGTCACCCTGACCGTCAGCCCGACGGAGGAGATTCACGGCCGGGCCTTTAATTTCCAGGTTTTCCTTCGGGCGGACGGCGAGGCGCGAGTGGTCGCACCGCCCCTGCGGGTGAGGCTGTTTACCAACTCGGTGCCCCCGGCGGCCGAAGACCGGGGCAAGCCCGACGAAGATAACGGGGTCGGGCCGGCCGACCACGGGCCGGGTCGGGGCGCCGACCACCGGCCGGACGACCGTCCCGGGAAGGGGGATGACCACCGGGCCAACCCGGGACCCCCCGCCGCCTCGGGCGACCACGGCCGTTCGGGCGGACGGCGGGGCGGCCGCTAGGGCGGCGGCCTTTTCGCCGGGACCTCCGGCGGACCTGCCCGGCCATCCGTCGAGTGCTGGCAGATGCCGGCCGGGACCCACGGCCGTGGGTCCCGGCCGCTTCAGGGCCGAGAATCGGAAAGCCCGGTCAACCCCCATCTAACTTCGTTTCCGACGGACGCCTGAGCTCTGCCAGGAGCATCCCGGCCAGGATCAGGCCGCCCCCGACCAGCTCTTTGGGACCCAACCTTTCGCCCAGCAGGGCGGCCGCAAAGAGGGCGGCAAAAACCGGCTCGGCCGCGAAGATGAGGGCGGCGTGGCTGGGGCTCGTGTATTTCTGGGCCGGGATCTGTAACCCGAGCACCAGGCCGGTGCCCAGGACGCCGGTGTAGAGGGCGGCGATAAGGCCCATCCCGGGGGGAAGCCCGACGCCCCCCTCCAGGCTGAGGGCCAGCAGGCCCCCGCCGAGGGCGACCACCGCCGTCTGGACCAGGGCCAGCCGGAAGGCGTCACAACCCCGGCTCAGCTCGGCCACCGCCAGTATGTGGCCGGCAAACCCAAAGGCGCAGGCCAGCACCCAGAGGTCGCCGGGCTCCGGCCTCAGGTCGGCGGTGAGGGAGAGGAGGCCCAGGCCGGCGGTGGCCAGGCCGACCCCGGCGGCCACGGCCCAGCCGACCCGGTGCCCGAGGCCGAACCGGGCAAAGAGGGGAACGAGCACCACTGAAAGGCCGGTGATGAATCCCGCTTTGGAAGCCGTCGTGAGGCTTAGGCCCACCGTCTGGGTAACGTAGCCCCCAACCAGAAGAAGGCCCATCAGGACACCCCGCCAGAGCTCCCGCCGGGAAAGGCCACCCAGTCGGGGCAGCGCCAGGACGAAAAAGACGGCCGAAGCAACCCCAAAGGGGACAGCGACGAAGTTAAAGGGGGAGGTATCCGCCAGGCCGACCTTTATCACCACGAAGGTGGTTCCCCAGACGACACAGACCAGAAGCAGGACCAGGTCGGCGTTGAGGGGAGAGCGGGCAAGCCAGCCTTCAAAACCGCCGGGCCGGGCTGGGCCGGTCGGCTTCAACGGGGCGGTTCCTGGGGGTTAGAGTCCCCGGGCGGCGTCCACCGCCCGCTGGCGCTGGACCACCAGGCTCAGCAGGACGGTGACGGCCCTGGGGAACCTCTGGATTAGCGTTTTAAACCCTTGGGCTTGAATAACCAGCAGGTGGGACTCCTCCACCGCCCGGACGGTGACGGGCCGGCGGGGCTCCTCCAGGGCGCTCAGCTCCCCGAAGAAGTCGCCGGGGCCGAAATAGGCCACGTGCCGCTCGCCGCCGCGGCCGCTTCCCACCACCGCCTGGAGCCGGCCGGTCTCGACGACGTAAACGCTGTCCCCGGCATCCCCTTCCCGGAAAACCTCGGTGCCGGCATAGTAGAGCCGGATGCTCAAATAGCCGTAGCTGGCAATCTCCCGGCAAACTTCCAGAAGCTCCTCGGCCGGGACCCCCTTTAAGATGGCCGTCCGGCCGAGGATTCTGGCCGCCTGGGGGACGACCTCCCCCTGCCCCTCCACCGTCAGGTAGTTCTGGGCCCCCTCAAACTTCCGCAGCAGGGCCGGGTCGGCCTCGGCAACCCGCCAGACCCCCCGGATGTGGCGGCGGTTGACCAGCAGAACCGGCGCCCGGAAGCTGAGGGGCCGGGCATACCGGCCGAAGAGGCCGGTGGCGTGGGTCATCGGCAAAAAGAGCCGGTCATTTTCCCGGAGGTGCTCTTCCAGGGCGGTCCCGGGGTTAAGGTGGAGGAGGCCCCGCACGAGGAAAGGCCCCGCCTCGACCAGGCCCTCCACCCTTTCCAGCCTGCGAACGAGGGCCTGCTGTTCCGGGGAGCGCTCGATGCCGACGGTGTAGCGGGGCATGCCCAGCACCACCTCGTCGACGGCCACGACGGCGGTTTCCAGGGGGCCCTGGGTGGTCCGGTCGGTGCGAAGGGGCTGGGTCGTCACGTCGTGAAGCTCCACCACGTGCCGAACGTACCGGTTCAGGGTATCCGAGAGCCGCGGGTAGGGCGACCGGATAAACCCCGAAAGGCGAAGCTCCCGGGTGTAGAGAACGACCCGGACGAGCCTGAGCGGGCCGGCTTGGGACCGAGAGCTCATTTACAGCTCCCAGTAAGTGTATCGGAGTCTTTACGCCGGCGGCAAAGGCCCAATCTTCCGGGCGACCCCAAGCCGGTCCCGAAAAACCACAAAGGGCAGGCCCCGCTCCCGGCAAAAATCCACGAAGGCCAGGCTGTAGCGGGGGTTCACGTCGTCGGCCACCGATGAGCCCGCCCCGCCCCACCGCCCCAAAGACCGTCGCCAGCTCAAACCGGACCTGCTCGTCCGTGTGCAGGCTGTCGTGCAAAAAGAGCTCGAGGGTCCCGAGGCCGGCCACCAGGGCCTGCAGTTCGGCCCGGACGTCCCCGACCACAAGCCGCCAGCGCCCCTTAAGCCAGGGCGGTACCAGCCAGCCGGCCCCGAATCCGGGGGGAATGTGGACGTTTTTATAAGCCTGCAGGCCGGCCTTCCCCTGGTCAACCGGCAGGTCAATGCTGTAAAGGGTGCCCCTCCGGTTACGCCCCAGGCCGTTGAGGATGAAGGCCGAGCTGGCCCCCGGCCCCACCCCCGTCTCGAGAACCGTTTGGGGCTTCTCCAGGCGAATCAGGGCGTAAAGGACCGACCCGGCCGCAAAACTGAGCCAGCCCCCGGGGTGTCGGTCGGGGCTTACGGCTTGGGCCGCCCGAATCTGGCCCTGGAGATATCCCCAGAACCGCCGGTCCAAATGAAGCTCCGCCGTGTAGAGGGCCACCCGGGCGGGGCTCAGCCCCAGGAGGCGGAAGGCCGAGGTCTGGGCTAAAAACCTGACCGCCCGGATGGGGAGCCTGTGGGTGCGGGCCGCCTGCTCAACCGCCAAGTCGGAAACCTGAGGCGCTTATAAATACCGGTCAAGGCACTTGATGTAATAATCCCGGGTCCGGATCAGGCCGCTGGTGAGGTCGTAGCGGGCCGTCCAGGGCACCACCCGCCGGAACTTCTGGTTGCTGATCAGGGCATCCCCGACCTCGATGGCCTTCCGGTCCTCGGGCCAGGGCACGAATTTCACCCGGCCCCCGATTACCCGGGCCACCTCCCGGGCGACCTCGGCCACGGCATAGTGCTGGTCCGAGACCGCAAAGAACACCTCCCCGACCGTCTGTTCGCTTAAGGCCGCCAGGACGAGGGCTTCCACGCAGTCCTCCACGTAGGTGATGTTCCGGAGCTGGCGGCCCTCCCCGAAGACGGGAATCTCCTTGCCCTGAAGGCCCAGGCCGATAAAGTAGTTAATAAACCCAAGATCCGGGCTCTTTATATTCGACCTGGGCCCGAAGACGTTGGCCAGCCGGACCACGGTGACGGGGAGGCCGTAGGCCCGGGCGTAGATAAGGCAGTATTTTTCCCCGGCCAGCTTGTTGGCCGAATAAATGTCCACCGGAAACTCCACGTGGAGCTCGTCGATGGGCCGGTAGTACATCCGGCCCACCTGGGTGCTCGTCCCCAGGTAAACCAGCCGGGCCCCCGGGTTGAACCTCCGCAGGGCCTCCAGGAGGATAAGGGTCCCCTTGCAGTTTACGTCGACGTCCGTGAAGGGTTCCCGCATGGAGTTCGGGTGGGAGGTGTAGGCGGCGCAGTGGAAAACGACCTCCTGCCCGGCAACGTGGGCGCTCAGGCACTCGAAGTCCCGGATATCCCCCAGGACGAGCTCCACGTCCTGGCGGATATCCTCGATGTTGTAAAGATTTCCCCCCGAACGGGGGTCCAGGCAGTCGTAGATGGTGACCCGGGCCCCCAGCTCCAGACAGCGATGGGCCAGGTTGCTGCCGATAAACCCGAGGCCCCCGGTTATAAGCACCCGGCGTCCCCGCAGGCCCGCCGGGGTCAGAACTTCCCCCCTTTGTTCGGCCACAATAGTCCCCCGCTTAGCGTCCGCTCCTTCGGCGTTTGCCTGCGCCGCCTCCGGACCCCGGCCGCCCACACCGGGGTCGGCAAATCATTTAATCGGCGGCCCTTTCAACCAATCATAACCTATTTCCGGGTCGTCGTGGGGGATGCGGCCCTCATCGGCGGGGTCGTAGACCCGGGAAGTCACGTAAAAGAGGTGGACCGGCCCCGAGATCACCTTACAGCCGTGGGCAACCCCCGGCGGAATCCGCACCACCCGGGCCGGCTGGTTTTCCCCAAGCAGAAACTCCATCGTCTGCCGGTAGGTGGGCGATTCGGGCCGCAGGTCGTGGAGGGCCACCTTGAGGACGCCGATGGGCACGTACCACCAGTCCACCTGCTTGTAGTGGATGTGCCAGGCCTTAACAACCCCCGGGTACATCAGGGAGTGGCTCCACTGACCGAACCCTTCGGCGAAAAAATCGTCCGTGACCCGGATGAGCTCCCGGAAAAAGCCCCGCTCATCCGGGTGGGTTACGAGGTCTTTAAAGACCACGCCCTCAATCACAGGCATCACCTCCAAAGGCCCTTACGGCCGCGATGACGGCCTCGACCTCCCCATCCGTAAGCTCCGGGTACATGGGGAGGGAAAGGACCTCCCGGGCGGCCCGCTCGGTCCCGGCCAGGGACCCCACCACCCGCACCCGGCCCCGGTACGCGGGCTGGAGGTGGACGGGCACCGGGTAGTGGACGGCGGTTCCCACCCCCTGCCGGGCCAGAAAGGCCCGCAGCTCCTCCCGCCGGGCGGAACGGACCACGTAAAGGTGGTAGACGTGGGTCGCCCCCGGCCGAACTCGGGGCGGCCGCACGGCCGTTCCGGCCAGTCCGGCCTCATAGCGGGCCGCAATCTCGGCCCGCCGCCGGTTATCGGCCTCCAGGTGGCGCAGTTTCACCCGCAGGACGGCGGCCTGAAGCTCGTCCAGCCTCGAGTTAAACCCCGGAACGGCGCTCACATACCGCTCGGCCCAGCCGTACTCCCGCAGGAGCCGGACCCGCTCGGCCAGCTCCGGGTCGTCGGTCACCACCATCCCCCCATCCCCGAAGGCCCCCAGGTTCTTGGTCGGGTAAAAGCTAAAGGCCCCCAGGTCGCCCCACGCCCCGACCCGCCGGCCCCGGTAAACGGCCCCGTGGGCCTGGGCGCAGTCTTCGATGACCCTGAGGCCGTACCGCCGGGCCACCTCCAGCATCGGCCCCAGCTCGGCCGGCTGACCGTAAAGGTGCACGGGGATTATCGCCTTGGTTCGGGGGCCGACGGCCTCTTCCAGACGGGCCGGGTCCAGGGTATAGTAGTCGGGCTCGATATCCACAAGGACCGGCCGGGCGCCGGCCAGCTCGACGGCGGCAACAGTGGCCGTGGCGGTGTGGCTTACGGTAATCACCTCGTCTTCCGGGCCGACCCCGGCCGCCCGCAGGGCCAGCACCAGGGCGTCGGTGCCGCTGGCCACCCCAATGCCGAACCTAACCCCGACGTAGGCCGCAAACTCCGCCTCCAAGGCCCCCACCTCCGGGCCCAGGATGTACCGGCCGCTCGCCAGGACCCGGCCGACGGCCGCGTCGATTTCGGCCCGGTGGGCCAGGTACTGGGCCAGGGGATTGGCGACGGGAATCACCGCCCGGACAGGGGGCCTTCGGCCAGCCGGCTCCGCTCGTAATCGATAACCCGGTCCAGCATCTCATCCAGCCTCAGGGTGGGCCGGTACCCGATGTAGCGGTTTATCTTCGAAAGGTCCGGCAGCCGCCGGCGCATATCTTCAAACCCGGCTTCGTACGCCTGTTCGTAAGGAATAAAAACAATCTCCGAAGGACTGTTGGTTTTTCTTTTGATAAGCTCGGCCAGCTCCCGAATGGAGATATCCTCGGTGTGGCCGACGTTAAAGACCTCCCCGGCCGCGGCGGGGCATTCCACCAGCTTGATGAGGGCGTCCACCACGTCCCCGACCCAGGTGAAGGAGCGCCGCTGGGTGCCGTCGCCGTACACGGTTATGGGCTCGCCCAGGAGGGCCTGCCGGACGAAGCGGGGCACCACCATCCCGTAGCGGCCGGTCTGGCGGGGGCCGATGGTGTTGAAGAGCCGGACAATGACCACCGGAACCCCCTTCTGTTTCCAGTAGGCCAGGCCCAGAAACTCGTCGATGACCTTCGAGGCGGCGTAGGCCCACCGGGCCTTGGAGGTGGGCCCGAGAACCAGGTCGTCCTCCTCGCTGAAGCGGGGCTTGTCCAGCTTGCCGTAAACCTCGGAGGTGGAGGCCAGCAGGAGCGTCTTTTTCTTTTTGGCGGCCAGCTCCAGCACCACCTCCGTCCCCTTGACGTTCTGTTCGAGGGTCCAGACTGGGTCCTCGACGATGAGGCGGACGCCTACCGCCGCCGCCAGGTGAAAGACCACGTCGGCCAGGTCCACCAGCTCCGCCATCACCGCCCGGTTGAAAACCGTGTCAATGACGTAGCTGAACCGGGGGTGGGACTTCAAGGGGGCGATGTTTTCGATGGAGCCGGTGGAAAGGTCGTCGATGACCCAGACCTGGTCCCCCCGGGCCAGCAGGGCCTCGGCCAGGTGGGACCCGATAAAGCCGGCACCGCCGGTAATCAGCGCCCGCATTAAAGACTCCAGTAAAGGACCCTGGGATTTCCCCGGAAGGCCCCGGCCAGCGCCCCCCGCACGTCCACGACCACCCCCGGGCCCGAGTCCGGCCTAAGGAGGCCCAAAAACCCCTCGGGCCCCCGCTCCAGAAGGGCCCGGTGCCTCACCGCCAGCACCACCCCATCATACCGGGGCCCGACCTCAAAGGGGTCGGCCTCGGCCGCCCGCAAACCCAGCTCCCGCATCACCCCCTCGGAACCCACCAGGGGGTCATAAACCCAG
>DAOTYJ010000187.1:0-6729 GCA_034434875.1 Dehalococcoidia bacterium | reverse complement strand
AGCCGCCGGCCGCTGGGCACGTAGCTTATCCCCAGCCGGGCGATGGCGTGGGTCGGCTTGTGGGTGATATCCTGGCCGTCAAAGAGTATCCGGCCGGAGCGGGCCGGCGTAAGGCCCATAATTGCCCGGAGGGTGGTCGTCTTTCCGGCCCCGTTGCGCCCCAGCAGGGCCACCACCTCCCCGGTCCCGACGGTGAGGCTTATGCCGTGCAGGATGTGGCTCTGGCCGTAGTAGGCGTGGACCTCACGCAGTTCCAGGGTCATGCCTGCTCACCCAGGTAGACCTGAATGACCGTTTCGTTCCGCCGGATCTGGTCGGGCAGTCCCTCGGCAATGACCCGGCCCTGGTGCATTACGGTTATCCAGTCGGAGACCTTAAACACAACCTGCATATCGTGCTCGCATAAGACCACCGTCAGCCCCCGGCGGCGGGCTACCTGGTAAATTAAGTCCACCGTCCGCTCGGTTTCCCAGGGCGACATTCCGGCCGTCGGCTCATCCAGGATGAGCAATTTCGGGGCGGTGGCCAGGGCCAGGGCGATTTCCAGGGCCCGCTGGTCGCCGTGGGAGAGGGTTCGGGCCGGTTCGTCGGCCAGCTCCAGGAGGCCGACATCTTCCAGGAGGGTGAGGGCCTCGGGCCGAAACACCCGGTCGGAGCGGCTCAGTATATCCTTCTCCCGGCCCCGGGCGGCGGCCAGGGCAACCTGGACCGACTCGAGGACGGTGAGCCGGGGGAAGATGTTCGTAACCTGAAAGGTTCGGGCCAGCCCGGCCCGGGCCACCCGGTGGGGCGGCCACCCGGTGATGTCCTGCCCCCGGAAAACCACCCGGCCGGCTGTGGGCCGGAGATAGCCGGTTATGACGTTAAAAAGGGTGGTTTTCCCGGCCCCGTTCGGGCCGATGACGGCGTGGATGCGTCCCTGCTCGACGACCAGGTCGACGCCGTCGACCGCCCGCAAGCCGCCGAAGGCTTTCACCAGTCCCCGGGTCTCCAGCAGGGCCGTCATCGGCCTGAGGCCTTCCTGAGCCAGCGGCCGACCCGGTCGACGATGCCGGTCAGGCCGTCGGGCGCAAAGAGCACTATCACCAGCAGGACGACACCCAGCACCAGCTGCCAGCGGGTAGTGAACCGGCTAACCAGGTCATGGCCGTACTGAAAGATAAGGGCGCCCAGGGCGGGTCCAAGGAAGCTGTACATGCCCCCGATCACGGCCGAAAGGACCGGCTCCCCGGACTTGACCCAGCTCAGGAGCTGGGGGTATGCGGCCTGGTCGTGGACGACGAAAAGGGTCCCGGCCGCCGCGCCGAAGAATCCGGCAATAACAAAGGCGATCAGCTGATGCTGCTAAACGTTTATGCCCAGGGCCTCGGCCCGGTTGGGATTTTCCCGAATCGCCTGGAGGGCCAGCCCGAAGGGCGAGGCCGTTATCTTACGGAGGATAAGCATCGAAAGGGTAACAACCCCAAGGATAAAGAAATATCCGGCCGCCGGGTCGACGAGAACCGGCGGCAGCATCGGCCCGAAGATGCCGTTGTCGCCCCCGGTGAAGTCGTACCATTTTTCGGCAACGGTAAAGAAGAGCTGAGAGAAGGCCAGGGTAAGCAGGGCGAAATAGAGGCGGCGGGTGCGGAGGGCCACCGCGCCGATGGCGAGGGCCAGTACGCCCCCCAAGATCGGGGCGGCGCCCACGGCCACCCAGAAGGGCAGGTGGTAGTGCCGCCAGTTGAGGGCCACGACGTACGCGCCGACCCCGAAAAAGACCCCCTGGCCGAAGGAAACGAGGCCCCCGTAGCCGATGAGGAGGTTCGTGGCCACGGCAAAGAGGGCCAGCACCAGAACTTTTTGAAAAGTTATGAGCTCGGCGGGCGGCAGGAAGAAGGGCAGGACGGCCAGGACCGCCAGCAGCCCGACCGGGACGAGCATCCGACCGGCCAGGGCGGCCCGGCCCGCCTCCGCCTTCAGGGTTGGCCTGGGTTTCGGGCCTGTTCGGAAGGCCGGCTCGGCCATGGGCTTGCCGTCACCTCTCGGGGATGCCGAGCAGGCCGGACGGCCGCACGATGAGAACCAGGATCATGGCCAGGTAGATAAAGGCCGAGGACCACTCGGCGGCGAGCAGGACGCCGGCCGCCTGAAAGGTGCCGATAATGAGGGCGCCCAGGGCGGCCCCGGTCACCGACCCAAGGCCGCCGATGACCGCGACAATGAAGGCGTCGACCAGAATTTCGGTGTCCATTCCGGGCGCAATCGTGATTCCGGGCGCCCGGGCCGCCCCGGCGAGGGCGGCAAGCAGGGCTCCGACCATAAAAGCAAGCGTCCCAACCCGGCGGACGTTCACCCCGGCGGCGGCCAGCAGCTCCGGGTCCTCCACCAGGGCCCTCACCTGCCAGCCGAGGGTCGTCCGCTGAAGAAGAAGCCAGAGCCCGGTCCCAACCGCAACCCCCAGGCCGATGAGAAAGAAGTTGTAAACCGGGAACGCCCGCCCGAAGACCTCCACCTGCCCGTCAAGGCCCGCCGGGACGGGAACCGACCGGTAGGCCCCGCCCCAGAGCTGGAGGGCCAGGTCGGCGAAGATGTAAACCAAGGCGAAGGTCGCCAGCAGCTGGGTTAGGTGTTCTTTGTCATAAATCCGGCGCAGGACCCCAACTTCAACCAGGCCCCCCAGCAGGGTTACAAGCACCACGGCCGCCATCAGGCCGACCCAGAAACGGTCGCCCCCGGCGGTCCCGCCGGCGACGGTCGCCAGGATGAAGGCCGGGTACATGTAGAAGCTGCCGTGGGCCATGTTTATCACCCGCATGGCCCCGAAGACCAGGGTGAGGCCCGACGCGACGATAAACAGGATGCTCGCCGCCGTCAGGCCGGAGAGAAGCTGAATTACGGCGTCAGGCCAGGCGACCATCGGCGCCCGCGCTTACCTACCGGGGTTGAAGTTTTTGGGCTCCGTCGCAGCTCAGCATAATCCGCTCCGGGTGGGCGACGAAGATATTTTCCAGAATGGGAAAGCCATATTCGGGGTGGGGCGAGGCGGCGATGGTGCCGATATATTCGGGAATTTCGGCCTGGTGGTCGCACTTCCGGAGGGTTATGCTTCCCCGAATGGTAGGTACCGTTGCGCCGGCCAGGGCCTCGGCCACGGGGTCGCCGTCGAAACTGCCGGCCTTCTGCACCCCCCAGGCCCAGGTTTGAACGGCGGTATACCCGAGGAGGCTCCACTCCGTCGGCCACTCGTTGTACTTCGCCCGGTAGCGGCGGACGAAATCCTTAACCTCGGGCGTGTCGATGGCAAAGAACGGAGCCCGGCTCCAGGCCACATGTCCGGCCGGGGCCTCGGCCTTCAGGGCTGGTAGCAGGGTCAGGTCCCACGGCCCACCGGCCTTAACCTGCTCAAAGAAGCCGTAGCCTTTGGCCTGCTTGGTGAAGGTGAGCAGGTCGCCCCCGTAGATGAACATGACGACGAAGTCCGGCTTGGCGGCCAGGGCCGCCGAGATGTAGGTGCGGAAGTCTGCTGAAGTCGGTCGTCCCGAGCTTCGGCCACTGCTGGCCCAGGACCTCAATGTTCGCCCCGAAGTCCTTCATGGCGTTTAAAAACACCTCGACCGAGTCCCGGCCGTAGTTGTAATCCGGGGAGATAGTGTAGTACCTGCGGTACGGCTGCCGGGAAAGATACTCCGCAATCGCCCGGGGCTCCATGTAGGTATTGGGCACGACCTGAAAGGCATACTTGTGAAACTGCTTGGTGGTCAGCACCAGGTCGTTGGAGGTGAAGAAGAAAATCGGCTTGCGGTACTGGGCGGCGATGCCGGTCTCGGCGGCGGCCACGGCGCTGCTTACCGGCCCGAAGACGGCCACGACCCGGTCGTGTCGTTAAGAATCATGTTCCGGACGTTCGTCGCACCCTGGTCCGGCTTGGCGGCGTCATCGGCGTAGACCAGCTTAAGCTCTTTTTTAAGCACCCCGCCCCTGGCATTCAGGTCGGCAATGGCGAGCCGAACTCCCTGGAGTCCGGACTGGCCCAGGCTGGCGATCGAACCCGAAAAGGTGGTGGAGATGCCGACGGTCACGCTCCCCTTGAAGCCGGGGCCGCCCCCGGTCGTGGGCGCCGGGGCCCCCGGCGAAGGCTGGCACGCCGCCAGCCAGCCGCTGGCGCCTAAAAGGCCGGCCCGGCAAGCCCGAATCGCAGAACCTCCCGCCGGCTGTAAATTCGCTGCGGGCCGCCCATTGCGAAACCTCCTGTATTGTTAAATGATTACTCCGCTGGCCTTGAGCTGTTCGATCTGGTCCCAGTCGTACCCGAGCTCGAGTAAAATCAGCTCGGTGTCCTGGCCGACCTCCGGGGCCGGGCCCCGAATCTGGCCCGGCGTCCGCCGGAACCTTATCGGCGCCGCCACCACCTGAAACTCCTCCCCGCTGGGGTGCCGCAGGGTCGCAAAATAGCCGTTGGCGTGGGCCTGCGGGTCGTTGATCACCTCGTCGAGGGTCTGGACCGGCGCCCAGATGCAGTCCTGGGCATCCAGCAGGCGGCCCCACTCGGCCCGGGGCCTTGCGGCAAACCGCTCCTCGAAGACCTTAATAAGCTCCCGGCAGTTCTCCATCCGCCGGGCGTGGGTGTTGAACCGGGGGTCGTCGATAAGCTCGGCCAGGCCCAGCGCCCGGCAAACCCCAGGCCAGTACGGGTCCGAAACCGGCATCACCAGCTGAATCCATTTCCCGTCGGCCGTCCGGTAGTAATTAAACAGCGGATTGGTCACCTCTTTCCGGGATACCCGCTCGACGGCCGCCCGCTCCTTAAGGGCCGCCACCACGTCCATCGAAAGCACCCACAGGCCGGTGTGAAAGAGGGCGCAGTCCACCTGCTGGCCCAGGCCCGACTTTTCCCGCTCGTAGAGGGCCACGGCCACCGCCGCCACGATGGCCAGGGATGTGGTGTGGTCGCCCATCCCCGGCCGCTGCTGGACCGGGGGCGCATCCGGCTCCCCCAGGGTGGCCATAATCCCCGACCGGGCCCAGAAGGCCGCATAATCAAAGCCCGGCCGGTCCCGGTCAGGCCCCTCGGGACCATAGCCGGTGAGCACCACGTAAATGAGCCGGGGATTTAAGGGGCTAAGGTCCTCATAGCGGAGCCGGTAGCGCCCCCGCCGCCGGGGAATCAGGTTCGTCACCAGCACGTCGGAACGGGCCGCCAGCCGGCGGACCACCTCCTGGCCCTCGGGGCGGGAAAGGTCCACCGCAATGCTGCGCTTGCCCCGGTTATCCTGCTCGATGGCCGGGTTTATACCCCCGGTGTAGGGCACCACGCCCCGCCGGGAGGTGGTAATGCTGCGCATGGCGTCGCCCGTTTCGGGGGGCTCCACCTTGACGACGTCGGCGCCCAGCTCGGAAAGGATGGCGCAGGCCGAGGGACCCGCCACCCAGTTGGCTATCTCTAAAACCTTGATGCCTTCTAAAGGACCGACCATGTTATATTCTGCCGGGCCGGTGGGTAAGGTGCCGGCCCCCCCTTTCAACTCACGGAGAATATAAATGTGAGCGCCGGCTGGTGTCAAACCGAAGCGCTTTTAGCCGCCGTTCCGGAGGTTGCAACCGGCCGCTGGCAGGTCCGCTGGGCCGGGGTGGTCGGGGTGCTCCGCCACCACCGAAAATGGTTTGTTTTTATCCGGCTGAGCTACCGGCCGAAGGGGCAAAGCCGAACCCGGACGGCCCAGGTCGTTGCCAAGGTCGACCCGGACGGGCGGGGTTCGGCCGAGCTGGAGGCCCTCCGCCGGCTCTGGGCCGCCGGTTTGAGACCCCCGGGCCGCCACCGGGTGCCCCGCCCCTACGGGTACGCCCCGGGCCCAAAGGCCCTGCTGGAGGGGGCGGCGCCGGGCACCCTGTGGGTGGAATACCTTCAGGGCCGGCCGGATGGTCTGGCCGCCGCTTCAAGGCGGGCGGCCGGCTGGCTTCGGCGGTTGCAAAGCCTGCCGGTTGAGGCCGACCTTATCGGCCCCGACCCCGACCTGACCTGTGCCCAGGCGGCCGAACTGGCAAGGCTCTTCCCCGAGGCGGCCGCTCCCCTCAGGGCGGCTGCCGACCGGCTGGCAGACCTGCTCCTGGCTTACCGGGGTCCGCCGGTGCCCGCCCACGGGGATTACCACCCAAAGCAGGTCTTTTTAACCCCGGCGCTTACGACGGTGGTGGATTTCGACGCCTTCGGCCTGCGGGAGCCGGCCTTCGACGTGGGCCACGCCGTCGGCCAGCTTCTGGGCATGTCGTACTTCCGAACCGGAAGTTTTGCCGCCGGAGCCCGGGGGGCGGCGGCCTTCTGGCAGGCTTACCGGCAAGGGGGCCTGGCGGAATGGTCCCGGGTTAAGGTCCACGTGGGCCGGACCCTGATTCAGGTGCTCCATTACGCCCTGGTCCGGCTCGGGTCGGGCCGGCCCGAAATGGCCACCGAGTGGGCCAACCTGGTCCGGACGTTTCTCGATGGGGACCCTGGGGTCCTGGAAGAACTGGGCACCCCTACGGGCAGGTAGCCGTCCGGGCCACCAGGGGCAGGAAAAGGCGGTTGGGCAGGGCCGGCGGGGTGGGCGGGGGCGTGGGCACCGGGCCGGAGTAGAGCTGGAGGGTCGGCGGTTGGGCACCCGGGATCGGACTTGTGCCGGTCCTGGCTTCCCGTGAGAAGAAAATCTTCTGGGCTCCGGGCACAAAACTCGTGGCCTTCACCATCAGGCCGTAGTTCTGGTAGCCGCTGGC
>DAOTYJ010000186.1:0-12912 GCA_034434875.1 Dehalococcoidia bacterium | reverse complement strand
TGGGTCGGCGACGACCGGCTGGCCGTGAGGGAGCTGGCAAGGGTGCTTAAACCGGGCGGCTATCTGCTCATCAGGGTCCCGGCCTTCGAGGCCCTGCGGGGACCCCACGACCGGGTGGTCCTCACCCGCCACCGCTACACCGCCGGGGAAGTCGCCGACCTGGTCCGCTCGGCCGGCCTTAAGGTCGAGCGCCTCACCTACGCCAACGCGCTCCTCTTTGCCCCGGCCGCCCTCTGGCGGCTGGCCGGACGCCTCATCAGCCCCGACCAAAAGGCCGCCTCCGACGTCCGGCCCCTGCCCGAACCCCTTAACGGCCTGCTTTACCGCATCCTTCGCCTTGAGGGCCGGCTGATTCGCCGCTTCGGCCGACTCCCCATCGGCCTATCGGTTATCTGCCTGGCACGGCGCTGACCGATGCAGACCCCCGTCGGCCCCTTCGACTTCGTCCGGGAGGGGGGGCTCATCCTGCTGCTGGCCCTGGCCGGTGCCCTCCTCGGCCGGCGCCTGGAACCAAGGCTTCCCGCCTGCCGGGTTCGGCCCGACCTGGTCGTTGGGGGGCTGGTGTTGAGCTATCTTGGCCTGTGGGCGACCCTCTCTTACCTGCGGCACGCCAGCTTCCACAGCCATGCCTACGACCTGGGAATCCTGGCCCAGGTGATGTGGAATACGGTCAACGGTCGGCCTTTTTCCACCACCGTCATGTTTGAATACACTTCTAACCTGCTTGCCCACCATTTTTCGCCCATCCTCCTGCTTATTGCGCCCCTTTATGCCCTCTGGCCCCACCCGGAAACCCTCCTGGCGGTCCAGACGGCGGCCCTCGCCCTGGCCGTAATCCCCTTTTACCGCGTCGGCCGGCGGCTGGGGGGGCCGGCCACCGGCCTAGCCCTGGCCGCCGCCTACTGGCTTTACCCGGCCGCCCACTACGTTAACCTTTTTGACTTCCACGAGATCGCCCTGGCCGTTCCCCTCCTGGCCTTCGCCCTCGATGGGTTTCTGGCCGACCGGCCCCGGCGGGGGGCGGCCTTCGTCGGCCTGGCCCTCCTTACCCGGGAGGAGGTGGCCATCGTCGCCGCCGGGCTGGGCCTCTGGCTCTTTCTCCGGGGCCGGCGGGGCTGGGGGTTGGGCTTGATGGCCGTCGGCATCGGCTGGGCGGCCCTTACCATCGGCTGGCTGGCGCCGACCCTGGGGGGCACCGGCAGGTATTACTATCTGCGCCGGTACGAGTGGCTGGGCGCCTCCCCGGCGGAAATCGCGGCCACCATTCTCACCCGGCCGGATTACGTCCTCGGGGGCCTGCTCACCCGGGAGCGGCTCGATTTTCTCCTCCGGCTGCTCCTGCCCCTGGGCCTCCTGCCCCTGCTGGGGCCCGAACTGCTGGTTTTAAGCCTGCCGAGCTTCGGGTACCTTTTGCTCAGCAACTACCGGGAGCAGTACGAGCTGGCGAACCAGTATTCGGCCGTGGTTATACCCTGGCTGGTGGCGGCGGCCGGGGCCGGGGCGGCCCGGCTCTTCTCCCGCCGGGTCGGGCGGGGGCCGGTGCTGGGTCTGCTCCTGGGGGCAAGCCTCGGGGCCTACCTGGCCTACGGCCCCGGGCCCCTCGGGGGCCGGTTTCAGCCCGAGCAGTTCGTGGTCGGGCCCCACGTGGAGGTCGGCCGGGAGATCCTGGGGCTGATACCCCCGGGGGCGGCCGTCTCGGCCCAGGCGGACCTGGTTCCCCACCTGGCAAACCGGGAGCACGTTTACACCTTCCCCAACATCTTCGGGGCCGATTACATCGTGGTGGACACCAGGGGGAGCCCCTGGCCCTTTACTCCGGCCGAATTTCGGCGCTTTCTCGACCGGATCGACCGCAACCCGGCCTGGCGGCTGGTGGTGGCCCGGGACGGCTACCGGATTTACCGGCGGGGTCCGACCCTGGTCTCGGGGCCGGAGCTGGGCCCCGATGGGCCGGCGGATTATTAAAAAGCCTGGCGCCGGGGAACGCCCGGGCCCGATAATCATCGGGGGAGATGGTGGCCATCCGGTTTACAGTGCCCTTAAACTACTGCCCCGGCTGCGGGGCACCCCTGGGCCGGGCGCAGGTGGACGGCCGGGAAAGGCCCTGGTGCCGGGCCTGCGGCTACGTGGGCTTTCACACCGCCCTGATCTGGTCGGGGGCCGTCATAACCGACGCCGCCGGCCGGGTCCTCCTTCAGCAGCTGCAGGTCGGCCGCCGGGCCGGCAACTGGGCCCTGCCCGGGGGCCTGCTCGAGGCCGACGAGACGGCCGAGGGGGCGGCCTGCCGGGAGGTCGAGGAGGAGACGGGCCTGCGGGTCCGGCTGAAGGGCCTGCTCGGGGTCTTCTCGAGGGCCGGCGACCCCTTCGTGGGGGTGGTTTACCTGGGGGAGGTGGTGGGCGGGGAACTGAGGCCCGAATCGGGGGGCCGTTTCTTCGCCTCGGAGGAGCTCCCGTGGTCCGGGCCTTTTGACCACTGGGCGGTGGAGGCCGCCCTGAGGCAGTGGCTAGGCGGGCAGGCCCAGGCCGGCCAGGAGGGAATCGACGACTTCGGGGCCGGTTAGGGCCGCCGCGGCCCGGCGGCCCGCCCGCAGGTCGGTGATCTCAAGGACGGGCGGCCGGGAGGCCCCGTCCAGGCTGATGACCAGGTCGGCCCCAAGTCGCCGGCCCACCGACTCGGCCCTCAGGTCCCCCTCCGGCGCGTCCGGGAGGATGAGGCCCCCCAGGTAGTAGGCCGACGCCCCGGGGGGATGGGTCAGGCCGGCGGCCAGGCGGCCGCCGCTTCCCCATTCCACAGAGACGACCTTCCATCCGGCCAGGCGGAGCCGGCGGCCCAGGGTCCGGCCTAGCGAATGATAAAATCGGCGAAGCGGCCGGTGTATTCTTCCCACTGGACGTCGACCCGCTCCACCCAGGCCCCCGGCGGCCCCTGATGGCACCACTCGATGAGCCGCTGGACGGCGTCTTTTTCGCCCTCAAACACGGCCTCGACCCGCCCGTCCGGCAGGTTGCGAATCCAGCCGGTCACCCCGTACTGGCGGGCCAGGTGGCGGGTTGTGTCCCGGAAAAAGACGCCCTGGACCCGGCCGGAGATGTAAACATGCGCCCTTACCTTCGGCATGAGGACGACGCAGGCTAGTTGCCGGTCTGGGGCTGTTCCACCCGAAAGCTTTTTAAGATTTCGATAACCTGGGAATCGGGGATCTGCTCAAACCGCTGGTAAAACCGGCCCACCGCCAGGAAGGGCTCCGGGGTGGCTAGGCAGATTACGTCGTCGGCGACGGCCTGGAGCCGGGGAATGGCTTCCGGGGGCGCCACCGGCACGGCGATGACCACCAGCTTCGGGTTGAGGCGTCGGACGGCGATGGCCCCGACCCGGATGGTGTGGCCGGTGGCCACCCCGTCGTCCACCAGAATCACCGTCCGGCCCTCCACCGGGGGCAGGGGCCGGCCCTCCCGGTAAAGCCGGACCCGTCGCCGGACCTCCTCCAGCTCCGCTTGGACGGCCCTTTCGACGTAGCTCCGGGGAATCCAGAGCTCCCGGACCACCTCCTCGCTGATTTCGTAGTCGCCGGTTTCGGCCACGGCCCCGATGCCGAATTCGGGGTTTCCCGGCGCCCCGACCTTGCGGACGACGATGACGTCGAGGGGGAAGTTCAGGGCGGCCGCCACCTCGGCCCCGACCACCACCCCACCCCGGGGCAAGGCTAAAACCAGCCCGGGCTCGCCCCGGTATTTTTCCAGGTGTTCGGCCAGCCGCCGGCCCGCATCGACCCTGTCCCGAAAAATCATCCCAACCTCTCCCGTCGGTGTAATCCCCACCGCTTAGCCTTTATTATAATAGTCTCTGGCGCCGGCATGGACCGACCCCAGCCGCTCGAAGCCGCACTCCGTCGCTGGCTCCAGGAGCTTCCGGGCCGCGTGGTTACCGGCGCGCTCGACCCGGCCCGCCTGGTCTCCCTGGTGGAATCGGAACTGCTGGATATCGCCGGCAACCTTCGGGAAGGCCTGCCCCGGCGCATCGAAATCGTGGTGGCCCCGGCCGACTACCGGCGGCTGAGCCGGACGGGCCACGACCTGGCCGTGGAGCTGGCCGCCGGCCTCCGGGCGCTGGGCCGGCGGCTCGAACGGCCCGATTACCGGCCCGAGGTCCGGCTCAGGGCCGACCCCGGTGTGCCCCCCGGCCAGCCCGAGGTGCGGTTTCAGCCCGGGGAGCTGGAAACCACCCAGCCCATCCCCACCGCCCCAGCCTCAACCGGCCTCGTCGGCCACCTCCACATCCGGGCCGGGGACGGGCCGGCCTGGTCGGTGCCCGTCGACCGGCTGCCCTTCACCATCGGCCGGAGCGCCGAGGCCGACCTCATCCTGGCCGAGCCGAGCGTCTCCCGCAAACACTGCCAGATCCGGGCCGGTCCGGACGGCCTTGAACTGGTGGACCTGTCCAGCCTGAACGGCACCTGGGTGGACGACCGCCGGGTCACCCGGGCCCGCCTCACCGGCCGGACGGAGTTTCGGGTCGGGCCCTACCGCCTCAGGTTTGAGCCGGCCGGGGCCGCCCCGTAGGCCGGCCCCAATGTCTCCTGAGCTTGCCTGGTGGCTCAACCTGTGGGTCCTCGGCCTGGTTTATATTCTGCTGGGGGTTTTGCTGCGGGGCATCTACGCCGAAACCCGGCGCCTGGCCGGTCCGGGCGAAACCGGTCGGGGGCGGCTGGTCGTTGTCGAGCCGGCCGAAAGCGGCCTTTTGCCCGGCGAGGCCTTTCCCCTTCCCCCCGAAGCCACCGTTGGCCGGGACCGGTCCAACGATATCTGCCTGCCGGACCCCTCGGTATCCCTCCGCCACGCCCGGCTCTATTATCGGGGCTGGAGCTGGTGGGTGGAGGACCTTAACAGCACCAACGGGACCTTTATCAACGGCCGGCGGTTAGAAAGGCCCGGGGTTGTCCTGCCGGGCGACCGGCTCGCCTTCGGCCAGGTGGTAACCCGGCTGGAGGTAAAGGGCTGATGGCGGCCGGGCTTCTGGGGATTTTGGCGGCGGTGGCCATCGCCTTCCCCTGGCCGGCGGTCCGGGCCGGGGAGCCCCTCTCGGCCTTCTGGGTGGTCTGGGCGGCAGGGATGGTCCTGGCCCAGGGGTTTGTGGTGTTGAAAAAGGGCGACCCGCTACTGCTTCCGGCCGCGGCCGGCCTTTCGGCCCTGGGACAGGTGGTCCTGGGCCGGCTGGGACCCCCGGGCCTGATCTTCCGCCAGTCCGTCTGGCTGCTGGTAGGCTTAGGATTCCTCTGGGGGGCTTTGCTTCTGGCCCGGCCGGCGGCCCGGCTTGACCGCTGGCGTTACACCCTGGCCGCGGCCGCCCTGGGCCTGGTGCTTCTTACGTTCCCCCTCGGGGCGGGGGCCGGGGCAAGGCTCTGGCTCGACCTGGGGTTTTTCTTCATCCAGCCGGTGGAGCCCCTCAAGCTGGCCCTGGCCCTGACCCTGGCCGGGTATCTGGCCGAGCGCCGGGAGCTTTTATACTACGCCCGTCGGCGCCTGGGCCCCCTGGTCCTGCCGGCCACCACGTATCTCATTCCCCTGGGGGTTGTTACGGGCCTTGCCCTGTTGCTCCTCTTCGCCCAGCGGGACCTGGGCAGCGCCCTGCTGGTTCTGGGGGTGGCGGTGGGGAGCCTGTATGCGGCGGCCCCCCGCCCCGCCCACCTCATTCTCGGCCTGGTTCCGGCGGCCGTGGCGGCGGCCGGGGGGTATCTTCTCAATCCGGTGGTCCAGGAGCGGGTCCACGTCTGGCTCGACCCGTGGGCCGACCCGGAAGGCCGGGGGTTCCAAGTGGCCCAGGCCCTCATCGCCCTGGCGGCCGGGGGGGCAGGAGGGACCGGCCTCGGGCTGGGCCGGCCCGACCTGGTTCCGGCCGTCCGCACCGACTTCGTCTTCGTCGCCCTGGGGGAAGAGCTGGGCTTCCTCGGGACGGCCGGGGCCGTGGGCCTTTACCTGGTCCTGCTCGCCCGCTGTTTTCGGCTGGGTCTGCTCGCCCGGTCGGAGTACAACCGGCTGCTGGCGGTCACCCTGGGCCTTACCCTGGGGGTGCAGACCTTCATCATCCTGGCCGGGACGGTTCGGCTGATGCCCCTTACGGGCCTGACGGTGCCGTTTATAAGTTACGGGGGAAGCTCCCTGGTGGTAAACTACGCAATCCTGGGCCTGTTGGCGGCCCTATCCGTCGAAGAGGAGACCGGTCAAAGATGCGGGTGCTGATGCTTTCGTGGGAATATCCGCCCCACAACATCGGCGGCCTGGGGAAGCACGTCTCCGAGCTCGTGCCCCACCTGGCCGAACTGGGGGTGCAGGTCCACCTGCTGACCCCGAGGCTGAGGGGCGGGTACGAGGTTGAGGAGGTCACGGCCAACTCGGTGGTCCACCGGGTGGAGCCCCCGGCCGGGGTTGACCCGGCGGACTTCTTCGGGGTGGTCCAGCGGACCAACGTGAACCTGGAAGTGGCCGGACGGCAGCTTTTCGAAAAATTCGGAAAATTTGACATAATCCACGGGCATGACTGGCTGGTGGCGTATGCGGCGGTGGCCCTCAAGCACGCGTACAAGACGCCGTTGATGGTTACGATTCACGCCACCGAGTACGGCCGCAACCGCGGCCGGCTAACGGGGGACCTTCCCCGGGCCATCCACAGCGTGGAGTGGTGGCTTACGTATGAGGCCTGGCGGGTGATCACCTGCAGCCGCTTCATGCGGGACGAGGTGGTTCAGGCCCTGCAGGTTCCCCCGGATAAAATTGACGTGATTCCGAACGGGGTGGATGCCGCCCGTTTCGAGCGGTGGTTTGGGGTCGACCTGACCGATTTCCGGGCCAGGTTTGCCCTGCCGTCGGAGCGGATTGTGTTCGGGGTGGGGCGGCTGGTCTGGGAAAAGGGCTACCAGGACCTGGTGGCGGCCGGGCCGGCCATTCTGGGCCGGGCCCCCGACGTCAAGTTCGTGGTGGCCGGAAGCGGGCCGATGCTTGATAGTCTGCGGGCTCAGGCCGAGAATCTGGGGTTAGGCCCCAAGTTTTACTTCACCGGGTTCATTCCCGACGAAGACCGGGACCGACTCTTTGTGCTGGCCGACGTGGCCGTCTTTCCGAGCCACTACGAGCCCTTCGGGATTGTGGCCCTGGAGGCGATGGCGGCCCGGGCGCCGGTGGTTGCCTCCGATGTGGGCGGTTTTCGGGAGATAATCGCCAACCACGAGACGGGTATTTTAGTTTACCCGGGCAGTCCCGATTCGGTGGCCTGGGGCGTTCTGCACACCCTGCTTCACCCCGAATGGACCCGGCAGCGGGTAGAGAACGCCTACCGGCTGGTCAAGGAGCGCTACAACTGGGGCCGGATCGCCCGGGAAACCGTTGAAGTTTACCGGCGGGTAGTTTCCGAGCGGCAGGCGACCGTCTGGTGAGGCGGGCCGCCCTTGCAAGGGTGGTGGGGGCGGGGCTAGAATGAATCTTGGTGGGAGGCCCGGCGGCCGGTGTCCGGCCGTAGGCGGGCGTCAGGCCGAGGTGGCGGAACTGGCAGACGCAGGGGACTTAAAATCCCCCGCCCCGGAGGGGGCATGCGGGTTCGAGTCCCGCCCTCGGCACCAAAAGCCGAATCGGCCGGGGCCCTACCGTTTCGGGCCTAACGACGGCAAGACTTCCCCGAAGATGCGGGCCGCCGCCTATCCTTAGGCCTTTAGGCCGGTCTTCGAACCGGCCCAAAGGTTAAGGCAAATTCAGGTCAAAGGTCCAGGGTTCGGCGGCCCCATCGGGGCCGAAGAATTTTATGGTCCGCCGGCCCGAAAGCCCGGCCAGCCCCGCCGGGATGCTCCACCGGTAGCAGTCGGGGCCGTCCGCCCGCACCACCACCGGCGCTGCCGGAAGCTCCGGGTCGAAGACCAGCCGGGGAATTGCGGGTCGGGGAGTTCCGGGCCCGTCGGCCAGGCCTTCAAAGCAGGCCCGGAGCTTGAGGCCCGAAGGCGCCGCCACCAGCCGCTCCAGCCGGGCCTTCCGGCCGCCGACTGCCGCCTCTTTGCCCCTAACTTCGGCCCGGGCCGGGGCCACCGGCACCCTGAACTCAAACCAGAAAGGCCCCGCAAGCTCCCGCTCCCTCATCGGGGTAGGCCCCCCGCCGCCCGGGAACCCCTCCGGCTCGAGGCGCGCCAGCCTGACCGAAAGCTTCAGGACCACGTCCCCCGAGGCCTGGCCCAGGTCCCAGCCGTCAAAGGCCAGGACGTGGCCGCTTTCGTCCGGCTTAAGCTCCAGCCGCAGAATTTCCGACCGTCCCCGTGCCCCGGCCCCTAATTCGGGCCTGAGGGGCCGGCCGTCGGCCGTAAAAAGCTCTCCCCGCACGTCCAGCACCCCGAACCCGGCCGGCCCCCCCGCCCACAGGACCACAAGCACCTGATTGGGGTCGGCGTATGCCCGCTCCAGGCGCACCGTCCAGCCGTCCCGGCTCTGACCGAGCCCGTAGTACCGGGTCAGACCGGCCTGGCCGACCTGGCTCCAGCCGGGAGCCAGCTTCAGGAGGCCGTCGGCCAGGGGTCCCCCGGCATAGGCTGCCGTGGCCAGGAGGATAACGGCCCCAAGGCCGGCCACGACCCAAACCCATCGGGGCCGGTAGGCCCCAGCCTTTGCCGGCCCCGATTTCAGACGGGTCTGAACCCTGGGCCACAGGTCTGCCCCGACCGGGACCCCGGCTTCGGCCAGCTCGGTTAAAGCTTCTCTAAAGAGCTTCTCTTTACGGTGGGTCATGGGCATCGCCTCCCACAATTTGGGGTTGTCTTTGGGAACTGCCGGCCCACACCCCTTCAAGGAGCCGGCGCAGCTGACGGCGGGCGGCATGAAGTTGCCACTTTACGGTGCCCAGGGGCCGGCGTAGCCGGGCCGCGATTTCGGCCTCGGAAAGGCCGGCGTAGTAGCGCAGGACCACGGCCGCCCGCCGCTCGGGGGAAAGCCGCTCCAGGGCGGCCCAGACCTCGGCCCGAAGTTCGGCCCGGGCCGCCGCGTCCTCGGGGTCCGGCAGGGCGGCCAGAACGCCGTCGAGGCCGTCTAACGAAAGCTCCCGCCGCCTGCGCCCCAGGGCCTTGAGGGCTTCCCGGGCGACCAGCCGCAAAAACCAGGGCCTGAACGGCAGTTCGAAGTTGAAGGCTTTGAGGCGGCCGGGAAGACTTAGAAAGGCGGCCTGGGCAACGTCCTCGGCCAGGGCCCGGTCCCGGACGATGAGGTAAGCCGTCCTTATGGCTTCAAGCTGGTGGGTCCGGACCAGGGGCTCAAGGGCCATCAAGTCGCCGGCTTTGAGCCTTTGGATGGCGGTGCGTTCGTCGAAGTCAGGCTCCATTTCGGCCTTCCCAAGGGGAATATCCCGGAATCGGCCCGAAAGGTTGGGGCGGTCGGGTTGTGGCGGTGATTATCTGCCGAACGGGGTAAAATGGTGGCGGATGCGGGCGGTGACGACGGATGGGTTGGGTGGGGGCCTTAAAGCTTGCCCGCAACGAAACGGGTTAGGCGGAGGACCCTCGGCCGCATGGGCTGGTGGGTGAAGCTGTTTAGCCTCGGGCCAATAGTGGGCTGGCTCGGCCGCAGGGGCCTGGGCATCGGATTGCGCCGGCCCGGGCTCTTTGGCTACCCGACCTTCAAGGTCGGGCCGGTCCGCGTCGGCTACGGCCGGCGGCCCGCCGTTCGAATTCGGCTCGGTCGAGTGCGGGTCCGGTTTTGATGCGGCCTAGTCCAGGCCGCCCCGCAGGCCCCCGTCGATGCGCAGGGCCGCGCCGCTGACGTAGGCGGCCGCATCGCTCAGCAGAAAGAGCACCGGGCCCAGCACGTCGTCCGGCGTCCCGATCCGCCCTAGCGGGACCCGCTCGGCCACCCGCCTGGCAAATTCGGGGTCCCGGGCAAACCGGGAGGCGGCCGTCATGATCGCCCCCGGCACAACGCAGTTTACCCGGATGCCGTACCGGCCCCACTCGATGGCCAGGATTCGGGTGAGCTGGACCACCCCGGCCTTGGCCGCGCTGTAGTGAACGCTGGAGCCGGGCTCAAAGGCCGCCACCGACGAAACGTTGATTATCACCCCGTAGCCGTTCTTCCGCATCTCCGGGAACACCGCCCGGGACACTAAAAAGGCCGACGTCAGGTTGGTGTCCACGACCGCCCGCCAGCCGTTGGGGGAGATCTCTTCCGCCGGTGCCCAGAAGGTGCCCCCGGCGTTGTTAATCAAAAAGTGGACCGTGCCGAACCTCCCCAGGGTCTGCTCCACCAGGGCAGCCACCTGCTCGGGGTCCCGAACGTCGGCCTGAACCGGCAGAACCTCGCCCCCAAGGCCTTTGATCTCCCGGCAGACGGCCTCGAGCCGCTCCAGCTTCCGGCTGTTAACCACAACCTTGACCCCCTGCTCGGCCAGCCCCACCGCCAGCCGGTAGCCGATGCCGCTGGAACTGCCGGTTACGATGGCCACCTTGCCCGCAAGCTCCGGCACCTTAAGCATTGCCGCCCCCTAGAAGACCACCCGTTCCTGCTTAAGGCGCTCGATCTCGGCGTCGCTGAGGCCGGCGTACTGCCGGAGGACCAGCTCGGTGTCGGCCCCCAGGCGGGCCGGGGGCCTGAGCCCTTCCAGGGGCGAGTCGGAGAGCCGGATCGGGTTGCCCATCAGCCGGATGGGGCCGTATTCGGGGTGGTCCACATCCCGGAGCATTCCCCGGGCCTTAAGGTGGGGGTCATCGGCCACCTCCCGCACCGAAAGCACCGGGGCGCAGGGCACCCCGGCTTCCATCAGGCCCCAGACCACCTCCCACCGGGTCCGCCGGGAGGTCCACCCGGCCACAATGGCATCGAGCTCGTCCATGTGGAGGGCCCGGGCCGAATTGGTCTTAAACCGGTCGTCCTCAAGCAGTTCCGGCCGGCCGATGTGGCGGGCAAAGGCCTCCCAGTGGCGCTCCGAGACGCAGAAGATGGCCACGTAGCCGTCGGCGGCCGGGTAGACGTTGTACGGGGCGAGCCGCAGGCCGCTGTGGCGGTTGCCCGTCCGTTCGGGAACTTCCCGGACGGCGTTGTAGAGGGCGCCCAGGGGGGAGGCCAGGGCCGGGTAGATGGCGTCGTGCATGGAGACCTCGACCAGCTGACCCCGGCCGGTGAAGACCCGCTGGAAGAGGGCCACCATCACCCCGGCAAAGAGGTGGATGCCCCCCATGAAGTCGCAGACGGCCGGCCCGGCCTTCACCGGGGGGCCGTCGGGGAAGCCGGTGGTGGCCATCACACCCCCCATCGCCTGGACGGTGAGGTCCATGGCCGGAAAGTCGGCGTACGGCCCCGAAAGGCCGAAGCCCTTGCCCGAGGCGTAGATGAGCCTGGGGTTAATCCGGCTGAGGACGTCGTAGCCGAGGCCGAGCCGCTCCATTGTGCCCCGCTTGAAGTTCTCGACCAGGACGTCGGCCTTCTCGGCAAGCTTTAAAAGGACCTGCTTTCCGGCCTCGGCCTTCAGGTCGAGGCAGAGGCTCAACTTGTTGGGATTAAGCAGCAAGAACTCATAGGGCTCCCGGTCGGTGTCGAAGCCGAGGAGCCGGCGGCGGAGGGGCTCCCCTTCGGGGGGCTCGATTTTGATGACGGTGGCCCCGAAGTAGGCCAGGAGCAGGGAACAGTATGAGCCGTTGTAAATCTGACCCAGGTCCAGGACGAGGATGTCTTTAAGGGCCTGCATTTTTACCCCTCGGCGAGCCAGGTTTCCTGGTGCTTTTCGGTCAGGTATCTGTTAGACTGGAGCTTGAAGTTGCGAACCGTCCGCCAGTAGAGGGCCCATTCCACCGGGTGGCGGGCAACGATGACCTTCACCCCGGCCGTAAGAACTCTTTTCTCCAGTTCCCAGACGAGCCGCTTCCGCTCGGCCGGGTCGGTGGTCTGGGACTGGCGTTCGAAGAGGGCGTCGATTTCGGGGTCGCAGACACCCGAGTAATTCCGGGGCGAATTGCAGAGATAGCTCTGGCCGAAGACGGCGTCGGGGTCGTCCAGGGAAACCCCGTAGCTTCCCAGGCCCACCTCGAAGTCCCGCCGGTTGAGCCGGTCGTACATTACGCCCAGCTCCTGGATGTCCAAGGTTGCCCGGATGCCTATTTTCTCCCACTGGTCCTTGACGAAGACCACGATGGGCTCCCAGCCGGCCCCTTTCCGGCCGGTGATGCGGGTCTCGAAGCCATTGGGGTAGCCGGCCTCGGCCAGGAGCCGGCGGGCCTGCTGCCTTTCCTGCTCCTTGTTGCGGCCGAAGCCGGGGATTTTTCTAAGTTCCTCCTCGGGCAGGGCCCAGGGGCCGTCGGGGTGCATGATGCCCCCGACCTTGCTGTAGCCCTGGGTGATGACTTTAACGGCCTCGTCCCGGTCAATGGCCATGAAGGCGGCGAGCCGGACCCTCGGGTCGTCCCAGGGCTTGCGGCGGGCGTTGACGTCCACGGTCTGGGTCAGGGTGCCGATGACGTGCTCGATGACGACCTTGTCCCCGAGCTGGCGCTTGATGTCGTCCACCGGCGGGTTATAGAACGGCCGAAAGAGGAGGACCTGACCGGTTATAAAGGCCGAGATGGCGGTGTTTTCGTCGGGGATGATGAAAAACTTTATGCCGTCCAGGTAAGGTCGACCCGGGACGTGGTAATCGGGGTTTTTGACCAGCTCGATGCTTACACCCCGGATGTATTCTTTGAACTTAAAGGGTCCGGTCCCCGCCACGTCCCGGCGCATGTTGCCTTTAGCATCCAGAATGTCCTTGGGGAAAATTACGTTCCAGCCCTGGGCGATGTTGGCCAGCAGGGACGGACTGGGGCGCTTCAAAACGAACCTGACGGTGTAATCGTCGACGATTTCGATGCCGTCCACGGCGCTGAAAACGTCCCGGCGGAGGCTCACCACCCCCTGGGGCGGCCAGAT
>DAOTYJ010000185.1:0-4014 GCA_034434875.1 Dehalococcoidia bacterium | reverse complement strand
GGCCGCCTCCCCCACCGACCGAACCTCGTAGACGGCCCGACCGAGGCTGGTTTCTCCTTCCACGCCGACCCTCCTGCGGTAGCTTTGCTTTAACTAAAATTCAAAATCCAAATAACCATTAGCACAAACCAGGCGGCCGCGGGGATGAAAAGAAACCATAAGCCGCCGTGGTAGACCGCTATTGCAAGAATCGGGACCCACATGACCCCACCGGCTACCAGAAAGCCCTTAATCCTGTTCAGAAAGTGCGGCCGCCGACCTAGGGGCAAACGGGCTTTAGAACGTACCAGATGGTAATTTGCGACCTGAAATCTTCTGCCGTCGGATGCGTCCCCGGCCTCTGCCAGGGCCATCATTGCCAGTTCTTCTTCCAGGTCGATCCCGTGGCGCCTAAAGGTGGACCCGACCAAAGGCTCATTTACCAGGTCGGGGTGTCTCCGGAAGAACTCTCTGACCATATCCGGGTCGGCCCAAAAGCGGGCCGGCCCGACCTTGTACCTCTCGCCGCCGGCCGCAAGGCGCTTTAGGCCGCAGAGGGTTTCCAGAAGCTTGTAAGGAAGGTAATCCGCCACGCTCGTGCGAAACATCGGACCCACCACCAGGGGTACGATGTGAAATGGGCCGTCAGGCCCATCCTGACACAGCTCGCCGACGATAGGCCAGCCGGCCTTCCTGGACGCGGCCGCACAACCCCGACAGAGCGGCAGGGCCCTCCCCGCCAGACCGGGAATATCTTCTATCTTGCCGCCCCTCCAAAACTTCAGCAGCCGACCGAACATCCCGAATCACCCCCGTCTGGTTCGGCCCTCAGCTCCTTCCGCAGGTCGCCCGGGCTCGGGCCCTTAAGGACACGCCCCGAATTCTAAATATAGCGTACCACCGGACCAGGTGCCGGGGGCCGGCTCGGGACCTTTCAAGGGGAGTCGGCGGGACGGCCCCGGGTGGCGGCCCACGGCCGGGCGGGGAACAAAGGGTCGCCGGGACCCAGCCTGGAGAGGGTTCCGGCCGAGGGGGTGAGGTCTTACACCCCGACTTTAATGGTTTTCGCCCAGGCTGGGGACTCCCCATCCCCGACCAGGGCCACGATTACCCGCGCGCTCTCCGGCGGCCGCTCCGGCCAGGGGGTGTGGCCGTCGGTTATGACGACGACTACCTCCGGCCGGGGCCGTCCGGCCTCGGGCCGGACGGCCGCCTCGAGCCCCAGGCCCATATCCGTCCCGCCGCCGCCGATAAGCTCCACCTGCTCCGGCCGGAAAACCCGCCGGCACGCCTGGACCGCTGCATCCACGGCCAGGACCTGCACGGCCGTTCGGTTCCCCAGGCCCCGAAGCACCCCGGCCACCTCCGCCAGCGCCTGGGAGAGCTGCCGGTCGGACATAGAACCCGACGTGTCCACCACCACGGCCACCTCGGGGATGGGCCAGTACAGGGAAGGCATCACCACCTCCCGGTATACGGCCTGGCGGCGGGACGGCCGCCGATAGGTGTAGTCCGCCGCCCCCTGGGCCGAGGCCAGGGCCTTGCGGACCGCCGAGGCCAGCTCCCGCCGCCAGTCCACCTTGGGGGAGAGCTTCTCCTCGGCCCAGCGCACCCAGTGGGCGGGGATCTCCCCCCGCTTCCTGGGGGCCTGGGCCATGTGGATAATCTCCCGCGCCACCTGGCGGCGGATAAGCTCCGCCTCGGCCACCGAGACCCCGGGGACCCGGGACCGGTCCGGCGGCGGCTCCTCCCAGGGCTCGGCCTGCCCGGTGGCGCAGGAGCCGCACCGACCGGCCCCGGGGGCAGGGGTTTGCGCCCCGCCGGCACCGGAGGAGTCGCCCTCGCCGGCCTCGGTACCGGAGCTCCTGGGCTGGCCGTCAGCCTGGGACGGGTCAGACGGCTGGGGGCCGTCGGCGTCGCCGGCCTGGGACGCACCCGAGCCGCCCCCCGCCTTCCCCTCCTCGACCTCACCCCTCCCTCCGGCCAGGGGGGACGGAACGCCGGCCGTAAAGCCGGAGCCGCGACCCTTGGAATCGCCGGCATCGAAGCCGCCCCGACCGGCTTCGGGTGTGGAATCGAAGCCGCCCTCGGACTCCCCATCCCCCTGGCCGGACCGGCCGGCCTCGCCCGACCTGGCCCCCTGGAATTCGGGCCCCTCCGACCGCGACATTCGGTGAAGAAGCTCGGCGTAATATTCCTCCGCCAGTTTCCCGGCCGGCAGGGGCGGGTCGAACATCTCCGGGTAGACCGCCCCTGGCGGCAGGGGAACTTTTTCCTCCCGAAGGTCGTCGTTAATCTCGGCGTCGGCCGCCAGATTGGCCACTATCCCCTCGCACCCCTCCAGGCGCTCGGGGTGGGAGCGGAGAAGGTGGCACATGGTGTGGTAGAGGATCCCGGCCAGGTTGTCCACCGGCCAGTCGCCGACGGCGGGGTCGTAATAAAGCCGCCACCACCGGTCCACGGTTAAGGTTTTAAGCCCCGGCCGCGCCACCGGGACGGCCGCCCAGAGGGCGGCGGCCAGGTAAGGCCGCTCCTTCACGAGCTTCAGCCGGGCGGCCTGAAGCTTTTCGGGCATCATAGGAGTCCGGCCTCCTTAAGGAGGGGGATAAATACCTTAATCTCCGGCGGCATGGGCAAATCCGGCGCCCTGCCCCTGGCCTGGGCCAGGCTCCGGACGGCGGCCGCCGCAATATCCTTGGCCCCCTGCTCGGCGGCCCGGCCCATCACCTTCCAGGCAGCCAGCCACCGCTCCCGGTCGAGGCGGGAGACGGCGGCCGCGGCCACGGCCGCCAGGATGGCATAGGCCTGGTCCCCCCGGCGGGGGAGCTTGAAAGAGGCCGGGTTGGCCAGGAGCTCCTCCGGGTCGGGCAGGTCCAGCTCCCTGACCCAGGCGCTGAACTCCAGGCCGGCCCCCTCCCCCACGGCCCCGGCCACCAGGGCGGCGGCGTCCTCGGCCGAGCCCCCATCCTGGAGGACGGCCGCCAGGCCCCGGCTGGCGTTGTCCCAGGAGCGGGGGCTCGGCCAGGCCCGGCCCTGTTCCTCCAGGCTCCTGGGAAGCTGAAGGAGGAGATGAGGCCGGCTCCTGATGAAGCCGGCCACCAGGGCCCGGGCCCTAGCCCAGACGGCCGGGTCCAGGCCGGGGACGGCCGGCGGGTCCCCCCAGTAGTGGGGGAACTCGGCCGCCCACTCGACGGGGTCTACGTGCCACTGGAGGTGAATAAACCGGTTGGCCAGCGGGGGAGAGAGATCCCACCCGCCGGCGGCCATATCCGGGGGGTTGGCGGCCGCCACGATGGTTACCGCCGGCGGCAGGGCCAGGTCCCCGACCACCCGGTCCAGGACGACCCGCAGCAGGGCCGCCTGGACGGCTGGGGCCGCCGTGGAAATCTCGTCCAGGAAAAGGATCCCCTTTCCGGCGGCGGCCAGCCGCCTGGCCCACGCCGGAGGGGCGAAGCGGACCTCCCCGTCGTAAACGATGGGGAGGCCGGCAAAATCGGTGGGCTCCCGGATGGAGGCGATGACTACCTCCACCGGAAGGCCCAAACGGCGGCCCAGGGCCAGGATGGCCGCCGTCTTCCCCACCCCAGGGGGTCCCCAGATGAGGACGGGGACCCCGGACGCGATGGCCCGGCTGAGGTCATTTTTCACCTTCGCCCTCCTCCCCGCCGCCCCCCTCGGCGGCATCATAAAAGTAGCTGAGACGGACGGGCCCGAACGCCTCCCCGTTATCCACCCGTTCGGGTCGGGGCCCGTTGAACCCCTTCGGTTGAAGGCGCCGGAACCTGGCCACCCTTTTCACCTCCGCATCGTATATATTAGCCGGTACAGACTTTCTAAAGGCTTCCAAAGTCAGGCCGGGTTTCGGCGCTGGGGCCCCAACTGCGGGTCTGTCCCAGAGATGGCGGGGCGAGCATCATAGAAAAGGGGCAGACGCCCCCCTTATGCTTGTTTTAGCCAAAAAACAACCCACCGGGGAGGCGCCTGCCGCTCTTGACATAAGCATCTAAACGCTTATGTCAAGAGCTTTGACCATCA
>DAOTYJ010000184.1:0-5488 GCA_034434875.1 Dehalococcoidia bacterium | reverse complement strand
GATAAATATCGGCGCGCTCATACCCACAGTGCAACGCATGGGACCTGGCTCGGGTGCAAGAGGTCTGGATTTATGCCCCGATGGAGGCTGACAAAAGCAACCACAAAAGGCCCTTCAAGCACGTCCCATAAGCGCTGTCCCCGAGGAGCTACGTTTACATCAGGTTCCGGAGGTGGGGGTCCAGGTAATCCCGAAGCCAGTCGCCCAACAGATTAATGGCCAGCACCGTGAGGGCTAAAGCGGCCCCTGGAAAGAAAGACATCCACCAGGCCGTCCGGACGTAGTCCCGGGCGTCGGTGAGCATATTGCCCCAGCTCGGGATGCTCGGCGGAACCCCGAGGCCCAGAAATGTTAACGCGGCTTCTGTCACCATGTAGCTGGCGGCCGAGAAAGTCGCCAGCACGACCACCGGGGTAAGCACATTCGGCAGGATGTGAATGAAAAGGATTCGGCCGGTGCTAGCTCCCAGGGCGCGGGCTGCCTCCACAAATTCCTTCTCCTTCACCGCTAGGACCTGACCACGGACCACCCGGCCGTAACTTACCCAGCCCGCAACCCCCAGTACAGTCACCACGTTGACCAGCCCGCTGCCGATTACAGCTACAACCGAGATGGCCAGCAGAATAAAGGGAAAGGCCAGCTGGATGTCCGCAATGCGCATTATAACGGCGTCGACCAGCCCGCCCCGGTACCCGGCGATGAGCCCCAGCAACGTTCCTAAAGTTCCAGAGATAACCACGGCGGTCACACCGACGGTGAGGGAGATTCGACTGCCGTATATAACCCGGGAGAGTACATCGCGACCGATCTGGTCGGTCCCCAGGGGATAGGCCGGGTCCCCGCCCTCCAGCCAGAATGGCGGCATAACCCGCCGGGTGACGTCACCAGCCGTGGGGTCGTGGGGCGCCAGAAACGGCGCCCCCACCGCCGCTACAACTGCTAAGCCTAAAAAGATAATACTGAATATAACGCCGGGTCCCGCCCGTAGGACCATGCGCCCCAGGCCCCGGCCCGGCCGGGCTACGACCCGGATCGCCAGCTCCGGCTCTTGCCCTCGGACCCGGTCCCCGGTCATAGACACGCCTCAGTGCGCAAGCCTCACCCGTGGGTCAAGCCAGGCGTAGAGCAGGTCCACCAGCAGATTGACCAGCACAAACACCAGGGCCACAAAGAAGACGGCCGCCTGCACCACCGGGAAGTCCCGCTTGTAAACCGATTGGATAATTAGACTACCCATCCCCGGCCAGCCGAAAATGCTTTCGGTGATAACTGCCCCGCCGAAGAACAACCCGATGTCCAGACCCCAGACCGTTACTACCGGGATGGCCGCGTTTTTCAAGGCGTGACCCACCACAACGGCGAGCTCCGATAAACCCTTGGCCCGGGCCGTCCGGATGTAATCGGCACCGAGCACGTCAAGCATACAGCTCCTGACCAGCCGCACGTTCCGGCCCAGGGGTGCCGAACCCAGGGTGATGGCCGGGAGAATAACGTGCTCAAAACTACCCGACCCCATCGCCGGCAGAAGGCCGAGCCACACCGCAAAAACCAGAATGAGCATCAGCCCGAGCCAGAAGTTGGGGACCGACTGGCCGATGATGGCCAGGGCCCGAAGGAGCTGGTCGAGCAGGCTATTGCGGTAGACGGCCGAAGCGATTCCCAGGACCAGGGAGAGCCCGGCCGAATAGGCAAAGGCCACGGCCATCAGGTACAGGGTCAGCGGGAAACGCTCAAGAACGATGGGAAGGGCCGGCTGGTCGACAAATCGGACCGAGTCGCCGAAATCCCCCATGATAACGCCCCGGTGCTCCCGAATTCGGCCGGTCACCACCGAGGACATGAACTGGTGCTCAACCACCCGCTCCTCAACTCTTTCGCCCAGCACCCGGTCGCCAAACAGGAATCGAATGAACTGGAGGTGAAGCGGCTTGTCCGTCCCCAGCTTCTTCCGCATGAATTCAACATCGGCCGGCGACGCATTGTCCGGTAGCATCAGGGCGGCCGGGTCGCCCGTCAGTTGCATGAGGGCGAACACCAGCACCAGTACACCGAGTACAACGAGGACGGACTGGCCAAGCCGTCGAACAAGAAAGCCGGCCACGGCTCAGCTTCGGCGAACCCTCATTTCAGCAGCCCACACCATCTCATCCTGACGGGGCTTCCACTCCACCCGATTACTTACGCCGTAAATGTCTTCGACGTTGTGGGCAAAGATGAACGGCGCCTCCTCAAAGAGCTCCCGCTGGAGCCGCTTATAGAGCTCGAGCCGTTTGCGTTCATCAACAGTGGCCTGGGCCTCTTCGATCAGGGCGTCCCAGTCCTTCCGGTCCGGACAGCACGTAAACGTCGACGCCGTGTGAACCCACGGGAAGAAATAAAGGTCGGCGTCGAACATCCAGTTGCCCCAGCTTGCGAACATGATGCCGTCAAAGACCTCAAACCGCTTTGCCCGGTCGTTAAAGATGCTGTAGTAGTAACCGGATTCGTAGATTTTCGTGGTGACCCGGATAAACTGTGGCCCAAGCTTGTTGAGCTCCGCCGCGATCCCCTCAGCCATCTCCTTGTCTTTGGTGTACCGGCCCTGAATGTGATGGATGGTCAGGTTGATGGGCAGCTCCACCCTCGACTGACGAAGCAGCTCCCGGGCCCGGTCCGGGTCATACGGGTAAGGCTTCAGGTCGGGGTCGTAGCCAAAGGCCCAGGGTGCCACAATAGTTGCTACCCGCCGACCCATTCCGCGGTAAACCGTCCGCAAAAGGCCATCGATATTGGCCGCATAGTTTAGGGCCTGCCGGACGAGCTTGTTGTTAGTCGGCGGCTTAGTGGGATGCAGGTACCAGAGGGCCATGCGGTTGCTGGTAACGTTCTCGGTCCGGGCTCGGCCCGAACGGTTAATCGCGTCCATCTCGTCCATCGGCACGGCGACGACGATATCGGCGTCCCCGGCGAGCAGGGCCGAGACGCGGGTGGAGGCCTCAGGTACGGTCTTGATAACCACCCGTTTAAATTCGGGCGGCCCGCCCCAGTAGTCCTCATTAGCCTCCAAAATCATATCCCCGTCGCGGACCCACTTCACCAGCCGGTACGGGCCGGTTCCGTTGGCGTTCTCCTGGAGAAACGCCAGGTTGTGCTCCGAATAGAATTTTGGGGAGACGATGCGGGTCGCAAATCCCGACATCCGGTTAATGATGATGGGGTCCGGCTTAGATGTAATGACCCGCACGGTGTACCGGTCAACCGGCTCAGCCCGGTCCAGGATGCCGTAATAGGTCAGGTGAGGCGGCTTCAGGTTCGGGTCAACCCGGCCCTTGAACCTGTCGATGGTAAACTTTACCGCCTCGGCGTCAAAGGGCTCCCCGTTATGGAACCGCACCCCCTCCCGAAGCTTAAATTCCACCGTCCGCTCGTCGATCCGCCGCCAGGAAACGGCCAGTTTCGGCTTCCAGCCGTCGGGGCGAATCGTCCGGTCCATCTCCACCAGGGTTTCGAAGATGTTGCCAAGCGGGCTTTCATCGTAGGTGTTAATGTGGTTTTGCGGGTCCATGGTCGCGCGGGGAACGCCGTAGATGATCACCAGCTCCTTCTGCCCGCCCGAAGGCGTCGTCGGGGCGGCGGACCGGCAGCCGATGATAAAGGGGCCGGTGGTAGCGGCCGCCCCGCCGGCCGCCAGGTACTTCGCCGCAACCCTGATAAAGCCCCGCCGACTGATATTGATTGTCCGCATGCGCTCAAGCCAGCCGTCCATGCCTTGCAACCTCCTTTCAGTCCCGGTCAAAGGCCCACCCCAGACCGGCGGCCGCGGCCGCCACCGCCTGCCGGCGGACCGGCCGGGTCCGGGGCAGGCTGAAAAACCCGTGAATCATTCCTCCGTACCGGATGAGGGTGGCGTTCACCCCGGACGCCCACAGCCGCCGGGCGTACGCCTCCCCTTCGTCCCGTAAAACGTCGTATTCGGCCGTCATCACAAGACCCGGCGCCACCCCCGAAAGCTCCGGCGCCCGCAAAACCGAAGCATAGGGGCTCTCCCCGTCCTTCGGGTCCGCCAGGTACAGCCCCCAGTACCAGGCCATCTTCTGCCGGGTCAGAAAATACCCCTCGGCGAAGGCCCGGTATGATTCCGTCTCCAGGTTGTAATCCGTTACCGGGTAAATCAAGAGCTGATAGGCAACCCCGGGATAGCCCCGCTCCCGGGCCTGAAGGGCCACCACCGCCGCCAGGTTCCCCCCGGCGCTGTCGCCCCCGACCGCCACCCGGGCTTCCGGTCCCAAAAGCTCGGCCCGGTTCTCAAAGGCCCAAACCGTCGCCGCGTAGGCGTCTTCCGCCGCGGCCGGAAACCTGTGCTCCGGCGCCAGCCGGTAATCCGCCGCCACCACCACGCACGGGGTGGCGTTGGCTAAGGCCCGGCAGTTGCCGTCATGGGTGTCCAGATTGCCCACAACCCAGCCGCCGCCGTGAAAGTAAACCAGAATCCCCCGGGCTTTCCCCTCCGGCCGGTAGACCCGCAGCCGCAACGGCCCACCAGGTCCAGGCACGGTGAGCTCCTCCACCGAGGCCACCGGCTCGGCCTCAAGGCCTTCGGCCATCTTCAGCCGGGCCGCCCGGGCCTCCGCCACCGTTTCCACCGGACCCCAGATCCGGCTGAGCTCTTCAAGGGCGGCTTTCGCTTCGGGATGAAGGCTCATCTTCACCTCCCCAACAGGACTCGGTCACTTGGCCCCCGCGCACCATCACCCGGCCCCCAACCATCACCAGCTCGACGTTTTCAGCTCCGAAATCCGGCGCAAAGGGTCTCCCCGCACAACCACCAGGTCGGCCAGACAGCCGGCCTCAATCCGGCCGAGGGCTTTGTCGACGCCCAGCGCCGCCGCAGCAACCGTCGTCGCGGATGCCAGGGCCTGCTCCGGACTTAACCCGAGCTCCCCAACGTAAACCTCGAGCTCCCTTGTCAGGCTGTTAAAGGGCGTGCCCGGAACCCCGGCGTCGGTGGCCGCAAAGAGCCTGGCCCCAAGGCCAAAAAGCCGCCGGGTCAGGCTCAGCCTTTGGGCCGGGGCTACCGGACCATTGGGGCCCGCCCAGCCCACCGAAAGGGTGGGCCCCACGTAAATTCCCCGCCGGACCAGCCCGGCGGCCACCGCCTCATCGAAGTCAAAGCCCTCGGCCGTCCCGAGCCAGGAGCAGTGCTCGATGGTGTCCACCCCCGCCGCAACGGCCGCCCGGATACCCTCGGTCCCGTGGCAGTGGGCGGCAACCTTAAGCCCCAGCCGGTGGGCGTCTTCGGCGGCCGCCCGCAGGGTTTCGGCCGGGTACTGGGCCCGCCGGGGGTTGCTTCCCGGGGTGAGGTTGCCGCCGGTGGCCATGATTTTGATAAAGTCGGCGCCGGCTTTGGCCAGCGACCTTATCGCCTTTATCACCTCTTCGGCCGAATCCGCCTCAAGGCCGAAGAAGTGGCAGTGGCCGCCGGTGGTGGTGATGGGCGCCCCGCAGGCCA
>DAOTYJ010000183.1:0-36731 GCA_034434875.1 Dehalococcoidia bacterium | reverse complement strand
CTGTTCTCGGGCGCCGTCTCACCGTGGGCAAGCTAGCCGAGGCCATCGGGTTGGATTTCGACAAGCATCGCCGCGCCTGGGCCCATGCATGGCTACTGTGATCTCTTGGAACTGGAGCCGCTGGGGGCGGGGCCTTCCGGTTTTCGGCCCCGGACCCCCCCAGAAAGATGCGCCAGGTCGCCGCCGACCACTCGGTCGGGGCGCACGGCCGTGGGTTCCCGCCGACGAACCGGACCGGGGCCGGGGTCGGACCCGGTTATACTTTAAAGTAGCCAGAACAAGAGGAGGCAAGGTCCGGCGATGGCCCTCAACTTCGACCTGCTCAAGCGCCTCTCGGAGACGCCGGGGGTACCTGGCCACGAAGACCGCCTGCGGGAGGTCGTCATCTCCGAACTTAAGCCCTACGTCGACGAAATCCGGGTCGACATTATGGGCAATGTGGTTGGGTTTAAGCGGGGGCAGGGCCAGCGGCGAGTGATGCTGGCCGGCCACATGGACGAGATCGGCTTTCTGGTCCGGCATATCGACGACAAAGGGTTTCTCCGCATCCAGCCGGTGGGCGGCTTCGACCCCCGGGTCCTCTTCGCCCAGCGGGTGCTGGTTGAGGCCAAAGACGGCGAGCTTTTACGGGGCGTCCTCTGGCCGGCGGCCAAGCCCATCCACGTGGCCACCGAGGAAGAGCGAAACCGGGTGCCCAAGCTCGAAGACTATTTTATCGACCTGGGCCTTCCGGCCGACCAGGTGAAGGCCCGGGTTGAGGTCGGGGCCATGGTCACCCTGGACCGGACGGTGGAGCGGGCCGGGGAGTGCATCATCGGCAAGGCCATGGACGACCGGGTTGGGGTTTTCGTCATGCTCGAGGCCCTTAAGGCCGTTCGGAGCCACGAGGCCGACATCGTGGCCGTGGCCACCGTCCAGGAGGAGGTGGGCCTGCGGGGCGCCCTTACGGCCGCCTACGAATGGGAGCCCCAGGTGGGTATCGCCCTGGACATCACCCTGGCCCTGGATATTCCGGGCGCCGGGGAGGCCGAGGCGATAACCCGGCTGGGCCAGGGGGTGGCCATCAAGCTGATGGACAGCTCCCACATCTCCCACCCGAAGCTGGTTCAGCACCTGCGCCAGGTTGCCGAGCGGGAGAAGATCCCTTATCAGCTGGAGATTTTGCCCCGGGGCGGCACCGACGCCGGGGCCATCCAGCGGGCCCGGGGTGGGGTGGCGGCGGTAACCCTCTCGGTCCCCACCCGCTACGTCCACACCGTCAACGAAATGGTGCACCCCAACGACCTGGAGGCGGCCATCAACCTGCTGGCCCGCTACCTGGAGGAGGCCCACCTGACCGACCTCGGGGCCGGGAGGGTCCTTTGACGGGGATGGTATAATCCGCTGACTCTAAAAAAGCAGAGGAGGTTGCGATGGGCGAAAACTGTTCGGTCCGACTCGGCCGGCGGGACTTTCTCAGGCTGGCGGCGGGGGGTGTTGCGGGCGCCTAGGCGGCCGCCTGCGCCCCGGCCCAGCAGCCCGGGGCCACCACCGGCCCCACCCAGACCCCCCAGGCGGTCAAGGCGCCGCCCGGCAAAAACGACCTCATCGTGGCCCAGGGCGGGGACCTGAGCAAGCTCGACCCCCACATGAGCACCTCGGTCAACGACATCACCATAACGTTTAACGTCTTCGACAACCTGGTCTTCCGCGACCGGGATAACAAGCTCCAGCCGATGCTGGCCACCGAGTGGAAGCTCCTTAACAACACCACCTGGCAGTTCAAGCTCCGGCCGGGGGTCAAATTCCACAACGGCGACCCCTTCACCGCCCGGGACGTCAAGTTCAGCATCGAGCGGACCTACGACCCCAACGAGAAGACCCTGGTCGCCACCGTCTTTACCACCGTCGACCGCATTGAGGTCGTCGACGACTACAGCGTCAACTTCGTAACGAAGGCGCCCGATCCGCTCCTTCCGGCCCGGCTCGCCTTCTACGGCGGCCAGAACATCCCGGAGAAGTACTACAAGCAGGTGGGGCCCGACCAGTTCAACCTGCGGCCGGTGGGGGCCGGACCCCTCCGGTTCGTCGAGTGGGTGAAGGACGACCGGGCCGTCTTCGAAGCCTTCCCGGACTACTGGGGCGGTAAGATCGACGTGGAGCGGGTGGTTTTCCGGCCCCTGCCCGAGCCCGCCGCCCGGGTCGGGGCCCTGCTAAACGGCTCGGTGGACATCATCACCAAGCTTCCCCCCGACCTGGTCGACCAGGTCCAGAAGAGCGGCCGGAACCGGGTGGAAAGTACCCTCTACGCCGGCCTCTACGTCCTGGCCGTCAACTCCAAAGTGAAGCCGCTGGATAACCCCCTGGTAAAGCAGGCCCTCAGCCTGGCCATCGACCGGAAGGCCATCATCGACGAATTGTGGAAGGGGCAGGGGAGCATCCCCAACGGGCCCATTGCCAAGGGGGACTTCGCCTACCCCGAGGACCTGCCGCCCCTGGAGTACAACCCGTCCAAGGCCAAAGATAAGCTCCGGCAGGCCGGGTACAACAACGAGGAGATCTACATTGAGACGACCCAGGGCTACCTGGCCAACGACCGGCAGATGTCCGAGGCGATTGCCCAGATGTGGAAGGATGTCGGGGTGAACGTCAAGGTCGAGCTTATCGAATACTCGGTCCGGGCCCAGAAGAACCGGGACAAGACCTTTAAGGGCCTCTGGTGGTCGGACCCGACCAGCACCCTGGGGGACCCGGACGGGATGATGTGGCGGCTGCTGGGTCCGGGCGGACCCCAGGACTACTGGCGCCACCCGCGGTTTGATGAGCTGGGCAACCTGGCCCGCTTCGAACTCGACCAGGAGAAGCGGCGCCAGTACTACCGGGCGATGGTGATGATCTTCCTGGAGCACCTGCCCTGGATTCCGGTGCTCCAGCCGTATGAGTCTTACGGGGTCGCCAACTACGTGGAGTGGAAGCCTTACCAGAACCAGTATTTCGACGTCCGCCGCTACAACCTTAAGCTTATCCGTTAAATGGTTTCCCTGGGGGAACAGCTGGCCCGGGCCAGGCGGGCCCGGTTTGTGGGGCGGGAGGCGGAGCTTGGCCTCTTTGAAGGGGCCATCTCGGCCCCAACCCCGCCCTTTAGCCTGCTTTTTATCTACGGACCCAGCGGGGTCGGGAAGACCGCCCTTCTGGGGCAGTTTGCCGAGCTTTGCCGGCGGCGGGGCATTCCCACCTTCTACGTAAGCGGCTACCTGACCGAGCCTACGCCCGAAGCCTTCACCGCCGCCCTGGGGGTCGAAACCCTGCCGGGGCGGTTCTGCCTTTTCATCGACAACTACGAACGGCTGGCGCCCCTGGACGGCTGGCTTCGGGACCACTTTCTGCCTGCCCTGCCCCCGGAAAGCCTTACGGTGATTGCCGGAACCAGCCGGCCGGCCCCCGCCTGGCTCACCGACCCGGGGTGGCAGGCGGTAATTCGGGTGATACCCCTGCGGAATCTCAGTCGGGCCGAGGCCCGCCGTTACCTGGAGGGGCTGGGGGTGCCCGCCGACCGGCACGAGGCGGTGTTGGATTTTACCCACGGCCACCCCCTGGCCCTCGGCCTGGTGGCCGACCTCTTCCGCCAGAACCCCCCAGCTCAGGTTCGCCCCGGAGGCCGCCCCCGATATCATCCGGGTTCTGCTCGAGCGGTTCCTGGCGGAGGTGCCTTCGCCGGCCCACCGGTGCGCCCTGGAAGCCGGGGCCCTGGTCCGGGTGCTTACGGAGCCCCTCCTGGCCGCGATGCTGGGCCTTGGGGAGGACGAGGCCCGGCAACTTTTTGACTGGCTGCGGGACTGCTCCTTTATCGAGGCGGGCCCCCACGGCCTCTATCCCCACGACCTGGTCCGGGAGGTCCTGGCCGCCGACCTGCGGTGGCGCAACCCCGGCCGGTACGCCGCCCTCCTTGACCGGGCCCGGTCCTTCTACGCCGCCCGCTTAAAGCAGCTTAAGGGGCCGGCCCTCGACCGAATTCTGCTTGATTACATGTTTCTTCACCGGAACAATCCGGCCGTCCGGCCCTTCTACGCCGTGGGGGAAAGCTATGACTTTCTGGCCGACGTCTTCCGGCCCGGGGACCGGGCCGAGCTTGTTGACGTCTTAGGCCGCCACGAGGGTCCCGAGTCGGCCCGCATCCTGGCCCACTGGCTGGACCGCCAGCCCCGGGGGGTCGTGGTCTTCCGGGACGGCCGCCACCGGGTCGCCGGGTTTGTCGTCTTCATTGCCCTGCACGAGGCCTCGGCCGAGGACCTGGCCGCCGACCCGGGGGCCCTGGCCGCCTGGAATTACCTTCAGGCTGTCGGTCCCTTAAGGCCCGGCGAGGCCGCCACCATGGTCCGCTTCTGGCTGGAGCGGGGCCGCTACCAGGGCATTTCGCCGGTTCAGAGCCTGGTGGGGGTTCAGCTGGTGAGGCACATTATGACGACCCCGGGCCTGGCCTTTTCGTTCCTGGTCTTTTCCGACCCCGATTTCTGGGCCATCCTGGCCCTCTACGCCGACTTTGAGAGGCTTCCCCAGGCCGACTTCGAGGTCGGGGGGCGCCGATACGGGGTCTACGGCCACGACTGGCGGGTGCGGCCCCTGAGCGCCTGGCTGAACCTGCTGGCCGAGCGGGAGGCGGCCTTCGTGCCGGCCGCCGAGCCCCCGCCGGTGGAGCGGCCGGTGGTGCTGGCCGAGGCCGATTTTACCCGGGCGGTTCGGGAGGCCTTTAAGGATTTCCACATCCGGGACCGGCTTAAAACCAATCCCCTTGTCAGGTCCCGACTGGCACTGGCCCGGGTGAGCGACCCGGCCCACCTTCCGGGGCGGGTCGAGGCCCTCCGGAAGCTGTTGCTGGAGGCGGCCGAGTCCCTTAAGGAGTCGCCCCGGGAGCTTAAGCTTTACAAAGTCCTTTACCACACCTACCTCCAGCCGGCCGGAAGTCAGGAGCGGGCCGCCGAACTTTTAGACCTGCCCTTGAGCACCCTTCGCTACCAGCTCAACAGGGCGGTGGAGCGGGCCGCCGGGTTTCTGTGGGCCCGGGAGCTGGAAGGGGGTTAGGGCCGGGGTCCGGCGGCTTGGGAAAGAGGGTTGCAAAGGCCAGGGCGGCCCCGACCAGGCTCACCAGGGGCCCGTACCCGGGGGCCGCCAAAAGAAACGGGTGGCCGCCGGCCAGCTCCCGCAGCCCGGCCAACAGCCGCACCGTCAAATAGGCGGCCAGGGCCAGGGCCCCAAACCCGGCCAGGCCGGCCCCCCAGAAGGGGAGCCGTCCCGGCCGGAAGACCAGGACGGCCCCCAGGGAGGCGGCGAGGAGGCCGCTGACCAGCATGAGCTTGCCGGCGGTGCCGGCGGCGGCCGGGTACTGGTAAAGGCCCCCGTAGACCGAAACCCACGGCAACACGGCCCCGACCGCCACCATAAGGCCCCCGACCAGTCCCAACACGCCGCCGGCCCACGCCTTCACCGCAATTACCTCCCCTGAACCTGGAAGAAGAGTCCCAATATCGGGGGTGGCGTTGCCGGCGGCCTGCTCGGCGCGGACGGCCGCAAGGCTCTTGCCCTGGGCGATCCGGTTCCAGGCGTCGAGGTTGGTCACCCCGATCACCTCGATCTCCCACCAGCCGCCTTGCATTTCGTCCACCACGTGGCTGTGGGGCGGAAGCAGGACGTTCTCGGCGTCCGACCCGAATAGGCGGCTCAGGTCGATGGTGGTGGGGTGGTTGATGCAGTTTCCGGCCACCGGGCACTGCAGGGTCGCCGGGTCGACGTTTATGCCCAGGGGGACCAGGACGTAAAGGGTCGGGATGGGCCCGGGCCGGGGCGGAATCTGGGCATCTTCGCCGGCTTCGCACCCGGAAGTGGCGGCGCTGGTGGGCGGCTGGGCACAGAAGAACGGCTTGTTGTAGAAAAAGGTCACCGTTTCTCCCCGAAACCAGCCGCCGGTGGTACCGTGGGGCGCCCCGGCCGCCGAATTATGGTCGGCGTGCGCCCCGCCGGGGTTGAGGCCCAGCCCGGCCAGCAGGCTGAGGCCGATGAGCAGGGACCCGAGCAGAAGGACCCCGATTTTGCGAGAAGTCATCCTTTACTCTTAAGTGTTTCTGGCGACCGCGGGCGAAAAGAAGCCCACGTAAAGGGCGGCCAGGGCCGTTGCTAAGTGGAGAAAGTTATCGGCCAGGTTCAAGGCCAGCAGGTTAAGGCCGGTGCCGATGATAAAAAACCCGGCAACCCCCAGGAGTAAATAGACGGCCCCGATGGCCTGGCTTGCCGCCCGGGCCGTCGGAATGCGGGAGCCGGCGACAACCCAGAGGGCCCCGACCAGGATGTGGACCAGGTTGTGAAGGGGGTTGACCTGGAAGACGATGAGGGTGGCGGCCGGGCTTATAAGGTCTCCAAGGCCGGTGAGCAGGAGGCCCAGAAGCCCCACCAGGATGTAGGTCGCCCCGAAACCGTAGGCGAAGTAGCGAATGTACTCGGCACGCATGGGTCGTTAAACTTTCCCTCCTTAGCTGAACTTCTCCGGGAACTTCTTGACGATGGCTTCGGCCAGCGGGTCGGCCACCATCTTCATGTGGTCGGCGGCCTTGCGCAGGGCCGTGTAAGCCTTGCCTGGGTCCTTGGCCGCCTGGGCGTCCACCACCTCTTTCAGGGTAAGGACGTGGGTTTTGACCAGCTCGGCCACGGTATCTTTCGGCAGGCCCGTGGCCGAATTTATAAAGCTGCCGAAGCTCTGGGTGTAGCCCAGTAGGTCGTTTACGGCCTTGTCCTGTTTGGCCGGGTCGCCGGTGGCCACCCCGACGGTGTAGTCGACGAACATGTTGATGTGGCTGCGCCACAGGGTCAGGAAGGTCCGTTCGGCCTCGGCCCCATAAACCGACCCGATGGCCTTCGAGAGGTCCACCGAGTTGGCATCCAGGGCATCGGCGGCGGCCTTAAACTCGGCCTCCCGTCCGCCCAGGGCGGCATTGGTGGCGCTGGCGGCCAGGTAGACGTGCTCCTGGAGCAGGGTATTAAGGGTTGACCTGAGGGCGGCCGCCTTGGTGTTGGATGTTACCTGGGCCTGGGACTGCATCTGTCCCGAGGGCTGGGCCGTGGGAACCGGGACCTGCTGGGCCGATGGGACGCAGGCGGCGGTCCCAAGGGCGGCCACAGGCAATCCGGCTACCAGCCGGCGGCGAGATATCTGGTTGAGCATCAAAAATTTCACCTCCTGGTTTAGGGTTAAATCTGGTTTTTTAAGGTGTCGTAGCTTTTCGGCGGGTCCATCACCTCCCTTCCGCCACCCCCATCATCGCGACCTTTGGGTACAAACCACCAGACAAAATCCCGCCAAATCGGCGCCAGATTCGGGTCAAGTTTTTCGGCCGGGAACCGGGGTTCCGGGTGCCCCTCCGCCCCGGGCCAGGGCTTTCCAATTTTCGGCACCGGACCCTTCGGAAATACCTGCGAGGCTGCGGCCAACCGCCCGGCAGGGCGCACGGCCGTGCGCCCTTACAACCAAGCTATAGATCGTATGTCAGCATACCAGGGATAACTGGAAAGCCCCGGCCCCGGGCGGCGCGCCTTGACGGTGAGCGGCGGCCGGCCTTAACACTCGTTTGTTTAAACGAATGTTCTAGCAGCCCATCTGGCCGGGCCGATTTCGGCTGAGTCAGCGGCCAGATGGGACCACCAGCGGAGGTCAAGGGTGGAAACCCGGAAGCCCGATGCGCTGGCAGGTTACCAGGCGAATCTGCTTCGGTTCTTTCCTCTTCACCTGGCTTTGGTCCTTTTACCTGGGGATGCCTATCTGGCTTGTTTTCCTGCAGGACCGGGGTCGGACCCTCGCCCAGGTCGGCGTTCTGGACGCGGCCGGCTGGGTTGTGCAATCTACAGCCGAGCTCCCCACCGGTGCTTTGGCTGACGTCTATGGCCGAAGGCTTTCGATGGCCCTGGGGGCCCTGCTTCTCGGGGTAGGCCTGCTGGCGGTCCAGGCCGAGCCGTTCTCGGTGCCCTTTCTGGTCGGGTATATGCTCTGGGGCGTCTCTCACACTTTCATCGGAGGCGCCGACTCGGCCTTTCTTTACGACAGTCTTAAGGCGGCCGGGCGTGAGGATGAATATCCTCGGCGGGCAGGTCAATACACCGCGGTGCTCTGGGGGGCCCAGGCCACGGCCGCCGTGGCCGGGGGTCTGCTGGCCGCCGTGGAGCCGTCCCTCTGTTTTACGGTTTCGGCCGTCCTGGCGCTGGGGGCCGCCGGCGTTGCCCTGAGCTTCCGGGAGCCGCCCCGGGGAGGGCAGCCGTCGGACCGCCGGGGCCGGGCCTTTGTTGGAACCCTCCGAAGGGGTATGGTCTTTGCGGCGAGGACCCCGCAGGTCCGTTATCCCCTTTTTCTAGGCGCCCTCATCGGCACGTTTTCTTTCTTCTTGGCCTTTATGGTGCTTCAGCCCTACGCCCGGGCAGCCGGCATCCCTTACCCGGCCTTTGGGGTCCTGGTGCTGGCCGCCCGGGCCTTCGGGGTGGCCGGCGCCCTTTCGGCGGGCTGGGCCCGGACGCGGGTTAGCGGTCTTACGGCCGGCGTCACCGCCTCGGGAATTATGGCGGGCTGCCTGGGGCTGATGGCCCTGGGGCCGGCCGTCTGGGGCCTTTTCCCGCTGCCGGTCGCAACGGGCACGGCCGGCCTGGTCCGGCCGCTCCTCTCCCATGAGGTGAATCGCTGGACCCCGGCATTCCAGCGGGCGACCGTTCTTTCGGCCGATGGCTTGTTATTTACCGCCATCCTGGTGGTACTGGACCCGCTGGTCTTCGCCGCGGCGGACCGGTTCGGCCTGCCGGCTGCCCTTGGGCTTATGGCCGGCGCCTTCAGCCTGCTGGCAACGCCCCTGCTCGTCGGCTGGTATCGGGGCCTCCGGCCGGCCGCCCCCGGGGGGTCTCAGGCCGGGAAAGGCACGCCTGGCGGGCCGTAGCCGCCGCCCCCGGGGGTCTCTAAAAGGACTTCCGCTTCGGGGGGCAGAAGCCTTTGCTGTTTGGTCTTGAGCTCTTCGCCCCAGGGAAGGACCACCACCCGGCCCCCGGGCAGGCCCCCGAAGAGCCCGGGGGCCGGGTGGTGCACCCGCTGGGTTATCGGCGCAAACCAGAAAGGCCGCCCGGTCCTTACCCGGACCCTTACCCGCTGCCCCAGCCCGCCCCGGTAGCGGCCGGCCCCGCCCGAGCCCTCCCGGAGGCTCTTTTGCAGGATGAGGAGGGGGCTGGTGGCCTCGACCACCTCCGCCGAAACCCCGCTTATCCCCGAGGGAAAGGCCGTGGCCGAAAGGCCGTCTTTGCCCGGCCTCGCCCCCGTCACGCCCGAGAGCATCAGGGTGAACGAAAACGGACCCCTGGCGTCCCTTTCCCCGTAAAAATGGATGACCCAGAGCCCGTCGGCCCCGGCCGCCGTCACCCGGTCGGGCAGAACCTGGCCCAGGGCCCGGAAGATGAGGCTCGGAATCAGGTGGCCCACCGTGGCCCGGGCCGAGACCGGCGCCGGCCGGACCGGGTTTAGAATCGACCCCGGCGGGGCCTCAACCTTCACCGGCCCGAAAAACCCGGCGTTGTTGGGAATGTCGGGGGCCAGGGCGCACTTTAAGGCAAAAATCTTATAGGCCCGGGTGTAATTTAGCACCACGTTTATGCCGTAGGGGGACTGGGCCGAGCTTCCCGAAAAGTCGGCCCGAATCTCCCCCCCGCCCACCTCAAGCCTTACCCGCAGCCTTATCGGCCCGTCGTAGCCGTCGCCGGAAAGCTCGGCCTCATAGGACCCGGCCGGCAGAAGGCCGATCCTTTCCCGAAAGGCCCCCTCCGACCGGGTCAGGATCTCGTCGGCCAAAGGGCTTAAACTTTCCAGGCCCAGCTCGTCCAGCAGCCCCAGCAGGGCGGCGGCCCCCACCTCGTTGCCCGAAACCTGGGCCTCCAGGTCGCCCAGGACCAGCTCCGGGTGGCGGACGTTGCCCTTTAAGACGGCAAAGAGGGTCTCGTTGGGCTGGCCCCCCTCGTAAAGCCTGAGCAGGGGGATATAAAGGCCCTCCTCGTAGACATCCCTGGCCTCGGCCGAGCGCGGATCCGGCCGCCCACATCGTAATGGTGGCAGCAGTTGGCCAGAAAACCCACCAGCCCTCCGGCCCGGCCGAAGACGGGGGTGATGACCGTAAGGTCGTTAAGCTGGCCCGAGGTAAGCCAGGGGTCGTTGGTGATGAAAACGTCCCCCGGCCGGATGGTCTCGGGCGGGTAGCGCCTTAAAAGCTCGAAGACGACGTCCGAAATGGAGTTTATGTGGCCCGGGGTTCCGGTGACGGCCTGGCCAGCATCCGGCCCCGGGCATCGTAAAGGCAGGCCGAGAGGTCGCCGGCCTCCCGGACCACGGGGGTGACGGAGGTGCGCATCAGGGCCGCGGCCTGCTCGTTGACGATGGCGATGAGCCGCGTCCAGGCGACCTCCAGGGCAAACGGGTCCAGCCTCACCGGCAGATTTTACCCCATAGTAAACTTAAAGGGATGGCGAGGATTCTGGTGGTTGAGGATGAGGCTTTGACGGCCGAGGTGCTGGCCGTCCTCCTCCAGCAGGAGGGGCACCAGGTCGCCGTCGGCCGGACCGGGGGCGAGGCCCTGCGGCTGGCCCGGGAGCAGGACCCGGAAGTGATCTTGCTGGACATCGGCCTGCCCGACCTCTCCGGGGTTGAGGTCTGCCGGCGGCTTCGGGAGTTCAGCGGGGCCGAAATCTTAATGCTTACGGCCCGGCGGCAGGAGGCCGATAAGGTGGTGGGCCTGGACGCCGGCGCCGACGACTACATCACCAAGCCGTACTCGCCGGCCGAGCTTCTGGCCCGCATCCGGGCGGCCCTGCGCCGGCGCTGCCGCTCCCAGGGGCAGGTGCGCCGGCTGGGCAACGTCACCTTAGACCTGACCGGCCGCCGGGTCTGGGTTGGGGAAGCCGAGGTGGAGCTGAGCCCCCGGGAGTTCGACCTGCTGGCGGCCCTGGCCCGCCGGCCGGGGGAAGCCCTCTCCCGCCAGGCCCTGCTGGACCAGGTGTGGGGTCCCGGCTACGTGGGGGACGATAAGGTGGTCGACGTGTATATCGCCAGCCTCCGGCGCAAGCTCGGGGACAATCCCGACCGGCCGCGGTTGATTCAGACGGTCCGGGGCTACGGCTACCGGCTGGCAGCGAGGTCGGCCGAATGACCCTTCGGCTCAGGCTCGCCTTAAGCTACCTGGTCCTGATTCTGGTCACCAGCACCGCCATCAGCCTCTTTCTTTTCGACGTCCTCGAGCGGGTCTACACCGACCTGCTGGCCTGGGACCTGGACCGCCAGGCGGCCATAAGCAGCGTGGAGGTCACCCGGTTCCTCCTGGCCGGGCAGACGCCGGAGCTTCGGGGTTACCTGCGGGAGCTGGACCGGCGCACCCCCGCCCGGGTGGTGGTTTTCACCCGGCAGGGTCAGCTGCTGGCCTCCAGCGAGATCGACGACGAGCCCCTGCTGGGCCAGGCCGTTGACCTGCCCGGGATTGAAGACGCCCTTGCCGGCCGGACCGGCCGGGGAACTTACTATCTGCCGTCCGGGGGGACGGCGGTGGTCTACGTCTACCGGCCCCTGGTGGACGGCGACGGCCGGATCCTGGGGGCCCTGCGGCTGAGCTATAACCTGGAAAACGTCATAAGCTTTTTAAGACAGCTTCAGCTTTTTGTTGCCCTGAGCATTGCGGCCGCGGCCCTGGCCTCGATCCTGGTCGGGCTGGGCCTTGCCCGGATGATCCTCAAGCCCCTGGGGGAGCTGAGCCGGGCGGCCGAGGCCCTGGCCCGGGGCAACCTTTCGGCTCGGGCCCCCGTCCGCACCGCCGATGAGGTGGGGCGGTTGGTGGACACTTTTAACCGGATGGCCGAAAGGCTCCAGCAGATGGAGGGGGAGCGACGGGCGTTCCTGGCGGCCGTTGCCCACGACCTGGGCAACCTCACCCAGAACCTGCTCACGGCCGTGGCCGCCCTCAAGGCCATCGGGGCCGAGGACCGGGCCCTCACCGAGCGCATCCTCTCGGGCCTGGATCTCCAGGCCCGGCGGATGGCCCGGCTGACGGACGACCTGGTGACCATCGACCGGCTGGAGGCCGGCCGGCTCCAGTTGCAGGTGCGGCCGGTGGACCTGGGGCGGCTCGTCTGGGAGGTTGGGGAGCAGTTCCTGGCCGAGGCCCGATTTCGGGGTCTGGAGCTGGTGGTGGAGCGGCCGGATGTCCCGGCCGTCGTCGAGACCGACCCCGACCGGCTGGCCCAGGCCTATGCCAACCTGGTCTCAAATGCCCTCAAGTACACCCCGCCCGACGGGCAGGTGCGGCTTTGGGTCCGGCGGGAGGCCATGCCCAGCGGCGATGGCTACCGGCTGGCCGTCACCGATTCGGGCCCGGGCATCCCGCCGGAGGAGTTGGACCGGATCTTTGACCGCTACTACCGGGGGGCGGCGGCCGGCAACGCCCGGGGAAGCGGCCTCGGCCTGGCCATCGTGCGGGACATTGCCGAGGCCCTGGGGGCGACGGTATCGGTGGAGAGCGACCCCGGCAGCGGAACCACCTTCAGCCTCTGGGTCCGGGCCGCCGTGGCGGCCGCCCCAGCCCCCCGCCCGGGCCCCCGCCTCACCGGCCACCGGCCTTAATCATCCCGTCGGAGTTGGCGTTGGCGTGGGGGTGGGGGTTGCCAGCGGGGGTTCGGCGGCGAGGCGGTTGAGGTCCTCGTAAAGGCTGTTGGACACCAGGTAGACCCGGGAGTCCCCCGCCTTCTGGAAATAGCGGCTCAGGCCGGCCGGATTTACCTGCCCGAATCGGCCCTCCTCCGCCCGCCCGTCTTTAAGGCCCACGGTGGCCGTCAGCACCGGCCGGTCCAGGCCATAGGCCCCCAAATCCGAGGGCTGTTCGGCCACCACCCGCCCGGCCACCAGCGACCCTAGCTGGCGGCCCACCGAATCCAGCCGGAAGCGGTCGGCCGGGGCCGATTCCGGCCCGGCCAGCCGCCACTCCCCATCCTCACCCCGCTCGGCCCGCACCTGCCTGTCCCCGGCCCTTACCTCGATAAACCGGATGTCGTCCAGGCTGAATTTAAAAAGCTCGGGGCTTCGGGCCTCCAGCTCCGAGGGGGCCGGCCGGGCAAGCTCCACAAAGTAAACGTAGGCTAGAAGCCCGACGGCCACCACGGCCAGAATCACGGTCAGACGCCCGAAAGGCACGGTCCTACCGGCGCCGGTACCAGACGATGGCCCCCACCAGCAGAACGATGGCCGGCAGAAAGACCACCGACGACAAGAACACCAGGTTCTGCTGTTGGGATGTCAAGATAAGGTTCGGCTCGTTGCTGGGCCGGGGCGGGATGGAGACCAGCTGTTCGCCCTCCTGCTGTTTGGCCGCCCAGGAGACCAGCCGCAGGAAAAGGTCGTTGTTGCCCGGGGCCGCCGCCCACTGGTTGGCCGCAAAGTCGGCGTCCCCGACCACCACCAGCCGGCCGTTCTGGGCCGCCTCAGACCCGCCTTCCCCGCCGGGAAACTTGCCTTCCACGGTGAGGCCGAGGGTGAGGGGTCCCTTTCGGTCCACGCCGGGGTCGTAGCGGGCCACCGCCCGGTCCGTCTCCAGCCAGCTCTGGTCGGTGGTCTTGAAAAGGTCGGTGTAAATCAGGCCGGTGGGGGCGTCGGCCGTCCTGCTTACGGCGGTGGCCACCGCAAAGACCGTGGCCCCCAGGTTCCGGGTTATGGGGCCCGGCTCGTAGGTGTCCACCACCGGGGTGAGGGGGTCGCCGAAGTAGGCCCGGCCCGGGTCGACCACCACCCCGGGGCCGACCTGCACCCCGTAGCCCCGGAGCCACTCGACAAAGGGCTGGGGCGTATCCGGCTCGGCCAGCGCCACCACCCCGCCCCCGCGCCCCAGGTACCTGCCCAGGGCCTCCAGCTCCTGGGGCAGGGCCGGGCGGTTCGGGCCGGCGATTACGACGGCGTCGGCGTCGTCGGGGACCTTCTGGGCCGTGGCCAGGTTGAGGGTCTCCACCTTCATCGAGTTGGCCTCCAGGGCCCGCTTGGCCTCCGAGTAGCCCGGCCGGTCAAAGCTGGAAAGGTCCCGCTCGCCGTGGCCCACCAGGAAGTAGACCTTTTTGGGCGACTCTCGGACCACCCGCAGGATGGCCGAGGTGAACTGCTGCTCGCTGGGGGAGGTGGCCTCCTGGCGGCGGCCCTGATATTCAAAGACCACCGTCCCGTACATCCGGACGTTATACTGGAGGGCCCGGGACGGCTCCCGGTCGGGGTCGATGAACTCGTAGTCAAAATAGGCCGAGGCATTTTTATATTCTTTGAGGAGGTCCTCGGCCCGAATCCGGTCTTCGGAGGTTACGCCCTCGGTGTAGAAGGCGTAGGCCCGCAGGGGGGCCTTAACTTCGGCCAGAATCTGCCGGGTCTGCTCCGTCAGGGTGAACCGGCCGGTGCGGGTGAGGTCCCACCGGTAGTGGTACCGGGCGCCCAGGATGTTGGCGGCCACCAGGATGCCGGCCACCGCCCCGATGAGCACGGCCGTGTTCGACCCGTAGCGGGTCTGCCGGGCCCGGACAACCCGGAGGGCCTCGGCCGGAAAGGCCAGCAGGTAGGCCAGAATAAGGACCGCCCCGGCGGCCAGCAGCCCCTGGCCGATGGGGTCGAGCTGGCCCTGAAGGATAAACCGGGCCCCGGCCCCGACGATGAGGGCCAGGCCGACGGGGGCCAGGAACCTGAGGGCGTCTTTTAAGAGCTGCACCCCGGCCGACATCGTCCCCCTACCGCCAGCGCCGGGATTCCAGGGTCCGCTCGGCCAGAACCAGCCCAAAAATCACCACCGAAAGATAAAAAACCACGTCTTTGGTGTCCACAACTCCCTTGGGAAAATCCAAAAAGTGGTTGTAAAAGGCCAGGTACGATAAAATCGACCCAAGCTGTCCCCCAAAGATGCCCGAGATGGCCTCAAAGAGCCAGATTATAAGCAGGAGGGCGAAGGTGAAAATATAGGCCACCACCTGGTTGCGGGTGAGGGCCGAAACAAAGAGGCCCAGGCTGATAAAGGCCGCCCCCTGCAGAAAGAGCCCCAGGTAGGCCGTAAGGATGGGCCCGGGGTCGGGCTGGCTGTAGGAGACCAACAGCAACGGGTAATAGGCGGTGGCCCCCAGCATAACGGCCAGAAAGGCCAGGGCGGCCAGGAACTTGCCCAGCACGATTTCCACCTCCCGGACCGGGGCGGTAACCAGCAGCTCCAGGGTGCCGCTGGCCTGCTCCTCGGCCAGGAGGCGCATGGTGATGGCCGGGGAAACGAACAGAAGGATAATGGCCACATCCGTAAGGGTGAACCGGAGGTTCACCTGTCGGCTCAAAAGGACCGAAAGGGAAAAGAAGGCCCCCGTGATGAAGAGAAAGCCGGCAATGACGGCGTAGGCGATAAAGGACGCAAAGTAAGAGTTAAGCTCCTTAGCCGCGATGGCCAGAATCGGCCGCATCCCCTTCGGGCTCCTCGGTGGTCAGCTTAAGAAAGATCTCTTCCAGGGACATCCCCACCGGCCGCAGCTCCCGCAGGCCCCAGCCGCCCCGAACCACCGCCTCGGCGACCTGCTCCCGCAGGTCCGTTCCCACGGCGCAGTCGACGGCGAAGGCGGCAATCCCGTCCCGGACCTCGGGTGTGACGGCCAGCACCCCGGGGATCCTTTCGAGGGCCCGCCGGACCTGGTCGGCCGGCCCCCGAACTTCCACCCGGAGGCGCTGGCTGCCCCGGAGCCGGACGGCCAGGTTCTCCGGGGCGTCCTCGGCCACGACCTGACCCTGGTGGATCACCAGGACCCGCTGGCAGGTCATGCCCACCTCGGGGAGGATGTGGCTGCTCAAGATGACGGTATGGTCGCCGGCCAGGCTTTTTATAAGCCGGCGGGTCTCGATGATCTGACGGGGGTCGAGGCCCACCGTCGGCTCGTCCAGGATAAGAATGGGGGGGTCGTGGACCAGGGCCTGGGCCAGGCCCACCCGCTGACGGTAGCCCCGGGAAAGCTTGCCGATAAGCACCCCGGCCACTTCCTCTACCCGGGTCTGGGCCATCACCGCCCGGACCCGCTCCCGAACCCGCCTGCGGGGGACCCCCCGGAGGGTGGCCATAAACTCGAGGAAGGCCTCCACCGTCATGTCGTTGTAGAGGCTGATGTTCTCCGGAAGGTAGCCGATCCGCCGGCGGACCTCCAGGGAGTCTTTCAAAACGTCGTAGCCCTCGACCACCGCCGTCCCGGAGGTGGGGGGCAGGTAGCCCACCAGAATCCGCATGGTGGTCGTTTTGCCGGCCCCATTGGGCCCCAGAAAGCCGACGATTTCGCCCCGGTAAACCTCGAAGCTCACGTCCTTGAGGGCCTGGGTCGGGCCGTAAGCCTTCGACAGGTTCTTGACCTGGATGGCGGGCTGCGTCATCACCGTTTGAAAGGGGGCCGGCCGGAGGCCCGGCACGCCGGCTCCCGCCGACAGATTAAAGGGGTTGAGTCCCGCCGGGGAGCGGGCCGGCTCAGGTGTTGGGCTGATTTCGCTGTTCGTCCTCGCCGGACAGGGCCTTTCGGAAGTCTCGGATGCCCCGTCCGAGGGCGGCCCCGAGCTCCGGCAGCTTGCCGACCCCGAACACCAGCACCACGATGAGCAGGATTATGGCCAGCTCCAGCGGTCCGATTCTGGGCATTACCATGGACACTCCACCTCCGGCACCTACGTAATGAATATCACCTTTAACCGGCCCGGTCAAGGCGGGCCCGGACCTCCTTTAGCAGTCGGTTGAGGACGCGGCCCGGCGGTTCCCGGCCCGGACCCCGGGTCATCCCCCGGCAATCGAAAACCACCGTCTCCGCCGGTACAGCCCGAAGCTGCCCGGCAAGGTCCGAGGGAAGCTCCCTGGCCGGGATAACCACCGGAATGCCAGCTTGCAGGTCTCGGCTGATGGATTCGGCCTCCGTCGGCTGCCGAACGCTTCCCCCCAGCCGGCAGCCGAGGCCCCGGGCCAGGAAGAGGCCGGCGTCGGGCGGGGTCCCCGTCAGGGCAAGGACAACCGGCCTTTGGGGCGCCCGGGCGTAATCCCAGGCCAGGCGGAAGTACCGCCGGGCCAGCCGCCGGACCTTAAGCCCCTCCCGCTCGGTCCCGACCTGGTCCAGCCGGAAACCGGTCACCTTCCCCCGGACGTAGGCCCGGTAGCACTGGTAAAAGGGCAAAAGGCGGCGAAGTTCTAGGTCCCCCGAGGCCGCAATGTAAGCCTCGGCAAAAACGTACCCCAGGTCCGGCCGGCCCAGGGCGTCCAGGTCCATGGTGAGGAAGGCCACCTCCGAGGCCACATCCCCGTATCTAAAACGGTCGTTGAACTCGATCCGGTCGAAGACGCAAATGCCGTCCTCGACGCAGACGCTTTCGGCCCGCAAGTCCCCGTGGCAGTCCCGGATGCGGCCCTCGGCCAGCCGCTTTAGGAGAAGTTCGGCCGAATTCCGGAGAAAATCGCCCACGTAGCGGCGGATGCCTTCGTACCAGCGGCGGGGCAGCGTGCGGCCGACGTAAGGGGCGGTCTGGGCGAAGTTTTCTTCCCAGTTAAACCGGACCATTTCCGGGCTGCCGAACCGGTCGATTTCGGGGCCCCGGGCGGAAGCGGCGTGGAAGGCCGCCACCCGCCGGGCCAGCCGGACCAGAACCTCGGCCTCAACCCGGCCCCGCCTGACCAGCCGGTCGAGCATCCGGTTCTCGGGGAGGCGGCGCATCAGAACGGCGTATTCGACGACCTCGCCGCCGCCCCCAACCGCGAAGCCGTGGGCCGACCGGGTGATGGGGATGACCCCGAGGTGGGTATCGGGGCAGAGCTCCCGGTTAAGGCGGACCTCCTCCTCGCAAAAGTGGCGGCGCTTTTCAAGGGTTGAGTAATCAAGGAAGCCAAAGTTGACGGGCTTTTTGACCTTGTAAGCGTAGGGCCCGGCCAGGAAGACGTAAGAGATGTGGGTTTCCACCAGCCGGATGCGCCTGGGCCGGTGGGGGTAGGCTTCGGGCCGCAGGAGGGCTTCGACCAGGGGCGGGTAGGCCGTCAAATTTTAACCCTCCGGCTCAGGTTAATCACTCCCCCGGAAGATTTTAAGCCCCCTGGATATATATCGCAAATTAATTATTATCTTCCGTATTACGGAAGGATTTGACAGTCGAAGGGGATTGTGCTATAGACTTGCGGAAATTTAGATTACCAGGCGGCAGGAGGACCTATGGCGGGCACTTCTCGGGCGGCGTTTATTGCGGCCCTCGTGGTCTTCATCGGCGGCCCCCTTCTCCAGCTCATTATCGGCGGCTTTGACCAGGCTACCCGGTTCAACTTCTGGTTCGGCCTTTACGGCTGGTACTGCGCGGCCATTGTTGTCGGCTACCTGGTGCACCTGCTGAGCGGGGGTGCCCGGGCCGAGCAGGAGGCATAACCTGCGACAAGGAGGAGGCTGAACATGGCAGTGCTCAAACCTGGGGATAAAGTTCCGGCCGGGGAGCTTCCCGCCTGGGAAGTCGCCGACCTTCCGGCCCCACCCCCTTCAGCTGGAAGAATGCGGTAGCCGTCATCGGACCGGGGGCCATTCTCCTCGGTATCTCCATTGGCAGTGGGGAGTGGCTCATCGGCCCGGCCATCACCGCCAAGTACGGGGCGGCCCTGCTCTGGGTTGCCAGCGTCTCGATAATCCCGCAGGTGATGATGAACACCGAGTTTGCCCGGTACACCCTCTACACCGGCGAACCCATCTACACCGGGTTTATGCGCACCAAGCCCGGCCCGGCCTTCTGGGGGATTGTTTATTCGGTGCTGGCGTTCCTGCAGGTGGGCTGGCCCGGCTGGGCCCTCTCCGCGGCCACCGCCATCGCCGCCGCCTTCTTGGGGCGGTTACCGGGGGCCCAGGACCGGCCGACGGTCCTCTTCTGGGGCTACGTGACCTTTTTGCTGGCCATCGCCATCGTGGCCTTCGGCCAGCGCATCGAGCGCACTCTGGAGCTGGCCGAATGGTTCATGGTCTTCTGGATCTTGTACTTCCTTGTCATCGTCGGGGTTTTCTTCGTCCCCATCGACACCTGGGTTAAGGTTGCAACCGGCTTTGTTTCTTTCGGCTCCTTACCTTCCGGGGCCGACTGGCTGCTGCTGGGCGGGTTTGCCGCCTACGCCGGGGCCGGCGGGGTGGGCAACTCGACCATTAGCAACTGGCTCCGGGATAAAGGTTTCGGAATGGGCAAGGTTGTGGGCTTCATCCCGGCCCTGGTGGGCGGCCGGCGGCTCGCCCTGACCCACGAGGGGAAGGTCTTCCCGGCAACCCGGGAGAATCTGCGTCGCTGGCGGGAGTGGTGGAAGTACCTGGCCGCTGACCAGTACCTGGTCTGGACGGTCGGCTGCTTCCTCGGCATGGGCCTGCCCGCCCTCATCACCGTCCAGTTCATCCCGCCGGGGACCGACATATCCGGCTTCGCCGTGGCCGCCTTCCAGGCCCAGTATCTTTCCCAGGTCTGGGGCCCGGCCATGTGGTTCTTGACCCTGCTGGGCGGCTTCTGGATCCTGTTCAGCACCCAACTGGGTATCACCGACATCTTCACCCGCACCGTGACCGACATCCTCTGGACGGGAAGCGCCCGGCTCCGGGCCTGGCGGGGCGGGGATGTCCGGCTCGTCTACTACGGGGTGTTGCTTGTGTTCACCATCTGGGGAGCCATCGCCATCAACCTGGCCCAGCCGCTGGTGGTCATCCTGATCGGGGCCAACATGGCCAGATTTAACTATCGTGCTTTCCCTTCATACCATCTACGTCAACCGCAAGTTCCTGCCGCCGGAGCTGCGGCCGCCCCTCTGGCGGGAGGTGACCATGGTTCTGGCGGCCCTCTTCTTCGTGACCCTGACGGTCCTCAATCAGGTGTTCGGCGTCCGGCTTTAATCCGACGGGAGGGCCTTGGAAGAGATGTCTAACGAGGTCATCGGAATCATCATCGGGATAGTCGTAACCCTCCTGGCCCTGGTTTCCACCTGGCTCTTTGCCCGGGCCGCCGCCGAATAGGCCGTCGGGCTGTCCACCGGGCGGCCGGGCCCACGACTGGGCCCGGCCGCCCTTCTTTCCACCGGTTTGACGACCGGGACGGCCCGGGGGCCGTCCCGGTGGGGGCCCTTTTACCGGTAGTCCGCCGGTCGGCCCGGCGGGGCCGCGGGCATCCGGTCCCGGTCCCTAGGTCCGGGGCGGGAACTCAAAGAGTACCCAGACGACCCCGTAAGCCAGCAGAAACAGGCTCCAGCCCACCACCATCAGGTTGTCGTACCAGCGGGGCCGGATCTCCCGGGGCAGGTAGCGGTTGTTTATATACATCGTCAAGAGCATGTACGCCGGCAGGGAGAACATCCCGATACAGGAGAGGAGCAGCCAGATCTCGTAGGGCGTGCCGATGGGAATGGTCGCCATCGAGGCCAGGCAGATGACGGCCAGGATGACGAAGGACCAGAACCGGTAGCTGCGGCCCCGCCGGGCAAACCGATGCTCCGTCCGGAGGACGTCGGTGGTGGCCCGGGCCGGGCCGTCGTAAGTGGCGTACTGGCTGTCGTAGAGGCTTATCAGGACGAAGAAGGCGAAGAGGGCAAAGAAGGCCGGACCGAAGGCCGTCCGGAAGATCTCGGCCAGCACCACCGCAAATCGCCAGCCCGAAGGAAGGTCCATCCCCCAGACCTTCGCCGCGCTGTAGCCGGCCAGGCTGGCAAAGAAGGTAAAGAGCATGCCGCCAAGGATGGCCATAAAGACGGCCAGGGTGATGGTGTTGAGCTTCATCCAGCGGTCCCACTTGCGCCGCTCGTTCGGGTCGGCGGCATCAAAGGTGAAGCCGTGGGCCTGGACCTCCTCCGGCCGGGCCGTCAGGCCCGTCACCCGGCCGATGTAGGCGCCCATCCCCCGCTCCCGGAGCCAGAAGGTGTGGAAGGCGTTCCAGGCCCCGCCCAAGGGCTGCTGGAGGAAGGGCCCGATGGCGGAGAGGGTCGCCCCCGCCGGGATGGTGCCGACGGCCAGCCAGCCCAGAACGGTCTCGAAAAAGCGCTGGGCGTCCGTCATCAGCAGGGACAGGCCGACCACCCCGCCGGTGCCCACCCCGAACACGAACCACATGGTGTATTCCAGGACGCGGTAGACATAACGACTCACGGCAAATAGCACGAAGACCGAGGCGATGGCGGCGACGGCCCAAAGCTTAGGGTCGCCCCCCAGCAGGGCCGCCGTTTGGGCCGCCGCACCCCCGATCCAGGCCGGCCAGAACATCACCAGGATGCAGGCGATGACCCCGACCCAGGCCCAGAGGGCGCCGGGCCTGATCCGGGCAAAGCCCTGGAAGATGGTCTCGCCGGTGGCCATGGTCCAGCGGGCGATCTCACGGTTAAAGAAAAAATGGACGAAACCCAGTACAGCCAGAAGAGGCCGATGAGACCTTTGCTGGCCACGTAGCCGGTGTGGTAGGCCTCGAAGCCGCCGATGGCCAGGGAGCCCAGGATTACGGCCGGGCCTGCCCAGCGGACGATGTCTTTTACGGTGAGGGGTGGGGGCTCGGGAAGGGGTCTGATCGGCAGCGGGGGCTTGATATCCCCCATTTTGACCGCCCGGAACTCCGGAACCGCACGGGGTTCAGCGGTCATCTTTACACCTCCGCCCAGGAGTTTCCGCAACCGACGGCGGCCGCCTTTCAATATAAACGTAGCAATAGAGGTACGCCGTTGTCAATACCCGAAATCAGCGCAGATTGATGGGTTCAATGGGGGTATAAACTGGGCTGCGTATACCGACCTGCGGCAGACAGCCAGGTGGGAGGCTAGGGCCGGGCCGTTAATCCGGTCTGGCCGAAGGGCCGCCGGTGACGAATTCAGCCCGGATGCCCCGGGACCGGAGCCAGGCCAGGATATTGGCCTGCTCCGCCGGGTTCTTGCTCAGCCGGGTCGGGTCCCGGGCAACCACCACCTCGAAGCCGCCCCGGTTCAGGGCATTCATCAGGGCCTCGGCCGCCTGGTATTTGTGGGTGATTTCGACCACCGCGACGACCTCGTAGCCCCGCCGTCGGCAGTATTCCTCGGCCGCCCGCACCTGGTCCCGGAGGATCTGCCGGGCCTGAAGGTTCGTTCCGACGGCCCGGGCGACGATCAGGGCCCGTTCGGCCATAATCCGTCCCTAGCGCACGATGAGGACGCTGCAGTGGGCGTGGCGGCTCACCTTTTCCGCGGTCATTCCCAGAAACATGGCCCAGACCCCGGAGTGGCCGCTGTGGCCCAGAACGATTAAATCAAAATTGCCCTCCCGGGCAAAGTCCACGATGGTCTTGGCCGGGTGGCCGGTACGGTATGCGGTCTTCAGGTCGATGCCCAGCTCCGAGGCCCGCTGCCTGGCCAGTTCCAGCCGCCGGCGGTAGTAGTGGGCGGCGGCCCCGGGCCGCTCCACCACCTCCTCCAGGGCGGTGGCAAAGTGGGGCAGCTGCTCCTCCACGGCCAGGGCCCAGACCTCGGCCTCGTAGCGGCGGGCCAGGTCCAGCCCCGCCCGCAGAGCCCGCTCGGCCCCGGCCGACCCGTCGTAAGCGATCAGGACCTTCCGAAACATCGGCTCCTCCGAAGGCGAATAAAATTTGGGGTCCCCCGGCAGAGGGGACCCCAAATTCGGGCAGCCTCACCGCCAGATCCGGCCGTCCCGGACTCCTAACGGACCAGGATGTGGATGGTGCAGGCGCCGCCGCTGGCCAGGCCGATGGTGTGGGCCAGGGCCACCTTGCAGTCGGGCACCTGGCGGTCGGGCGTCTGGGCCTCCCCTCGGAGCTGCCAGACGCACTCGCAGATCTTCGAAACCCCGGTCGCCCCGATGGGGTGGCCGAGAGAGAGCAGGCCCCCGCTTATGTTCACCGGGATCCGGCCGTCGATCTCCGTGGCTCCCTCATCAATGAGCCGGCCGCCCTCCCCCTCGGCGCACAGCCCCAGGTTCTCGTAGTGCAGGATTTCGGCCGTGGCAAAGCAGTCGTGCAGCTCCACCAGGTCCAGGTCCTCGGGCCCGATGCCGGCCTGTTCGTAGGCCAGTTTGGCCGCATTCCGGGTCATGGTGTTGGGGTCGGGGAGGGCGAAAACCCGGTCGGTGTAGGGGTCGGTGGTCAGGACCGAGGCGGCGATCTTGACCGGTTTGCTGGTAAACTCCCGGGCCCGGGACATGGGGGCCAGAACCACCGCCGCCGCCCCGTCCCCCGTCGGGCAGCACATGTAGAGGGTGTTCGGGTAGGCGATCATCCGGGAGTTAAGCACGTCTTCGAGGCTCAGGATCACCCGGTACTGGGACCGGGGGTTGTAATAGCCGTACTTGTGGTTCTTGACCGAGACCTTGGCAAACTGCTCGATGGTGGTGCCGTATTTGCGCATGTGCTCGACCCCGGCGGTGGAGAAGATGGCCGGCATCAGGCCCGAGCCCAGAATGCCCTCAACGCTCTCTTCCCGCCGGGCGGCATCGGCCCCCAGGAGGCCCATCTTCCCCATCTGCTCGCTGCCGACGGCGACGACAATATCATGCAGGCCCATGGCCACGGCCAGGTAGGCCTCCCGGACGGCCGTGGAGCCGGTGGCGCAGGCGTTGACCACGTTCACCACCGGTATGCCCGTAAGGCCGATCTGCTGGAGGATCTGCTGGCCCGAAAGGTTCGTCCGGTACATGTTCCCGGAGTAGAGGGCTTCGACTTTTTTAAACCCAATGCCGGCGTCCTGAAGGGCCTCCAGGATGGCGTCCCGGGCCAGCTCCCAGACGGACTTATCGTACCGGCCGAATTTAATCATCCCGACGCCGATAACCGCAACCTCGCGCATGGCCTTCCTCCTTTTTTTGTCTGATTATTGCCCGGCGGGGCGGAAGAAGAACGCGATGACGTCGTTGCCCTCGCTGTCCTCCCGCACCTTCCGGGTTACCATCTCCACCTTCATCCCGAACTTCAGGTTCTCCGGCCGGGGCTCGATGTCGACCAGGTTGGCCCGGACCGAGACCCCTTCGGGCAGGTCGATTATGGCCGAAATATAGGGCACCGGGAGCCCCGGGGCCGACTGGTAAACGATGGTGTAGGCGTAAAGCTCCCCAGTCCGGCTGAAGGTCACCGGCTCGAACTGGTTTATGGCGGTGCAGTTGGGGCAGACCAGCCGCTCCCCAAGAAAGGCCTTGCCGCAGGCCTTGCACCGGACCCCGACCAGCACGGCCTCCTCCCCTTCCTTTTCGGGGAGCTTTAAATAGGGGACGATGGGGCGGGCTTTTTTAGCCTGCTCGGTGCTTGCGCCGGCCTCGGTCATAGCTGTTACCTCCCTTAGATTTTCAGCCGGGGGTCCAGGTAATCCCGGAGCCAATCCCCCAGGGCGTTAATGGCCAGAACGGTCAGCATGATGGCCAGCCCCGGAAAAGTATATACCCACCACTGGCCGGTGAGGATCTGGTCCCGGCCGGCCGCCACCATCCCGCCCCAGGTGGGAACGTCGGGGGGAACCCCGAGGCCCAGAAAACTCAGGGCCGCCTCGGCCAGGATGGTGCTGGCCACCGCAAAGGACCCGACGACGATGACGGCCGCCAGGGTATTGGGCAGAATATGCCGGAACATGATAATCGGGTTCGGCACCCCGATGCAGCGGGCGGCCTCGACAAACTCTTTCTCCCGCAAGGAGACCACCTGGCCCCGGACGACCCGGCCGTAGGTTACCCACCCGGCCACCCCGAGGGTCAAGATGATATTGTGAATGCCCGGGCCCAGGACGGCCAGGACGGCGATGGCCAGCAGAATAAAGGGCACCGCCAGCTGGATGTCGGCGATGCGCATGATAACGTCGTCAATTCGGCCGCCATAAAAACCGGAGATAAGGCCGAGGACGACACCGATGGCCCCGGCCAGGGCCACGGCCGTAAAGCCCACCAGCAGGGATATCCGCGAGCCGTGGATAACCCGGCTCAGGATGTCCCGGCCCAGCTCGTCGGTGCCGAGCAGAAAGCGGGGGTCACCCCCGGGCAGGAAGGCCGGCGGAAGCTTGCTGTTAACCAGGTCCCCAACCCGGGGGTTGTGGGGGGCCAGGGTGTCGGCGAACACGGCCGCGAGGCAGACCAGCCCCAGGATAACAACCCCGAAGCTGGCCAGCCGGTTGGCCAGCAGGCTCGCTACCAGGCGGCCCCGGGCCCGGCGTCGGGCGGCCGTCCCCAGCTCCCGGCCCAGGGCCGGAACCTCAACGACGGTTTCGGGCCTCGGCCTCCCGTCCATCAACGGTACCTAACCCGGGGGTCCAGGTAGCCGTAAAGCAGGTCAACGATGAGGTTTATCAGCACGAAGGAGACCGAAAGGACGGTGACCGTTCCCACGACCACCGGGAAGTCCTTCTGGCCGATGGCCTTGATTACCAGGCTTCCGACCCCGGGCCAGGCGAAGACCGTCTCGGTGATTACCGCCCCGCCCAGGAGGGTGCCGAACTCCAGGCCGACGACGGTAACCACCGGGATGAGGGCGTTTTTGAGGGCGTGATGCCAGATGACCACCCGCTCGGCCAGCCCCTTGGCCCGGGCCGTCCGGATGTAGTCCTGGCCGAGGACTTCCAGCAGGGTGGACCGCACCAGGCGGGCGTTGCGGGCCACCGAAAAGGTCCCCAGGGTCACGGCCGGCAGGACCAGGTGGCGCAGTTCGTCGAGGGGTTCGCCCCGGCCCCGTCCCCCGATGGGGAACCAGCCCAGAAGGCCGCCGAAGACGAAAAGCAGGATTATCCCGAGGAAAAAGACCGGGGTCGACTGGCCCACCAGGGCAAAGGCCATGGCCAGGTTGTCGACGGCCGAATTGCGGCGGGTGGCCGAAATCACCCCGAGGGGGAGGGCCAGGGCGAGGGCGATGAACATGGCCGCAAAGGTAAGCTCCAGGGTGGCCGGGTAGCGCTCCAGGATGATGTTAAAGACCGGCTGGCCCTGGCGCAGGGAGACCCCAAAGTCACCCCGAACCGCCCGGCCGACGAACTGCAGGTACTGAATGTACCAGGGCTGGTCGAAACCGAGCTCCCGGCGAATCCGCTCCACCTCCTCCCGGCTGGCGTCGGTGCTTACCATAAGAAACGTGGGGTCGCCCGTCTGGAAAAGGATAAAGTAAACCAGGGCGGTTACCCCTAGGACCACCGGGACGGTCTGGAGCAGCCGCCGGATAACGTAGCCGCCCACGGGCTCAGGACCTCAAGCGGGCCTCGTGCAGGAGGATCCGCTCATCCGGCCGGCACTCCCACTCCAGCCGGTTGCTCACCCCGTAAATATCCACCTGCTGCCAGACGTAAATCCACGGCGGGTCGTCGTAGGCGATTTCCCAGAGCCGGTTGATAAGCTCCTGCCGCTTGCTGCGGTCGAGGGTCCGGCGCAGTTCGTCGTAGAGGCGGATAAAGTCCTGGTTGACCCAGTAGGTGGCATTCAGGGAGAAATCCGGGTGGATGTAGTTAAACTCGGCCTGGGCGTTGAAGGGCGACCCGAGGCCCAGGAAGAAGAGGTCGTCCGGCTGGCGCTTGGCGAGCATGTCCCCGGCGTAAAGGGCCCATTCCAGGACCTTAAGCTCCACCTGGAGGCCGACCCGCTGAAGGTCCTGGGCGATGGCCTGGGCGATCTCCTTGTCCTTGATATACCGGCCGTTGGGGGAATCCATCACCACCTTAAAGCCCTCGGGCACCCCGGCCTCCTTGAGGAGTTGACGGGCCTTGTCGGGGTCGTAGGGGTAGGGTTTGGCGTTGGGGGGCTGTTCGCTCGGACGGGTGACGATGGTCCGGGTCCGCTCCCCGATGCCGTTGAGGATGGCCCGGTTGATGGCGTCGAAGTTGACGGCGTAATTAAGGGCCTGGCGGACCCGCTTATCCGAAAGATGTGGCCGGTCGCACCGGATGCCCACGAAGATATTCCGGCCGCCCTTGATGCGGCAGATGCGGGCGCTGCCGCCCCGCTCCACGTTAGCCATCTGGTCGGGGGCGACGTTGACGATGATATCGGCCTCCCCCCGCTGAAGGGCCAGAATTCGGGTGGAAAGCTCGGGCACCGGCCGCCAGATGAGCCGCTGGATCTGGGGCTTCGGACCCCAGTATTCGGGGTTGGCCTCCATCACCAGCCGCTGGTCCTTAACCCACTCCACGAACCTGTACGGCCCCGAACCCACCGGCCGGGCCGCGACTCTGGCCAGGTTTTCGGCCGACTCGTCGGCGTAGACGCTGGGGGGCATGATCTCGTAACTGGTAAGCTCGTCCAGGATGGTGGCCGCCGGGGCGGTGGTCTTGATCCGGAAGGTGTACTCGTCGACGACCTCGACTTTCTCAAAGTTGATAAGGCGGCGGAGGGCGGGGACGATGGGCCTGCCCCCCACCCGCTCCTTGGTGTGGCGCTCGATGCTGAACTTGGCCGCCTCGGCGTTGACCGGGGTGCCGTCGTGGAATCGGGCCCCCCGCACGAGCTTAAACTCCCAGGTCAGGTCGTCGACGTTGCGCCACTCGCTCACAATCCACGGCTTCGGCTCGAGGGTCTTCGGGTCCCGCCATAAAAACATGTCGAAGATGTGGGCGTTGATGTTGAACTCGGGGACGGAGTTGCGGAAATCCGGGTCTAAGGTGTTGGCGTCAACCCCCTGCAGGATGGTGACTTCGCCCCGGGGGCCGCTGGGTGTGGGGGCCGAAGGGGCCGAGGGCGCCTGGGCGGGGGCACAGGCGGCCGCCACGGCCGAACCCCCGACGAGGCCGAGAAACTCGCGCCGGGAAAGTTTGCCCATTTGCTCCCTCCTGGTTTTCTCCGGGCTCTTATCAAATCAGGATTTTAGCATACCCCGTCAGCGCAGGAAAGGAATATACCGCACGACGGCCCACACGCTCAGGGCGGCCAGGAGGGCCGGCAGAACCCACCAGCCCCGAAGCTCCGGGGCCAGGGCCCGGCGGAAGCCGGCGGCCAGGCCCACCGCCCAGACGGCCATGGCCGGGAACAGATAACGGCCCTGGGGCTGGTAAAACTGCAGGTTGTAGGCCGCGAACTGGGCCGCCACCAGGGCCGCGGCCAGGCCCAGCCAGACCGCCGCCGGGGCCGGGCGGGTGGGGCCTGAGTCCCGGGCCAGCAGGACCAGGCCGCCAAGGCCGAGAAGGGTCACGGCCGCCAGGAGGCCGTAAACCCAATCCTCGGCCGGCACCCCCATCCACCCCAGCTGGAGCCAGAAGCTCCGAAAGGCGGTCAGCGACCAGTCCAGCAGAAGCCGGGCCGATAGGGGCCCGGTCCGGGGCTGGCCGACGACCACCTGGTCGTGGCGGCCCAGCCCGAAGATGTCGAGGCCGCCGTAAACGGCCGCATTCCGGAGAAACCACCAGCCCCCCAGGAGCAGGGCGAGGCCGGCCACGGCGGCGAAAGTCTTGAGGCGGCCCGGGCCGTCGGCTTTGGGCCCCGGGACCAGGGTAAGCAAAACGGCCAGGCCGACCAGGGGGTAAACGGTGGTCTTGGTGAGCAGGCCGAGGCCGGCCAGCAGGCCCCCGGCCAGGGCCCAGCCCCAGGTCCGCCGGCCCGTCAGGCCCGCCACCCCCCAGGCCAGCAGGCCGGAGGCCACCGCCTCGGCCAGGGCGTCGTTGTTCACCGAGGCCAGGACGGCTAGGTTCTGGGGGAGGGCGGCCGCAACCCCGGCCGCCCCCAGGGCAATCCCGGGCTCGGCCGGGAAAAGCCGCCGGCCCACCAGGTAAACCCCCACCACGGCCAGGGCCCCGACGGCCAGGCTGACAAGCCGGAGGGCCGGCAGGCTTCCGCCGGCGGCCAGGTAAATCGGGGCGAGCAAAAGATAATAAAGGGGCGGCTGGTGGAACTCGTAGCGGATGGGGCCGATGTCGGCCCCGGGCGGAAAACGGTTGGCCTTGAGAAAATCCAGGTAGGCGGCGTCCCAATCCCCCGGCCTCAGCTCGGGCAGGCCCCGGCCCTCGGCCAGGTGCCGAACGTAGTTATAATGGGCCGGCTCGTCGGGGGCCTGCCAGGGGGGCGTCTGCCAGGCGAAAAGAGAGCCCAGGCCGAAGTATAAGGCTAAAATTACGCCCAGCCGGGGGTCAATTCGGGGGCGGGCCATCGTAGCGGCCGCAGAGGGCATTGAGGCGGACCCGCACCATCTCCCGGAGCATCCGCCAGGTATCCCGCAGGGGCTTAACCTTGCTTCCCGGCATGTAGTGCCAGTGGATGGGCACCTCCTTCACCGGATAGCCCAGCCGCCGGGCGATGAAAAGCACCTCCACGTCGAAGCCGAAGCCCCTCAGGGTCTGGCGGCCGAAAAGCTCGGCGGCCGCCTCGGCCCGGAAGCCTTTAAAGCCGCACTGGGTATCCTCGATGCCGGGCAGGACCAAAAGCTGGATCAGCCGGTTGTAAACCCGTCCCATCAGGTGGCGGTGGGGCGGCTCCCTGTACCGCCGGGCCCCCGGGGCCTCCCGGGAACCGATGACCACCGGCACCCCCGCCTCCAGCAGGGGGATGAACTTGTCAAACTCCTCCACCGGCATGGAGAGGTCGGCGTCGCACATCAGCCGAAAACGCCCCCGGGCCGCCAGCATTCCGGCCCGGACGGCCGCCCCCTTCCCGGCGTGGGGCCGCCTGATGAGGCGCACGGCCGGCCCGGCCTCCCGGGCGAATTCGGCCACCAGGTCGGCCGTCCGGTCGGTGCTGCCGTCGTCGACGACGACGATTTCGTGGGGCCGGCCCAGCCCGGCCAGGTACTTGGCCACCCGGCCGAGGGTCTCCAGGATGCGGCCGGCCTCATTGTAGGCCGGGATGACTACCGAGACCTCCACGTCCGACCGGTAAGGGGAGCGGGCGAAGTCGGCCCGGGGCCGGCCGAGGGCGGCCCGGAACCTTTCGGCCTTGCCGGCCCCGGCCTGGGTCTGCCGCCGGGCCCGGAGCAGGCCCGGCAGGCCCAGCCAGCCGGCGATGAGCCCCCGCAGTTTGGCCCGGGCCGCCGGCTCCCGGATGTGGGCTAGGCCTTCGAGGAGAAGGCCGAGCTGATAGGCGGCCAGCCGGGGCCAGTGGGCCGCCAGCAGGGGCCCCGGAAAGTTCTTGACGACGAGCCTGGGCAGGTTTCGGCCGAAGAGATAAGCGGCCAGGGGACCGCCGGCGGTGGCGCCCAGCCGGTGGTAGACCCGGGCCGAGGGCACGTAGACGCACCCGTAGCCTTTAAGTCGGGCCCGGCAGGCCAGGTCGACATCTTCCAGGTAAGAACGATAGGCCTCATCCAGGAGGCCCACCTCGGCAAAGAGGGACCGTCGGTAGAGGGCGGCCGCCCCGCAGGCCGAAAAGACCTCTTCGACCCCATCAAACTGGCCCCAATCCCGCTGCCAGACCCCCCGGTTTCCCGGCCGGCCGCAGACGTCCAGGAAATCCCCGGCCGAATGCAGGAGATCCCGCCGGTCGTAGAGGAGGATTTTCGAGGCGGCCATGGCCGCGTCGGGCCGGCCGTCCAGGGCCGAGACCAGGGCTTCCAGCCAGCCGGGTTCGGGCTCGGCGTCGTTGTTGAGCAGGGCCACGTATTCCGAGGTGGTGGCCAGGATGCCCCGGTTCACCGCCCCGGCGAACCCCAGGTTGTGGGGAAGCTCGACGACTTCGACCTCGGGAAAGCGGGCGCGCACCAGGCCCGCGCTGCCGTCGGCCGAGCCGTTATCCACCACGACCGTAATAAAATCTTTAAACGTCTGGCGGCGCAGGGCCCCGAGGCAGGCCGGGAGGAGGGCGGCGCCGTTGTAGTTGGGGATGATGACGGCTACCCTGGCCATGCCAGCCGCAGGTATTCGGCGAGGGCCTCTTCCCAGGGCCTGAACTCGATGCCGATGGCCCGGCCCGCCAGGTTGGCCAGGACCGAATAAGGGGGCGGGGTCGAAGCCCGCCGGTACTCCGCCAGCCGGATCCCCCGGACGGGGGTGTCCCGGCGGCCGCACAGCTCCAGGGCCTTCAGGGCCAGCTCGTACCGGGAGGCCTGGCCTGAATTGACGAAGTGGTAAATGCCGTAAAGGCCGGTTTTGATGAGCCTGGCGATGGCGGCGGCCAGGTCCTCCACGTAGGTGGGGGAGCCCACCTCGTCGGTAACGACCTCGAGGCGGCGGGCGGTGCTGGCCCGCTTAAGAATCTTGGTTATAAAATTTTCCCGCTCGCAGCCGAAAAGCCAGGCCGTTCGGACGATGTAGAACCGGTCGAGCATGGTCTGGACGACCTGCTCCCCGGCCAGCTTCGACCGGCCGTAAGGGTTTATGGGGCTGGGGGGGTCGTATTCGTAGTAGGGGTGGGTCGAGCGGCCGTCGAAGACCTCGTTGGTGGAGATATACAGGATGGGACAACCTGCCTGCTGGCAGCCCAGAACCACATTGCGGGTCCCGAGGGCGTTTACCAGGTAGGCCCGTTCCGGGTCCCGGGCGCACCCGTCCACATCCGTCCAGGCGGCGCAGTGGATGACGATATCCGGGCCGAGCCGGGCGACCTGCGTCCCGGCGTCGGGGCGGGTTACGTCCAGCTCCCGCCGGCCCAGGGCAAACACCTCGTGGTCCGGGGCCAGCTTCCGGGTCAGGGCCCGGCCGAGCTGGCCGGTGCCGCCGGTAATTACAATCCGCATCGACTTAAAGAATACCCGCCTTTGACCGAAACCCGGCAATCCTAACCCGTTGGGAGGGGTTGCGTCAAGCCGCCGGTGGTATGATTAACCGGCATGTCGTGGCGGGAGCCGGAGCCGGACCACCCCCTGGGGGCGCTGGCCGACGCCCCCCTGGGGCGATATCGCCTTCAGGTTCTGGTCGGGCCCCGGACCCGGACCGGCGCCCAGACCTTCGGCCTGCGGCTCAGACGGCCCGACGGCCCGGAGACCCCGGAGCCCTTTCTCATCGGGGTTTTCCGCCGGGGGCGGCGGCCGGCCGAAACCTGGGTCGAGGTGGACTGGGTGGACTTTAAGCCGGTCCTTACCGGGCCCGAAGGTGTGCGGGTTGCCGTGGACCTGGAGGCCGAGGGCCTTCTGGAAGCCCTTTTCGGCCGCCTGGCCCAGACCCTGCCCCCCGGCGGGTCCCTGATGGTCGAATACGCCAGCCCCCGCTGGCAGGAGACGGCCCGGGCCCTGAGCCTGGGGGTCCCGCCGGCGGCCACCGAGCTGGGGCTTCTGCTGGTGCGGGCCGGCTGTTTCGGCGGCTTTAAAGACTGGTACTTCGCCGAGGGCGGCTGGGAGGGCCCCAGAAAACTTCAGGCTTTCCGGCCCGACCCGGCCCGGGCGGAGGAGCAGGTCCGGCGGCTGGTCCGGGAGCTGGAGGGTTTTATCCCCAGGGCGGAGGCTGAGGGGGCCCGCCGGTGGGCCCAGGAGGCCCTTAAGTATTTGGCGGGGCTGGCCGAAGGGGGCCTTAAAGGGCCTCCGGGTCGGCCGCCCGGGCCGCCCTGACGGCCCCGACCACCTCGGCCGCGATTTCAGCCGCCAGGCCCAGGTAGCCGGCCGGGTCCAGAAGCCTTTCCAGCTCGGCTTCGGTAAAGAGGCCGGCCAGGCCGGGCTCGGCCAGGAGTTCGGCCTTTAAGGAGCCATTCTTTTCGTACGCCCGCATGGCCGCCCGGTAAACCAGCTCGTGGGCCGTCTGCCGGCCCAGCTTCTCGGCCGCCCGAAGCATCACCGCCTCGGAGGGGAGCAGGTCCCCCAGCGCCCTTAGATTTCCGGCCATCCGCTCGGGCCGGACCGTAAGGCCGGAAAGAAGCTGTTTTGCCCGAAAGAGGGCGGCCCCCATCAGGAGGCAGTTTTCGACCAGGGTGAGCCTTTCGGCCCACCAGGCGGCGGCGTCCCGCTCGTGCTCGGGGGCGGCCGCGGCCAGGGCCTGGGCGGCGTTGTGGCGGATTTTGTCGGCGACGGCTTTTAAATTCTCGGCCAGGGCCGGGTTTCGCTTGTGGGGCATGGTGCTGCTGCCCACCTTGCCCGGCGTAAAAGGCTCTTCGACCTCGCCGATTTCGGTCTTCTGAAGCTGGTAGACCTCGTTGCCGACCTTGTAAAGGGTTGCGCCGATGAGGCCCAGAAGGCAGTTGACTTCGGCAAACCGGTCCCGGGCGGAATGCCAGCAGACCAGGGGCTCCCCCAGGCCGAGCTTTAAAAGCATCCGGCGCCGGACTTCGGGGCCTGAAGGGCCGAAGGAGGCGAAGGTCCCCACGGCGCCCCCGAGCTGGCCCACCAGCACCCGGGGGGCGGCCGCCTTGAGCCGCTCGATATGGCGGCGGACCTCGTCGGCCCAGACGGCGAATTTATAGCCCAGGGTTATGGGCAGGGCCTGCTGGCCGTGGGTCCTTCCGGCCATGGGCGTCCGGGCGTAGGTTTCGGCCAGCCGGATAAGCTCGGCCTCGACCTCCCGGAGGTCCCGGTAAAAGACCTTAAAGGCATCCTTAAGCTGGAGGACGGTGGCCGTATCGACGATGTCCTGGGTGGTGGCCCCCCAGTGGACGAACTCCCCGGCGCCGCCCTCGCAGGCCCGGGCCAGGGCGTGGACCACCGGCATGACCTGGTGCCGGGTCCGGTCGAACTCGGCCCGGATGGCCCCCAGGTCCAGGTTTTCGACCCGGGCCCTTCGTCGGATTTCGGCCGCGGCCCAGGCCGGAATCAAGCCGACCTCCGCCTCGGCTTCGGCCAGGGCGGCCTCCACGTCCAGAAGCCGCTGGACGTAGGCCCGGTCGTCGAAGATGGCCCTTAGCTCGGCCGTGGAAAAGAGGTCGCCCCAGAGAACCGAATCGATAAAATAGGCCGGCATCGGCTCCTCCCAACTTCGTCCTTTACCCGGTCACTCCAGGCCGGGGGCCCGGCGGGGGAATAACCGGTAAGCCCGGGCCGACCCCGGACAAGTATACTTTAAGTAATCCGCCAACCTTTGGGGGAGTTCCCATCGCCCGGCTGATCCTGGTCCGCCACGGCCAGACCCACTGGAATCTTGAGGGGCGCATCCAGGGGAAAACGGACGTGCCCTTAAGCGAGGCCGGGCGGCGTCAGGCCGCCGCGGTCGCCAGACTGCTGGCCGCCGAGCCGGTGGCCGCCGTTTACGCCAGCCCCCTGCGGCGGGCGGCCGAGACCGCCGAGGTCATCGCCCGGCCCCACAGCCTCCCCGTTCGGCTGGTGTCCGAGCTTCGGGAGCTGGACCAGGGGGAGCTGGAGGGCTTAAAGGTGGAGGAGATGCGGGCCGGCTACCGGGAGTTCTGGGCCGCCTGGTCGGAGGACCCCGGGGGCGTCCGGATGCCCGGGGGTGAAACCATCGCCGAGCTGGCCGACCGGGTCTGGGGGGCAATTAGCGAAATCGTCGGGCGGCACCAGGGCGAAACGGTGGTGGCGGTGACCCACGGGTTTGCCCTCCTGGCCGTGGTGGTCCGGGCCCTCGACCTGGACCTGGGCTACATCCGGCGGTTCCGGGTCGAGTGCGGCGGGGTTTCCCGGCTCGATTTCGGCCGCCGGCCCCCGGCTTTACTAAGTTTTAACGAGACGGCCCACCTTCAGGCCCCGGGGCCGGAAGCCGGGGCGGCCTCGTAACAGCGCCGGAGGCCCTCGGCCAGACTGGGCACCGTTTCGTAGCGGGCGACCTCCTCGGGCCGGACCCACCGGGCCTCGGTGTGCTCCCAGTCGGTCCGGACCAGGGCGGGGTCGGGGACCTCGAACATGAAGAGGTGGACCCGCCAGTGCCGGCCCAGGTCCGGGTCGTAAAGGTCCAGGACGCCGCAGTCGGCCAGCAGCCGAACCTGGTCCCGCCCCAGGCCCGTCTCTTCGGCCAGCTCGGTGTAGGCCTGCTCTAAGGGGTCGGCGGCCTCCAGGTAGCCGCTTACCCCGGCCCACCGGCCCTGGTAGGTGCTCACCCGGCCGCTCCGGCGCAAAAGGAGCACCCGGTCCCCCTCGGGGCCCCGGTGGACCAGGAAGCAGGTTACCACTTCGTAAACCTGCCCGGCCACGGGATTCAGCCCCCGGCCATGGACGGGATGATGGTCACCTCGTCGCCGGGATTAAGGGGGGTATCGAGGCCGGCCAGAAAGCGGATATCCTCACCGTTTACGAAGATGTTGACGAACCGGCGGACGGCCCCGGAATCTTCACAGATGCGGGCTTTCAAGCCTGGGAAGCGGGCCTCGAGCTCTTCGAGGCACTGGCGCAGGGTCCGGGCCGGGACCTTAACCTCCGCCTGCCCCCCGCACAGGGTTCGGAGGGGGGTTGGGATGCGAACGGTGACCATGCCTGGGCTCCCTCCGGAGTCTTAGCTTATTTTCTCGTCGACCCGGCCGGCAGGGACCGGCCGAAGGCGGCTTCGAAGGCGGCCACGGTGGGCTCGATGGCCTCGGGCAGGTTAAGGGTGCCGGCGACGGCCTCCTGGGTTTTGAGGCCGTTGCCGGTGACGAAGGCGACCACCACCTCATCCGGCCGGAAGGCTCCGGCCTCGGCCAGCCGCTTGAGGACGGCGATGGTTACCCCGCCGGCCGTCTCGGTAAAGATGCCTTCGGTTTCGGCCAGGAGCCGGATGCCGGCGATGACCTCTTCGTCGGAGACCCCCAGGGCGGCCCCGCCGGTCTCGTAAACCAGCCTGAGGACATAGTAGCCGTCGGCGGGGTCCCCGATGGCCAGGGATTTGACGAGGGTATTGGGTTTGACCGGCCGGATTTCAAGGCTTCGGCGGGCAAAGGCCTCGGCCACCGGGCCGCTTCCGGCCGCCTGGGCGGCATACATCCGGACGGGCCGGGGCTCGACCAGCCCGACGGCCGCCAGCTCGGCCAGGCCCTTGGCCACCCTGGTAAAGAGGGCCCCCGAGGCCACGGGCACAATGCAGGCGTCGGGGGCCCGCCAGCCCAGCTGCTCGGCCACCTCGAAGCCGAGGGTCTTGCTCCCTTCGGCGTAATAGGGCCGCAGGTTGATGTTTACAAAGGCCCAGCCGTGGCGGTCGGCCAGCTCGGTGCAGAGGCGGTTGACCTGGTCGTATGAGCCCCGGACGGGCACCAGGGTTGGGCCGTACACGGCCATGTTGACGACCTTGCCCGCCTCCAGGTCGGCCGGGATGAAAACGAAGCAGTTAAGGCCGGCCTTGGCGGCGTGGGCGGCGACGCTGGCGGCCAGGTTGCCGGTCGAGGCGCAGGCGAGGGTGTCGAATCCGAACTCGACGGCCTTGGTGGCGGCCACCGCCACCGGCCGGTCCTTGAAAGAATAAGTCGGGTTAACAGCGTCGTTCTTGATGTAGAGGTTTTCCAGGCCGAGCTTGCGGCCGAGGTTTTCGGCCCTTATGAGGGGCGTAAAGCCGGCCTGCATGTCCACGACGGGGCCGTCGGAGACGGGCAAAAAGTCCCGGTAGCGCCAGAGGGAGCGGGGGCCGCTGGCGATGCGGGCCCGGGTGAGGGAGGCCCGCAGGGCCTCGAGGTCGTAGGTCACCTCCAGGGGTCCGAAACACTCGGTACAGACGTAACGGGCGTCGAGGGGGTACTCGGTCCCGCATTCCCGACAGCGCAGGCTTCGGGCAAAACCCATTTTGACAACCTCCTTTCCAGGATGCGGCTATGCGCCCCCACGGGCCGGCACCCTTCGGCGGCTGCAGCCTGGGCTGCACCGGCCGCCGGCCTTAAATTGGCGGCTATGGCTTACGTTGACGGCTTGGGAACTTTGAGGAACCGAGAACCGCTCAGAAAATTCTGTGCGGAGCCGGGCCTCTCATCTCGTCCGGGCCTTTAAAAGGCCCGGACCGGAGTTGGCACCTTTTCCGGGC
>DAOTYJ010000182.1:0-8620 GCA_034434875.1 Dehalococcoidia bacterium | reverse complement strand
GGAAGAATTTGGGGTTGGCCTGGTTGCAACCGGCGACGTCCACTACCATGTCCCCGAACGGGGCCTCCTTCAGAGCGCCCTGATTGCGATTCACCACAACCTTCCCCTCGACCTGGCGGGGCACCTCTGCTACCCGAACGACCGGTTCTACCTGCGGCCGCCGGCCGAGCTTAAGGCGGCCTTTGCCGAATGGCCGGCGGCGGTTAAAAATGCCCGGGAGCTGGCCGAACGGCTCGCCGGGTTCGACCTGACCCGGGACCTGGGCTACCGGCTGCCAGACTTCCAGGCCGAAGGCGACCGGCCGGCCGACGTGGTCCTGGCCGAGTACTGCCGGTGGCGGCTGGAGGAGGTCTACAACCGCTTCACCGACCCGGTTCTCTACCGGCGGGCCCGGGAGCGGCTTGAGGAGGAGCTTAGACTTATCGCCGGCCACAACCTGGCCGGCTTTTTCCTGGTTTACCGGGACATTGTCCGCCTCATCCGGGAGGTGGCGGCGGAGGTGCGGGGCCCGAGGGGCGGTCTTACGGTCGGCCCCGTCCTCGGCCGGGGAAGCTCGGTCTCGTCCCTGGTCTGCTACCTTATCGGCCTCTCCAGAGTTGACCCGGTGGCCGCGAACCTCTTCCTGGGCCGCTTTCTTAACGAGGGGATGCAGTCGCTGCCCGATATCGACATCGACATGCCCCGGGAGATCCGGGAGCGGGTCATCCGGCGCATCTACGAGCGCTACGGACCCGACCACGCCGCCCTGGTGGCGGCCGTCGCCACCTTCCGGCTGCGGGGGGCGGTCCGGGCGGTGGGCAAGGCCCTCGGATTGCCCGCCGGGGAGGTCGACCGATTGGCCCGGCTCAGCGAGGACGGGTCGGCCCGGGCCATCCGGGCCGAGCTTCGGCGCCGGCCCGAATATCGGCCCCGCCTCGGGGAGGCCCTCTGGGCCCGGTTCGCCGACCTGGTCGAGGCCCTGGCCGGCTTTCCCCGGCGCCTCGGGCAGCACATCGGGGGGATGGTCATCTCGTCGGCGCCCCTCATCGAAATGGTCCCCATCATCCCGGCGGCCATCCCCGGCCGGTTTATCTGCCAGTGGGATAAGGATTCGTGCGAGGACGCCGGCTTTGTTAAAATAGATTTTCTTTCTCTGGGAATGCTCTCGGCCGTGGAGGAGGCCGTGGACCTCATCGCCGAAAACGGGGGACCGTTAATCGACCTAGGCCGGATCCCCTTCGACGACCCGGCCGTCTACGATATGCTCGGCCGGGCCGACACCATCGGAACCTTCCAGCTGGGGAGCCGGGCCCAGCGCCAGCTCCTGGTTCAGACCAGGCCCCGCAACCTCAAGGAGCTGGCCGACCAGGACGCCCTGGTCCGGCCGGGACCGGGGAACGGCGGGGGCGGCCGGATTTACGCCCGCCGCAAGCACGGCCTTGAGCCCGTAACCTACGACCACCCGAAGCTGGAGCCCTACCTGGCCCACACCTACGGGGTGATGGTCTACCAGGACCAGGCGATCCAGGCGGCCATGGCCGTGGGGGGATTTTCGCCGGCCAAGGCCGACGCCCTGCGCCGGGCCCTGACCCGCCGCCGGTCGGAGCAGGCGATTGCCGCCTTCTGGGAGGATTTCCGCCGGGGGGCCCTGGCCCAGGGCATCCCCGAGGCGACGGCCCGCCGGGTCTTTGACAGGATCCGGGGGTTTTCGGCCTACGGCTACCCCCAGTCCCACGCCGTGGCCTTCGCCCAGCTGGCCTACCAGACGGCCTGGCTCAAGCTTTATTACCCGGCCGAGTTTCTCTGTGCCCTGCTCAACAATTACCCCCTGGGTTTTTACGCCCCGGATGTGCTCATAAAAGACGCCCAGCGCCACGGGGTGGTGGTCCTGCCCCCGGACGTTAACCTGAGCCGGGTCAGATGCACCGTCGAGGGCGGGGCGGTGCGGCTGGGCCTGGCCTTCGTTAAGGGGATCGGGGCGGCGGGGGCCCGGGCCATCGAGGAGGCCCGGCGGGACGGGCCGTTCCGGTGGCTGGGCGACCTGGCCCGCCGGGTAGACCTGCCCCGGCGGGCCCTGGAAAACCTGATCCTGGTCGGCGCCTGCGATTCCTTCGGCCTCGGCCGCCGGGAGCTCCTCTGGCAGCTGGGGCTGGTCCTGGGGGGACGCCGGACCGGCGGGGCCTGGCAGCCGGCCCTACCCCTGGACCCGGGCCGCCCGCCCCGCCTCCCGGAGATGTCCACCTGGGACCGGATGCTGGCCGACTACCGGGTGATGGGCCTCTCGGCGGCCTACCACCCGCTGGCCCTGCTCAGGCCGGCCCTGGGGGAGGGGGTGGTTCCGCTGGGGGCCCTTGGGGGCCTGCCCGACGGGACCCGGGTGGTGGTGGCCGGGCTGGTGGTTGCCCGTCAGCGGCCTGAGAATGCCCGGGGCATCTGTTTTATAACCCTGCACGACGAGTTCGGGGAGGCCGATGTGGTCGTCCTGCCGGGCCTTTACGAGCGGCGGCGGGATACCGTTCGGACGGCGCCTTTGCTGGCGGTTTCGGGCCGGGTCGACCGGAGTCGGGGCAGCCTTTCGCTCCTGGCCGAGGATGTCCGCCGCCTCCGGGTGCCGGCCGCCGGAATCCCGGGCGGGGAAAGCCGGCCGGCTGGGTGGGACCTTCGGCTTATCGAGCCGCCGGGCCTGGCCGACCTCGGCCAAGTCGGCGCCGCCCACAGCTTTCGATAGGTCCCCCGCCCGCACCCTTGCAATCATAAAGGCAGCGGGTGGACACAGTTCGGGTCTCGACCAAGGGCCAAGTGGTGATCCCCAAATGGGTCCGGGAGCGGCTCGGCCTTCACGAGGGCATCGTCTGCCGGGTCGAAATCACCAGGGAGGGGTATCTTGCTGATGCCGACCCATCCGGCCCAGGGCTGGCGGCGATGGGAGGGGGGGTGTTGGCTGGCACCGACGTCCTTAAAGAGCACCTGGAAGAGCACCGGCGTGAGGTGGCCGCCGAAGGGCACCGTCCTTGATGCCTGTGCCGTGCTGGCGTGGTTGGCCGCCGAACCTGGGGCCCAGCAAGTTCGTCAGAGGCCGGACAGGCGACGCTGTATATTTCGCTGACCAACGCCGGAAGTCTATTACCGCCTGATACGCCTGGGACGGCCACGGGGGCTCAGGAGATCTGGCGCGACCTGAGGCGAGGCAAGCTTCCGGTACGGCTGGCGTCGGTTTCCACCCGGCGGGTATTAGCCGCCGCGACCCTTTGCCGCCCGGCTGGCCCAGGAATTGCGGCTACCAATCCTGACCGGGGACCCAGATTTTGCGCCACCGGCCGCGCACAGGGCTATTGAAGTCCGGTGGCTCCCCTCAGGTCGGGTTTAGCTGGACGAACAGAAGCCCTCCTTGGCCGGCTTCGTTCGCCGGTCCCAGACCCTGGCCCCGGCCTCAGGGCCAGGGAGGGGGCCCGGGTGGCGGCCGCCCTCAAAGAGTAGGGCCCCGTTGGGCCAGAAGCTCCCGGACGCAGGCCCAGACCTTCCGGGCCAGCTCCCCGGGCGGCGCCTGCGCATCCAGCACCAGCCAGCGGTTGGGGTCGGCCCGGGCCAGCTCCAAATAGCCGGCCCGCACCCGCCGGTGAAACTCCAGCTCCTCGGCCTCGAAGCGGTCGGCCCCCGGCCGGCCCCGCCGGGCCAGACCGACCTCCACCGGCAGGTCCAGCAACACCACCAGGTCCGGCCACAGCCCCCCGGCGGCGAGCCGGTCGGCCTCCACCACCCGGTCCAGGGGCAGCCCCCGGCCGTAGGCCTGGTAAGCGATGGTTGAAGGGGAGTACCGGTCGCACAGGACGGTCCGGCCCGCGGCCAGGGCCGGCCGAATGACGGTGTTCACCAGCTGGGCTCGGGCCGCCAGGAAGAGAAAAAGCTCGGCCTCGGCCACAAGCCCCTCAGACCCGGCCGTCCGCTTAAGCAAGTTTCGCAGCCGCTCCCCCAGCCGGGTCCCGCCCGGCTCCCGGGTGCGGACCACCGGAAAACCGGCCCGCCGGAGCCGGCCGTAAAGGCGGCGAAGCTGGGTGGTTTTGCCCGACCCTTCGGGCCCCTCGAAGACGATAAATAGCCCCACCCGCTCAGCCGACGCGGTCGCGGTAGGCCCGGAGCCGCCGCAGGGCGTCGACGACCTTCACCGTCGCCCCAAAGCGGGGCTGGTGGCCCGCGGAGCCGTCTTCGGGCCGGCCGGCCCGGGCCCCTTCGCCGGCGGCCTGCCCCGAAAGGCCGAACATGGCCGTAAGGGCCTGCTCCATCTGGATGATGGTGTTGCTCCGCAGAACGTAAACGGGGATCCCCTGGGCCTCGGCCTCCCGCAGGAGCTGGGGCTTCTTACGGTAGAAGTTTTTCAGGGTCATTACGGCATCGGCTTCGGCCAGGGAATCGACCACGATAACCGGCAGCTGAAGGCCCCGGGCGACCTGGGCCAGCCGGTCCCGGCTTACGCCGTAGGCCAGAATCCGGACCGGCTTTTCAGGGACCTCCGGCCCGGGGGCGGTGGGGGTCGGCCGGGCCGCCGGCAGCCGCTGGGGCTCGAAGCCCCGAATGGTGCCGTCGGGCATAAGCTGACGGCGCAGGTGGGGCGGCTCGATCCCCCGGAGGATGAGGTCTACCGCCTCGGCCACGTCGGGGTGAACGGCGACTTCGGTCCAGCTCTGGATTTCCACCACCACGTCGAAGGTGGGCGGGGCCTTGCGCTCCAGGATCGTCTTCTGGGTGCCCCGCCGCCGGGCCTCCTCGTCGCTTAAGGTCACCGCCTGAACCCCGCCCACCAGGTCGGCCAGGGTCGGGTTCATTATCAGGTTTTCGAGGGTGTTGCCGTGGGCGGTGGCGATAAGCTGGACGCCCCGCTCGGCGATGGTTCGGGCGGCCTCGGCCTCCAGCTCGGTGCCGATCTCGTCGATGACGATCACCTCGGGCATGTGGTTCTCCACCGCCTCGATCATGACGGCGTGCTGGAGGGTTGGGGTCTTAACCTGCATCCGCCGGGCCCGGCCGATGGCCGGGTGGGGGATGTCGCCGTCGCCGCCGATCTCGTTGGACGTATCCACGATGATTACCCGCTTGCGCAGGTCGTCGGCCAGGACCCTGGCGGCCTCCCGGAGCATGGTGGTTTTGCCCACCCCGGGCCGGCCCAGCAAAAGGATACTCTTACCCGACTCGATCAGGTCCTGAATTATCCGGACGGTGCCGTATACCGCCCGGCCGACCCGCAGGGTCAGGCCGACGATCTTGCCCTGGCGGTTGCGGATGGCCGAGATTCGGTGGAGGGTCCGGGGAATGCCGGCCCGGTTGTCGTCCCCGAACTGCCCGATCCGGGAGACCACGTATTCGATGTCTTCCTCGGTGACGTCCCGCTCGTTCAGGATGATGTCGTCGCCGGGGAACCGGGCCTCCGGCCGCCGGCCGAGGTCCATCACGACCTCGAGCAGGTCGGATTTTCGGGGATGGGTGTGTAGGGGTGCGGCGATGTCGGGGGGAACGACCGCCAGCAACGCCTCAAGGTCGTCGGTAATTACCTGCTGCAACCTCAACCCTCCTTCAAGCCCTTACCGGAACGAGTTTTTGGGCCTTAACCCGCACCGCCTGGTGGCGAACCAGGCACGTAAACCGGCCCGCCGGCTCAAAGCCCAGTTGCTCAAGGCCGGCCCCCACGTGGGGCTGGTAGTCGGCCACCAGGCCGAGGACGGCCTTCTTGCCGCCGTGGTGGGAAAGGAACGGCCCCAGATGCCGGGCCACCGCCGGGCCCGACAGGTCCCGGGCCTCCACGGTAAGCTGAAGCTGGTCGTCGGCCGCCGTAAGCCGGGCCCAGAGCACCGGCTCGCCCACCTCCTCGACGATGAGCTGCCGGCCGCCCCGGAACCACTGCCGCCACTCCGTCAGGGTCATGGCCTCGGCCTGCCGGACGCTGACGGGCACAACCCGGCAGTAGAGGCGGAAAAGGGCCAAGTCATCCCCCCGCCGGCGGGGTCGGCCGGATGGGGGGCTGCCGTCCGGAAGCCTGACGGGACCGCCCCGAAAGAGGGTCTCCGCTTTGTACGGAACGAATCCGGCGGCCCGGGCCGCCCCGAGCAGGGGGCTGTCGCTACTTAAACGTAAATAAATGCGCTCAACCCCGTGCTGGGCGGCGTCGAGGCCCAGGCGGCGCAGCAGCTCGGCGCAGTCCTGGGGCCGGCCATCGGGCGGCCAGATAAGCCGGTCCACCTCCCAGTAGCGGCCGAAGGGGAGGGTGGAAACCAGGCCCGCCAGGCGGTCGCCGTCGTCGAAGAGGAGGGTATGCCGGCGGATCTCCAGGGAAACCAGCGGATTTAGAACCTTAAAGAGGTCCGCCCAGTCATCCCGTTCCCGCCCCAGGGCACGCCGGCCGTAGGCCTCATTCGGGTAGCCCCGCCGCTGCAGGAGAGCGAGCCCGACCAGGTCCGTCGGTCGGACCGGACGAATCATTACGGCTTTGGTCGCGATTTTACCCCTTTACGCCTGACTCCAATTTAGATATTAACTCAGCCCGCCCGGCCCGACAAGCCCGGGCCGGCGGCCGAAGGTAAGGGCTGCCGCCGGGAGCAACTCAACCCTGAAGGAGGTAATGACGTCTTACCCAGGCGCTCAGGCCGTCCATCAGGAGAACCACGGCGAGCACGGCCAGCAGGACGGTAGCCAGCCGACCGTAGGCCAGGGTGCTTATATAAACCTGCATGTAAAAGCCGATGCCCCCGGCCCCAACCAAACCCAGCACCGTCGACGACCGGATGTTATACTCCAGCATAAAGAGCAGCTGGCTTAAGATGGTGTTGGCCGCCTCGGGCCAGAGGACGAACCGGACGAGGTGGCGGCGCCGGGCTCCCAGCCCCCGAACGGCCTCCAGGACCTCCGGGTCCACCCCTTCCAGAATCTCGGCGTAAAGCTTGGCCAGGTAGCCGACGGTGTAAACCGCCAGGGCGAGGGTTCCGGCCAGGGGCCCCAGGCCGACGACGATGACCATGATCACCGCCCAGAGCAGGCTCGGCACCGTGCGGATTATCGCCACCAGCAGCCGCACGGCCAGCACCACCGGCCTGGGGAAGAGGGTCCGGGTTCCCAGCACTCCCAGCGGGAAGGAGAGGATAAACCCGAGGAGGGTGCCCGCAAAGGCCATCTCGACGGTTTCGGCCAGGGAGCTTAAGACCACCGGCAGGACCGAAGGGTCGGGCGGGAAAAGCTCGGCCGCAAACCGGCCGAAATTGGCCAGGCCCCCGGCCAGCCGGCCCGGGTCGAAAAAGCCCATCCGGCCCAGGACCCAGCCCATTACCAGCAGGAGGGCGAGGACCCCGCCCAGGTCCCGCCAGCGGCCGAGGCCGGCGCCCCGGCCCTTACCCGCCAGCGACCCTGGCCCCGCCATCCTCCGCCTCCACCAGGGCCCGGAAATCGGCCCACTCCAGCGACCGGGCCGGGCCCTGGTAGACCACCTGGCCGTCTCTCAGGACCACGACCCGGTCGGCCAGGTCCTGGACGAGCTGGATCTCGTGCAGGTTCATCAGGAGGGTTAAGCCCCGCTCCCGAACCAGGCCCCGGATGGTTTCAAGGATTCGGGCGGCCCGGGGCAGGTCTAAGTCCGACACGAACTCGTCGGCCAGAATCAGCCGGGGATTCTGCATCAGGGTTCGGGCGATGGCCACCCGCTGCCGCTCGCCCCCGCTGAGGTTAAACACCCTCACCCCGGCCTTGTCCCCCAGGCCCAGCATCCCCAGGTAGTCCCGGGCCCGCTCCACCTCTTCCCGGGGGAAGAGGCCCAGGGTGGGGCCCCATCCGCCGTGCCGGGCCAGGGTTCCCAGGAGCACATTTTCTAACGCAGTAAGGCCCCGAACCAGCCCGAGCTGTTGGGGAATGTACCCCACCGCCTGCCGGAAGGGCCGGGGCGGCTCCCCCCGGAGCCGAAAGCCCATAACTTCCACCGTGCCCCGCTGGAAAGGCAAAAGGCCGGCCAGCACCTTCATCAGGGTGGTTTTGCCCGCCCCCGAAGGCCCCATAACCACCCAGAGCTCCCCTTTCGGCACCCTCAGCCCGACCCCTTTAAGCACCCACCAACCCGGCCGGTAGGCCAGCCACAGGTCCCGGACTTCGATGGCCGGGTCCGGGGCGGCTTGGTTGCGGGGGGTGAAATCGGCGGCCGTCACGGGTTTATCCGCTCTGTAAAGGCGATTCGGGTTGCCTTAACAAACTGCTGGAAGGACCCCAGGTGGGTGGCGGCGTCGGACCGCTGGAAGCCCACGAAGAGGCCCGAAATGAACTGCCGCATCAGGGGGCGGTACTCGGGGGCGTTAAGCCCCAGCAGGGCCTCGATAACCCGGGAGCGCAGGGGTTCTTTAAGGTCCTTGCTCACGACCACGGCGTGGGAGGGCAGCGGCCCCTGCTGTTCGAGGACCCGGGTGTTGGCCAGCACCTCCCGGTAGAGGCTTTCGGGCACGTCCCCGGCGATAATGGTCACGTCCACCTGCCCGGCCTTAAGGGCTTCCCAGCACTGGCCGTAGCCCCCGGCGAAGAGCACCTCCCCGAAGAAGGCCTTGGGGTCGACCTCGCCCTGGGTCGGCCGGGGCAGAAGCCCCAGCTCGATGAGCCTGGCCATCGGGGCGATGTAGCCGGA
>DAOTYJ010000181.1:0-37293 GCA_034434875.1 Dehalococcoidia bacterium | reverse complement strand
CCGTCGTGGAACTTTACCCCATCCCGGAGCTTGAACTCGTAGACAAGGCCGTCCGAAGAGACCGTCCACGATTCGGCCAGGTCGCCGACAACTTTCGGGTAGTTATTCTGGTCAAACTTCAAAAGGGTGCTGTAGAAGGGCGCTAAGGGGATGATGACCGCAAAGGTGGTCTCCCGGTGGGCATCCAGGGAGGGCGGCTCCGCATCCACCGCAAAGACCAGCTCGCCCCCATAGCGGGGCTGTTCTTCGGCGGGTTGGGGGGCCGTCGGCTGGGACGGGGCGGCGGGGGCGCAGCTGGCCAGGAGCAACCCCACCAGCACAAGCAGGCCGGTCCGTTTCCACATGACGCACTCCTCCGCGACAACCTGGTCGGCTTATTATCAAGTGAAACCGCGCCCCCTGTCAAGGGCACCCCACCGGGACCCGGGCTTTCCGGCTATCTTGGAAACTGCTAACATATAAGCCATAGTTAGGTTGTACGGACGCACGGCCGTGCCCCCACAGACAGGCTATGGGTTACATGCTAGTGAAAAGCCCCGGCGCCCCACGGCCGCGTTTGACAGGCCGTCTGGGGCTCTGTTACGATAGTTACGCAAACCCTGCTGCTGGCAGAGGCCGGGGGCCTCGGTTCCAGCGGCTCTTCTTTTGCCTTATCCCTGCACTAAGGAGGTGCACGGATATGGTGGTGGAGTTGCCGGTCATCGAGGCCTTTGAGGCCATCTCCGCCGATTACGACGCCGTCCAGGACGACTGGTACGCCACCCTGGATTCCCGCCTGGAAGAGCTCATCGTTGCCACCCTCGGCCGCAACCTGGAGGGCCGGCTGGTCCTGGACGTGGGCTGCGGAACCGGCCTCTACAGCCTCAAACTGGCCCGCCGGGGCGCAAAGGTCCTCGGCCTCGACCCGGCCCGGGGGCTGGTGGCCCAGGCCCGCCGCAAGGCCCGGCAGTGGGGGGTGCGGGGGGCCGCCTTCGGCGTCGGGGTTGCCGAGGCCCTGCCCGTGGCCGACGGGTGCGCCGATGCCGTCGTCTGCTGCGGCAGCGTCTTCGCCTTTGTCCAGGACCCGGCGGCTGCCCTCCGGGAGTTTTACCGGGTTTTAAAGCCGGGCGGCCGGCTCATCTTCGACGCCGAAAACCGCTTAAGCCTCGACACCCTCTGGCTCTGCCTGAGCGGCCTTCTGGGCGACCCCCTGGGCTACGGGGTATCCCGGCCCGAGGCCTTAAAGGCCCTCTTCACCCGGCCGGACCGGCCGGTTCGCCTCCGCTATCCCCTGGTCCGGGCCGACGGCAGCACCGTCTACGTGGGCCTTCGGCTGGACCCGCCCGCCTTCGTCCTGAACCTTATCCGCCGGGCCGGCCTCGAAGTCGAGGCCGTCCGGGGCGCCCACATCGCCGGGGCCCTCATCCCCAGCACCTTAACCATCCGGCCCGACTCTCCCAAGGGGGTTCGGTGGGCCTTCCAAAGGCTTGTCGGCCTGGACCGGGCCTTGGGGAAAATCGGTCCCCTGAATTACCTGGGCGCCACCCTGGTCTTTATCTGCCGAAAACCCGCCCAGGCCTCGGACCCGGCCTGGGCGGCCGACCCAAGAGTTTTGGCCGCGGCGGCCCATTAACCGGGGGCCAGCGCCGCCCGAAGCCGGTCGGCCAGGCCACTGAGGTCCCCGGGGGGATATTCTAAGGGCACCTTCAGGCCGGCCCGGGGATTCAGCCGGTGCCAGCGCCAGAAGAGGACCGTCCCCAAGGGGTCCGGCCGACCGTTAAGGAGGGTTCCCAGCCCCTCGGCCGAAAGGGCCGACTCCCCTAGCCACCCCCGGTACGCCCCGCCGGCCCAGAGATGGACCTCCGGCTCCGGCGGGCCGAAAAGGATGAGGCCGAAAGTGCCCCCAAGCCTGGCTACGGCCTCCTGGGCCAGGGTCAAAACCTCGCCGTAGCCTTCGGCCGTAACTTCGCCCCGGCAGACCCGGCACGGGTCCCCGAATTTGGCGAGCGGACAGTCGTCCGTCCGTCGGGCCGGAAGCCGCCTCCGGCAGCCGGGGAGGGGCAGGGTTCTACGCGCCTCGGCCAGGGCCGCCTCGGCGTCCCGCCGGGTGTCGAAGGCGGCAAAGAAGGGGGCCGCCGGGGGAACCCGGCCGCCGATGTGCCAGCGGGATGGGGCCTCGGGGGTCCGGTAAACGAAAACCGGGCCCCGAAGCCGCCGCACCCGGTTATACGGGGGGCCGAGTTCGGCGATGAGGCGGCCCTCAAGCAGGAGGGCCGAAAGCTCCGACCCGCAGGGAACGGTTTCCACCGACCGGGTCAGGGCCGGCAGCCCCTCCAGGTGCCGGTTATATGCCGGGGGCCGGTTAAAGTACGAACGGACCCGGGCCCGGAGGTTCCGGGATTTGCCGACGTAAAGGGCCCGGCCCGACCCGTCCCGGAGGATGTAAACCCCCGGCCCCGCCGGAACCGCCCCCAGGTTGGGTAGGCGGACCCCGGCGAGGGCCGGCCAGCCGGCCACGGCCTCCAGCTCCCCCCAGGTCCGGATTCCCCGCTCCCGGGCTTCGGCCAGCAGCCGGGGAACCACCGCCGCCAGCATCCGGGCGTCGTGGTCGGCCCGGTCCCGGGGCAGAACCGGCGCCCCTACCCGTCCGGCCAGCCGCTCCAGGCTCGGTTTGCCCAGGTCCGGCCAGAGGTGCCGGGCCAGCACCGCCGAATCCAGAACCGGAAGGTGCGGCCAGCTAACTCCCAGCTGACGGCCCAGGGAAGCCAGAAACTCCCACTGCCAGCGGATATCCTGCCCGACGACCACCCCCTCGATGAACCCGGCCAGCTCCCCGAGGAGAGTTTTCAGGTCGGGGGCGGCATCGAGCTCGGCCGCCCGGGGGAATTTTTTAAGACCCCGGCGCACCGGCCGGTCCGGCCGGACCAGGGAATAAAAGACCGCCGGCCGTCCGCCCGGACGCAGGCGGATGGCGGAGACCTGAACGGGCCGGCTGGAGGCCGGGTCGAGGCCGGTGGTTTCGATGTCCAAGACGGTGAGGGTGAGGCCCTCCGGGGGCGTGTCGGGGGCGGGCCCGGGGCAGGTCAGGGCCACTTCCCCACCGGCTATGACGAACTCCGGGCCCAGAACCCGGCCCAGCAGGCCGACCCAGGGTTCGGGGGAGGCCGCCCCGAAGAGGTGGCGGGCGAGGTCGGCCAGGGAAGCCCGCCCCCCGGCCGCCGACAGAAACCGGACCGCCCGCTCCCGAAGGGCCCCGTAGTCGCCCATGCTCGTCTATGTTAGAATGCCGGGAGAATTTTACGCCAACGGCCGCGGAGATGGAGCGCACACTGCTTATGGTCAAACCGGACGGGGTCCAGCGGGGCCTGGTCGGGGAGGTGATCCGCCGGCTGGAAGCCCGGGGGCTTAAGCTGGTGGGCTTAAAGCTTATCTGGGTTTCCCTGGGGCAGGCCGAGGAGCTTTACGCCGTCCACCGGGGCAAGGCCTTTTACGACGGGCTTATTCGCTACATCACCTCCGGCCCGGTGGTGGTTTCGGTGTGGGAAGGGCCCAACGCCGTGGAGGTGGTGCGCCGGACCATCGGGGCCACCGACCCAGTCCGGGCCGAGCCGGGCACCATCCGGGGGGACTTCGGCCTGGCCGTCGGCCGGAACCTGGTCCACGCCTCGGATGGGCCCGAAACGGCGGCCCGGGAGGTGGCCATCTTCTTCCGGGAGGGCGAGCTTATAAGCTTTGAGCGGGCCCTGGACCGCTGGGTCCTGGAAGAGTAATCAGATTATCCGGACGACCGGGGTCCCCTCGGCCCAGACCTCTTCCAGGCGGTAGTAGGCCCGCTCCTGGGGCCGGAAGACGTGGACGATGACGTCCCCAAAGTCCAGGACGGCCCACCCCGAATCGGCCGTCCCTTCCCGGCCCAAAAGCTCCACCCCGGCCCGGCCCAGCTGCTCCTCCACCTCCTCCACCACGGTCTGGAGCTGGCGCTCCGTCTGGGCCGAGCAGATGACAAAATAGTCGGCGAGCAGGGTGACCCGCCGAATGTCAAGAACCAGGATATCGCTTGCCTGCTTTTCCGAGGCGGCCTCCGCCGCCAGGCGGGCGATCTCTTTGGATTCGGGTCTGGTTTTTACCGTCGCCGTCAACTTGCTTTGGGGATCACCACCCGGTTATAAAATCTTGCTAAAGGGGGCGCTTTCGCCGGCCCCCACAAAGATTATACCAGCCGGAGCACGGCCTGAGATGTTCGTCGAAACCCTCACCCTGGGCGCCCTGGCCGAAAATTGCTACATCGTCGCCGATGAGACCAGCCGGGCGGCCGTCGTCTTCGACCCCGGCGACGAGGCCGACCGGATCCTGGCCGCCCTCCGGGCCCGGAACCTTCAGCTCAAGCTTATCGCCAACACCCACGGCGACGTGGACCACGTGATGGCCGTGGGCCCCCTGAAGCGGCTAACCGGCGTTCCCTTTGCCATTCACCCGGCCGACGTCCCCCTGATCAGGCGGGCCCACGTCCAGTACGTCCAGTGGTTCGGCACCCTGGCCGAGCCCGTCCCCGACCCCGACCTGGAGCTTGCCGATGGGCAGGAGCTGGAAGTGGACGGCTTAAAATTCACCGTCCTGCACACACCGGGCCACACCCAGGGGAGCGTCTGCTTTTATTTCCCCGACGCCGGCGTCCTCATCGCCGGCGATACCCTCTTCCAGGGCGGGGTCGGCCGGACCGACCGGCCCGTGGGTAACTGGCGCCAGCTCATCGAGAGCATCCGGGACAAGCTGTTGGTCCTGCCCGACGAGACGGTGGTTTACCCCGGCCACGGCCCGCCGACGACCATCGGCCGGGAGAAGGCTTTTAATCCGTTTCTCCGGGAGCTCAGTTCCGATTGATGGACGAGAGCCTCCTGGGGCCCTATCGGGTGCTGGACCTTACGGACGAACGGGGCTGGGTTTGCGGCCGGATTCTGGCCGACCTCGGGGCCGACGTCATTAAGGTCGAGCCCCCCGGGGGCGACCCCGGCCGCCGAATCGGGCCCTTTTACGGAGACGTCCCCCACCCCGACCGGAGCCTTTACTTCTGGGCCTTCAACCTCAACAAGCGGGGCATCACCCTCAACCTGGAAACCGAAGACGGCCGCGGGCTTTTCCGCCGCCTGGCGGCCCTTTCGGACTTCGTCGTTGAGTCCTTCGACCCGGGCTACCTGGACGGCCTGGGCCTGGGGTTTGGGGAGCTCAGCCGTTTAAATCCCAGGCTCATCCTGGTTTCCATAAGCGCCTTCGGCCAGGACGGGCCCTACGCCCACTACCGGGCCACCGACATCGTCGGTATGGCCATGGGGGGCATGATGGCCATCTCGGGCGACCCTGACCGGCCGCCCGTCCGGGTCAGCGTGCCCCAGGCCTGGCTCCACGCCGGGGCCCAGGCCGCCGCTGGGGCCATGGTCGCCCATTACTACCGGCAAGCCGCCGGCCGGGGCCAGCACGTGGACGTCTCCATGCAGCAGGCCGTCATCTGGACCCTGATGAACGAGACCCCATTCCCCCTGCCCGATTTTTACGGCTTCGACCTGACCCGGGCCGGCGGGCGGCGGCGGACCGGCCGGCTGACCATCCGCCAGATTTACCCCTGTCGGGACGGTTACGTTTGCCTCCTGATCCTGGGGGGCGGTCCCGGGGCCGCCTTCATCCGGGGCCTGCTGGCCCTCCTGGAGGAGGCCGGGGTTGCCCCCGACTGGTTCCGGGAGGTCGACTGGGAGAACTGGGACCTGGCAACCCCTCGCCGCTACCCCACCGCCCAGGAGGAGCTGGAGGCCCTGGAGGCCGTCGTCGCCGACTTCTGCCGCCAGAAGACCAAGGCCGAGCTTTACGAGGCGGCCCTAAAATACGGAATTCTCCTCGCCCCGGTGAACACCGTGGCCGACCTCTTCGAAAATCCCCAGCTGGCGGCCCGGGGCTTCTGGGTGGAGGTAGACCACCCCGAGCTTGGGACCCGGGTAACCTACCCCGGTCCCTTCGTTCAGGGAAACTTAAACCCGGTCCGGATTCGGCGCCGGCCGCCCCTGGTGGGGGAGCACAACGAGGAGGTCTACGGCGGCCTGCTGGGCCTGAGCCGGGCGGATTTAGCCCAACTGCGGGCCGCAGGCGCCATCTAACCATGGGGGCTAGGGCTTTCGAGGGCCTTAAAGTCGCTGACTTCAGCTGGGTTGGGGTGGGCCCCATCACCACCAAGTACCTGGCCGACCACGGGGCCACCGTGGTCCGGGTGGAGTCGACGACCCGGCCCGACGTCCTGCGCCTGCTTCCGCCCTTTAAGGGCGGCAAACCCGGCCTTAACCGGAGCCAGTTTTTCGCCAACTATAACACCAACAAGCTGAGCCTGAGCCTCAACCTGGGCGTTCCCGAGGGCCGGGAGGTCGCCCGGCGGCTGGTGATGTGGGCCGACGTGGTGGCCGAAAGTTTTACCCCCGGCACCATGGCCGCCTGGGGCCTTGACTATGAGGCCATCTCGAAAATAAAGCCCGACATAATTATGATTTCCACCTGCCAGCAGGGCCAGACGGGGCCCCACGCCCGCTTCGGGGGCTTCGGCCAGCTGGCCGCCGCCCTGGGGGGCTATTACGAGGTCACGGGCTGGCCCGACCGGGAGCCGGCCGGGCCCTACGGGGCCTACACCGACTTCATCTGCCCGCCCTTCGCCCTGGCCGCCCTCGTGGCGGCCCTGGATTACCGGCGCCGGACCGGCCGGGGCCAGTACCTGGACCTTTCGCAGCTGGAGTGCGGCCTTCAGTTCCTCGGTCCCGCCCTCCTGGACTACGCCGTCAACGGCCGCATCGCCACCCGGGCCGGAAACCGGGACCCGTACGCCTGCCCCCACGGGGCTTTCCCCTGCGCCGGGGAGGACCGCTGGGTGGCCGTTGCGGTGACCAGCGACCGGGAATGGCGGGCCCTCTGCCAGGTGCTGGGCCGCCCGGAGTGGGCCGAGGACCCCCGGTTTGCCACGTTTTTGGGCCGGCGCCGGCACGAGGACCTGCTGGAAGGGCTCATCGGAGAGGCAACCCGGTCGTGGGACCCCTTTGACCTGATGGCCGCCCTTCAGGCGGCCGGGGTTCCGGCCGGGGTGGTCCAGCGCTGCTCCGACCTTCACCGGGACCCCCAGCTAAAACACCGGGGGCACTGGGTCACCCTGGACCACTGCGAAATGGGCCCGACAGTCTACGACGGAATCCCCTTCAGGCTGTCCGAGACCCCGGGCCAGCTGGAGCGGGCGGCCCCGTGCCTTGGGGAGCACACCGAGTTCGTCCTGCGGGAGCTTCTCGGTTACACCGACGAGGAGGTCGCCGAGCTGGCGGCCGCCGGGGCCCTGGAGTAGGGCCTAAGGGACCCTGGCCTCGTCGACTATGGTAGTCTTAACCTCAATCCGAATGGTTTTATCCAGCGAGGCCATCACCGAGCAGTATTTGGTCTCCGAAAGCCGAACGGCCTTTTCCACCAGTTCCGGGTTAAGGTTGCGGCCCCGGATTATGTGCTCGACGGTTATGTGGGTGTAAGCTCGGGGGTGCTCCGGCGCCCGTTCGCCCCGAATCCTGATCCGGTAATCCGTAAGCTCCTGGCGCATCTTTTTAAGGATCGAGACCACATCCATGCCGGTGCAGCCCCCCAGGGCGATGAGGAGCAGTTCCATGGGCCTTGCCCCCCGGCCGGCGCCCCCCACTTCGGGCCCGGCGTCCATCGGCACCGGAAATTTGCTCCCCATCCCGGCGCCGACGAAGGCCATCTGGCCCTGCCAGGTGATCTCGGCTTCAACGGCCATGTTTAAGCCCCCTGCGCAAAGGGTTTAAAGGACGGTGAAAGTTACCGTTGGCTCCCGGGCCCGAAGTTTCCGCTCCTCGGCCCAGACCCGGGCCCGGTCCTCGCTTTTGAGCCAGCGCTGGTAGGCTTCTTCGCTCTCCCAGATCTGGATGATCAGGTGGACCGATGGGTCCACGTTTTTCCGGAGGATGAGCTGCTGGACCAGGCCATACCGCCGGCGAATGGCCTCGTGCTGTTTCAAGAGGTTGACCGCTTCGTCACGCTTCCCGGGCAAAAAATAAACCTGCCGGGTGAGGGCCATCTGCGCCATTTCGACCTCCGCAAGGTGTCGCCGTGTCCGGCCGGGAACCAGGCAAAAGGCGTCCGCCAGGATTCTACCACACCCGGGAGTTGCCAGCGGTTAACCTGCCTGCAGGCCGGTGTAAAATTAAGGCGCGGCCGTGGCCGGTAATCGCACCAGTCCCTGGGCAATCGTTGCCGTCTCGACCATCCAGCAGGCCGGCCTCACCTTCATCCGGTTCGGCCTGCCGGCCCTGGCCCCCTTCATCCGGGCGGAGTCGGGCCTGTCCCTGGGGCAGGTGGGCCTTCTGCTGGGGGCCTTCGACGCCGGGGCCCTGGCCTCCTTCTACCTGGTGGGCCGGGTCACCATCCGGGTTGGGGAACGGGCGGTGCTGGCCGGGGGCGCCCTGGCTACGGGGTTGCTGGCGGCCCTTTCGGCCCTCCTGCCCGAGTTCTGGCAGCAAGTCGGGGTGCTGGCCCTGGCCGGCGCTGGGCTGCCCTCAAGCCACATCGCCGGAAGCCAGGCCATTGTCCGCCTTATTCCCCGGGAGCGGCGGGGCCTGCCCATGGGCATCCGGCAGGCCGGACTGCCCCTGGGGGGACTGCTGGCGGCGGCGATTCTTCCGGCCGCGGCCGGGGCGGGCGGCTGGCGGTGGGCCCTGATGCTGGCCGGGCTCGCCTGCGCCGCCACCGGCCTCCTCGCCCTGGGCTCGGTCCCGGCCCGGGCCGGGTCGGAACCCGGGGAGGCGGCGGAGACGGCCCCCGGTCCCGGCTGGCTTTTCAAGGACCCCGCCCTTCTCCGGGCTTCGCTGGCCGGATGCCTGCTGGTGGTGGGACAGTTCTGCCTTACGGGTTACCTGCCCCTCTACCTGGTGGACCGGTTCGGCTGGGAGCGGGCCGAGGCCGCCCGAATGCTGGTGGCGGTCCATACCGGGGCCATCGTCGGGCGGCTGGGCTGGGGCTGGGCCTCCGACCGGGTCTTCGGGGGCGAGCGGGTCCGAACCCTCTCCCTCATCGCCCTGCTTGGGGCCGCCCTTTTAGGGGCCATTGCCTTTCTGCCCGCCCTGAATGGGGCCGGCTGGCCGCTCGTTGGGGTGCTGGCCTTTGGGGCCGGCCTGACCCTCCTTGGGTGGCAGGGCCTGCACGTGGCTCTGCTGGCCGAGGTCTCCCCCGTGGCCCCGGCCATCGGGGTGGGGCTCGGCTTTACCGCCGTCTATCTTTTCAGCATGGTCTCGCCGCCCCTTTTCGGCAGGCTGGTGGAGGCCACCGGAAGCTACGTCCTGGGCTGGGCCGCCCTCATACCCCTGCAGGTGGGAACGGTGCTGGCCCTGAGCCCCCTCAAGGACGGCCGCCCTGGCCGTATTTGACACCCCTGAGGCCCGCCGCCTATAATCTGGGACGAAAACCGAATCCGGCCAAAGACGACGAAGGAGACCCAGTAGGCGGGCACCGGTAACCTCAGAGAGCGGGCGGACGGTGCAAGCCCGTGGCACGGTGTCGGCCGAATTACCCTCCGGAGTCGCCGGCCGAACGCCCGCTCCAGACCGGGTCAGTAGGCTGGGCCGGCGGTGCCCGTTAGCGCACCGGGGTGCGGCAACCCAACTGCCGCACCCGGCGAGGCCCCGGCAGTGATGTCGGGGCGAACCAGGGTGGTACCACGAAGAGCCCTTCGTCCTTGGCGGATGAAGGGCTCTTTATATACGGAGCAGACCGATGGCCTGTCGGGGGATTCGGGGCGCCACCACCGTCGACGAAAATACGGCCGAGGCCATTTTGAGCGCAACCCGGGAACTGCTGGAGGCGATGGCCCGGGCCAATGACCTTTGCCCGGAGCAGATCGCCGCGGCCATCTTTACGACCACCACCGACCTTAACGCCGAGTTCCCGGCGGTGGCCGCCCGCCAGCTGGGGTGGACCGACGTGGCCCTCCTCTGCAGCCACGAAATTGACGTTCCGGGCAGTCTGCGCAAGTGCATCCGGGTGCTCTTGCTGGTCAATACCGACCGCGCCCAGCGGGAGGTTATCCACGTCTATTTGCGCGGGGCCAAGGTCCTGCGAACGGACAGACTTTACCCAGGAGGTGAGCCGGGATGATCGTGGTGATGAACAGCCGGGCGACTGAGGACCAGATTCAGGCGGTGGTGAGGCGTCTTGGGGAGCTGGGCTTTCGGGCCAACATCTCCCGGGGCGTCGAGCGGACGGTCATCGGCGTCATCGGCCAGGTATATCCGAGCCTTAAAGACCAGCTGGAGATCCTGCCCGGCGTCGAGCAGGTGTTGCGGGTCACGAAGCCTTACAAGCTGGCCAGCCGGGAATTCCAGCCGGTGGACACCCGGTTCGAGGTGGGCGGGGTAACCATCGGGGGCGACGGGGTAGTCATAATCGCCGGGCCGTGCTCGGTGGAATCCCGGGAACAGCTTTTGAAGACCGCCCACGCCGTCAAGGCCGCCGGGGCCCACATCCTGCGGGGCGGGGCCTTCAAGCCCCGGACCTCCCCCTACTCCTTCCGGGGGCTTGGGGTTCAGGCCCTCCGCTGGCTGGCCGAGGCCCGGGAGGACACGGGCCTGCCGGTGATCACCGAGGTCCTTTCCCCGGAGGATGTACCCCTGGTGGCCGAGTACGCTGATATCCTCCAGATCGGGGCCCGCAACATGCAGAACTTCCCCCTCCTTGAGGCCGCCGGCCGCTCGGGCAAACCCGTCATGGTGAAGCGGGGAATGGCGGCCACCATCGAAGAGTGGCTCCTTTCGGCCGAATATGTGCTCAACCAGGGCAACAAGCAGGTAATCTTATGTGAGCGGGGAATCCGGACCTTCGAGACCTACACCCGAAATACTCTGGATGTGGCGGCCATTCCGGTGGTGCGCAAGCTGAGCCACCTGCCCGTCTTTGCCGACCCCTCCCACGGCACCGGCCACCGGGACCTGGTGGAGCCGCTGGCTTTGGCCGCGGTGGCGGCCGGCGCCCACGGCCTGATGGTGGAGGTCCACCCGAACCCCGAGGAGGCCCTTTCGGACGGGATGCAGTCGCTGACCTGCGAGAATTTCGCCGACCTGGTCCCGAAGGTGGAGCGGGTGGCGGCGGCGGTGGGCCGGCGGCTGGCGGTCCGGAGTCTGACGGCCGAGCACGTTGGGGACTGAGGTCCGGCCGAGCCTTCTGCTTTCGGCGGCCCGGCGCGCCCGCCGCCCCCCGGCGGAACTGCGGCTGGCCGAGCTGGCCGCGGCCCTGGCCGCCGAAATCGAGCTGGCAGACCCGGGCCGGGTCTGCCGGGAGCTGTTGGCGGCCGCCCAGCTTCTCGTCTGGAAGCTGAGGTGGCTTATCAGGCCGTGGGATGCGGCCCCACCGGCCGACGAACCGCCCCCGGGCGGCGGGCCGCCCCGGCCCCTGGCCGAGGCCGTTAAAGCCGTCGTCGCCTTTTTACAAAATCGACAGGAGGCCGGCCTGGAATCTTTCGGGCCCCTGGCCCGGCCCAAGGCGGCCGCCCGATGGGATATCAGCCTTGGGGAGCTTGCCGAGGCCCTCGAGGCCTGCCTCAACCGGGACCATCCCCCCGGGGTCGAAGGGATGGCCCCCAGACCCCGGGTGCCCCTGGTGGTCCTGCTCAGGCGGCTTGAGGCCGCCCTGCTGGGCCAAGGCCGACTTAATTTCTCGGCCTTTCTTGCCCAGCTGAACAGCCGGGACGAGGCCGTAGCGGCCTTTCTGGCCCTCCTGGTTCTGGCCGGACGGGGCCGGGTCAGGGCCTGCCAGCCGCAGCCCTTCGGGGACATCATCCTGGAGGCCCTGGACCCTACCGGGTCGGGACCTTGAGGGGCTGGCCGACCTGGAGGATGGCCGCGTCCGGGTTCTGGATGCCGTTGGCCTGGGCCAGGGCCTCAACGCTCACCCCGAACCGCTGGGCGATGGTCCAGAGGGTATCCCCCGGCTGGACCACGTACTCCTGCTGGGCGGGGGGCGCGGCCGGGCCCTGGGTTGGGCCCGGGGCGGGGGCAGGGGTGGGGCTTGGGGCCGACCGGGGCGTTGGGGACGGGGCCGGGGTTGCCGTCGGCCGCGGGGCCGCAAAAAATTCGGCCCCGACCCGGGAGGCCAGCCGAACCGCCTGGAAACCGGCCAGGACCAGGCCCGCCGCCAGCAGGATCAGGGCCACGTAGTAGGCTGTGCCCGAGGGCAGGACCGCCGCCGGGGGAACCGTCCGGCCGGTGGGGGCCAGACAGTTAAAGCAGAGCCGACTGCCGTGGTCCGGGCAGAAGGGGAGGCCGCAGGCGGTGCAGCGGGCAACCGCCGGCTTCGGGCAGAACCGGCAGCCGGTCGGGATGGCGGTAGTTTGCCCGATTTCCGCCTCGGTCATCGGGCAGGCCTTTCGACCCTGGGTTCCAGCTGAAGCTGGACCCGGACCTTTACCACCGACCGCGGCGGGATGACACCCCGGACGGTGGCGTTGGGATAGACCAGGCTGCCGGGACCCACCAGGGTGCCGGGGGCCAGCACCGCGTTGCAGCCGGTTTCCACGTCGTCCCCCAGAACCGCCCCAAACTTCCGCAGGCCCGTTTCGAGGCGGCGGCCGTTCCAGGTGACGATTATAGGGGCGCCCCCGAACTTGAAATTGGCCAGCACCGTCCCGGCCCCCAGATTCACCCGGTTTCCCAGGATGCTGTCGCCCACGTAGGCGAAGTGGGGGGCCTGGGCCCCGTCCAGAAGGACGGCGTTTTTCACCTCGGTTCCGTGGCCGACGACGCAGTTTTTCCCGACGATGACGTTGCCCCGGATATACGCCCCGTGGCGGACAACGGAGCCGGGCCCAATGATGGTGGGGGCCCGGATATACGCCCCGGGTTCGACCACGGCCCCCGGCCCCACGTAGATCTGCCGGCCGTCGAGCCAGGCGCCGGGCTCCACCGAACCGAGGATGATGGGCCCTTCCCGGCCGGCAAACCAGTCGGCCAGGTACGGCCCGACCCTGGTCAGGACCTCCCAGACGTACTCGGTATCGGCGAAAAGGTTCCGGTGCTCGAATTCCCTCAGGTCAAAGTAAGCTTCTGCCCGCAACACACCCTTATTTTACGCCCGATAATATCTTCAGTATACCCCGGAGGGGGATCGGGGCCCAGTGGGGCCGGCTGTTGAGCTCGTAGCCGAGCTCGTAAACGGCTTTTTCTAGAAGATAAATCTCCAAAAGAAGCTCGGCTTCGGCCCGGGATTCGGGAACCACCACCGGCGGGCGGGCGGCCTCGAAGTAGCCCCGCAGAAAGAGGGCCGACGCCCACACCTCCCAGAACCCCGCCCAGTAGCCCAGGGCCGAAGGCCCGCCCAGACCCCGGGCCGCCGCCTGCCGGACGGCAACCTCAGCGGCGTAGTGAAAGGACCGGAGCATCCCGGCCACGTCCCGAAGGGCCGGCTGCTTAAGCCGCCGCTCCCTGAGACCCCGGGCCGGCTCGCCTTCAAAGTCGGCGATGACAAAGTCGTTGCCGGTGTAGAGCACCTGCCCCAGGTGGTAGTCGCCGTGGACCCGGATTCGGCCCACCGTAAGCCTGGCATCCCGAAACCGGCCAAAAGCCCCCAGAATCGCCCCCTCCCAGTCCAGCACCGCCCGGGCCAGGTCCCCGGCCTCCTCGGGCAGGTCGTCGGCCCGCTTCCGGAGCAGGTCCAGCACCTGACCGGTCAGGTTCCGGAAGGACTGGTAGGCGGCCCGCTGGTGGAACGGGGTAAACCCCTCGGGGGCAAACTCGGGCAGGTCGGGCCCGGCCGCCCCCAGGGCCAGGTGGAGCTCGGCCGTCCGCCGCCCAAGAAGCCAGGCCGCGTCCAGGTAACTGCCCATCAACTGTTGGGCCGTCTCCGGAATGGGGCCCCCGGCCAGGTCTAGGAGCCGGCCCACCCCAAAGGGCGGAAGCTCCACTTCCGGGGCCGTTGCCAGGGCCTCTTCGAAGTAATGGCTTAGAAAGTCGAGGGTGTACTGCCAGGCGTCCCCCTGGTTCGGCACAAACCCCTGAAGGAGCCCCAGGGTAATGGGCTCCCCCGACTCCGGTCGGTATTCTAAGGCCCCGGCCAGGGGCGGGGTATTTTTAAAGCCGACCTTTTCAGTAAGATAAAGCCCCAGCTCGAACTCGGGGGCTCGGCCTTCTTCCAGCCGCCGGTAGAGCTTCAAAACGAACAGGTCCCCGTAAAAGACGGAGCTGTTCGACTGGTCCCGGCCGAGGGTAATCGGCCCGCGGGACCGGCCTGACCGCCGAAGCTGGCCGAAAAGGTGGGTCGGCTCGCCCACCACCTCCCCGGCCGCCCCTCGACAGCGGCGCCGGCGGCCGACGGCCTCGGGCAGGGCCCGCAAAAATTCGGGGTCGGCCAGGGCCTCGACGAGAACCCCTTCGGCGGGGCCTCCCCGCTCCCGGCGAACCCGGAGCCGGGCAACCACGGCCCCTTCGGGGGCGCTTTCGGCGGACCCGAAAGTTACGGGCAGAAGGTAAGTTTCCGGCTGGCCCTCGGTAAAATGGACCTGGGCCAGGACCAGATAAGCCAGCCGCTGGCCGTAGGGAAACGGGACGGCCTCTACCAGCCGGACGGCCCGAACCTGGCGGGCCCTGGCCCCGAACCACCGCTGGCCCCCCAGATAGCCGGGCAGAATCTCTTCCAGGGCCGACCGGCCGTCGGTAAAGACCGCCGTCCAGTCCCCCGCCGCCTCCAGAACCCGGCCGGCCTCCCGGGGCGGCAGGCGGACCTCCACCCGGGCTGGCTCGAGGGCGAACCAGTAGAACGAATGGGGGCCCAGCATTACCCGGTAGCGCCCTTCCCCGATGGGCGGAAATTCCGTCCGGCCGAAGACCTCCACCGGCACCAGGCCGCCGAAGGCCGAAAGGTCAAGTTCGGCATACTGGGCAAACCGGGAGAGGTTCGCCACCACCAGCACCCGCTCCGACTGCCATTCCCGGACGAAGGCGAGCACCTTAGGGTTGTCGGGGTTTACAAAGCGGAGGCTACCCCGGCCGAAGGCCCGGAACTGCTGGCGCAGGGCAATAAGCCGGCGCATCCACCAGAGGAGGGACTGGGGATTCTGCAGCTGGGCCTCGACGTTTACGGCCTCGTAGTGATACTCGGGGTCGGTGATGACAGGCAGGTAGAGGCGCTGGGGGTTGGCCCGGGAAAAGCCGGCGTTCCGGTCGGCGCTCCACTGCATGGGTGTCCGGACCGCATTTCGGTCCCCCAGGAAAAAGTTGTCCCCCATCCCGATTTCGTCCCCGTAGTAGATGACGGGGGTGCCGGGCAGGGAGAAAAGGAGGCCGTTCATGAGTTCAATGCGCCGGCGGTTGTTGTTTAAAAGGGGCGCCAGCCGGCGCCGAATCCCCAGGTTCACCCGGGCGTGCCGGTCCCGGGCGTAAACCCGGTACATGTAGTCCCGTTCCTCGTCGGTGACCATCTCCAGGGTGAGCTCGTCGTGGTTCCGGAGGAAAAGGGCCCACTGGCAGTTCTCGGGGATAGGGGGCGTCTGGTTAAGGATATCGACGATGGGAAAACGGTCCTCCATGTGGATGGCCATAAAAAGCCGGGGCATAAGGGGGAAGTGAAACGCCATGTGGCATTCGTCCCCGTCGCCGAAATAGGCCACGGCATCCTCCGGCCACTGGTTGGCCTCGGCCAGGAGCATCCGCTCCCCGAACCGCCCGTCGATCTGACGCCGTAGCTCCTTTAAGAAGGCGTGGGTTTCGGGAAGGTTCTCGCAGCTGGTCCCCTCCCGCTCGAAAAGATAGGGCACCGCGTCCAGCCGGAAACCGTCGACCCCAAGCTCCAACCAGAAGTCGAGCACCCGGAGGATGGCCTTGCGAACCTCCGGGTTGTCGTAGTTTAAATCCGGCTGGTGGGAGAAAAAGCGGTGCCAGTAGTAGGCCCGGGCGACGGGGTCCCAGGTCCAGTTGGACGGCTCGTAATCTTTAAAGATTATCCGGGCCTCTTTATAGCGGTCGGGGGTGTCGCTCCAGACGTAGAAGTTCCGCCAGCGGCTGCCCGGCCGGGCCCGGCGGGCCCGCTGGAACCACGGATGCTGGTCGGAGGTGTGGTTGAGCACCAGCTCGGTGACCACCCGCAGGCCCCGGCGGTGGGCCTCCCGCAAAAACCGCTTAAAGTCCCGCAGGGTCCCATAGGCGGGGTGAACCCCGAAATAGTCGGCGATGTCGTAGCCGTCGTCCCGCAGGGGCGAAGGGTAGAAGGGCAACAGCCAGACGGCCGTCACCCCCAGGTCCTGAATGTAGTCCAGCTTGCTGATAAGGCCGGGAAAGTCGCCGAGGCCGTCGGCGTTGCTGTCGTAAAAGGCCCGGACGTGGACCTCATAAATAATGGCATCTTTATACCAGAGGGAGGGCGTGCTCACGGTTGCTCCACCCGAAAGATATGGGCCGGAAGACTATCGGGGTTGAGCTCCACGTAATTTCGCCAGCCGTGCCAGGTGTAGCCGGCCCCGGCGAGCAGGTCGTGCACCAGGTAAGGCCGGGCCGGGTCGAGGCCCAGCTCGTGAATCTGCAGGTCCACCGTCCCGGCCTGGACGCGGTGGGGGTCCAGGCTGACGACCACCACAACGACGTTGTCAAAGCCGGGGGTGTGCTTGCTGTAGCAGATGAGCTGGTCGTTGTCGGTGGGGTGGAACCGGAGGGAATCGTTGGACTGGAGGGCGGGGTTTTCCCGCCGAATCCGGTTCACCCGGCCCACCAGGTCCCGAAGACTTGCCGGGTCGTCCACCTGCCAGTATTTAAGCTCGTATTTTTCCGAGTTTAGATACTCTTCGCTTCCGGGTTCCCGGGGCGTGTTAACGCAGAGCTCAAAGGCCGGTCCGTAGATGCCGTAGCTGGGGCTTAAGGTTGCGGCCAGGATAAGCCTGATTATAAAGGCGGGCCGGCCGCCCCGCTGAAGGTATTCGGTGAGGATATCGGGGGTGTTGGGCCAGAAGTTTGGCCGAAAATACTCCCGCACCTCCGTCCGGGTAAGCTCCGTCAGGTACTCCGTGAGCTCCTGCCTGGTATTGCGCCAGGCAAAGTAAGTGTACGACTGGGTAAACCCCAGCTTGGCCAGGTGGTACATCACCTTGGGTCGGGTAAAGGCCTCGGAAAGAAAGATGACCTCGGGGTACCTGGCCTTTATGTCGTTTATAAGCCACTCCCAGAAGGCGAAGGGCTTCGTGTGGGGATTATCCACCCGGAAAATCTTTATGCCCTGGGCCACCCAGAATTCGACGACGGCCTTCAGCTCGGCCCAGAGGGTGGTCCAGCAGGGGGTTTCGAAATCAAACGGATAAATATCCTCGTATTTTTTGGGCGGGTTTTCGGCGTACCGGACGGTACCGTCCGGCCGGTGCCGGAACCACTCCGGATGCTCCCGGACGTAGGGGTGGTCCGGGGAGCACTGGAAGGCCAGGTCCAGGGCAATCTCCAGGCCCAGGGCCCGGGCCTTGGAAACCAGCCGCCGGAAATCCTCCAGGGTCCCGAGGGCCGGATGTATGGCCGTGTGGCCGCCCTCGGGACCCCCGATGGCCCAGGGGCTTCCCGGGTCGTCGGGGCCGGCGGTCAGGCCGTTGTTCCGGCCCTTGCGGTTGGTCCGGCCGATGGGGTGGATCGGGGGCAGGTAAACCACATCAAAACCGAGGTTGGCGATGTATTCCAGCCGGGCCTCGCAGTCCCGGAAGGTTCCGTGCCGAAGCCTGCCGTCCGCAAAGTGGGGTTCGGGGTCGGTGGACCAGACCGAGCGGGGGAACATCTCGTACCAGGCCCCAAAGCGGGCCAGCGCCCGGTCGACAATCACCGCCAGCTCCCGGTCATAGAGGGTTGCCCCCGCCAGGTCGGGATAGGTCCTCATTAGCCGGTCAAGCTCTTCCCCGAAGGCAACCCCCGCGCCATCAGGCCCGCCGGCCCGGAGGATCTGGGCCAGCCCCAGCAGCCGCTCCCGGTCGGCCCCCTGGGCCCGCTCGGCCGCGGCTTCCACCAGCTCGGCCCCCACCGGCCATTCGGCCGCCACCTCCTGGCCGGCCTCCAGCCGCCGACGCAGGTCCCGCCGCCAGGTCTTGAACCGGTCAACCCAGGCCCTGACGGTGTAAAGATAACGGCCCAGCTCCTCGACGGCAAATTCGGCCCGCCACCGGTCGTTGCCCAGGGGAACCATCGGCACGGCTTGCCAGTCCGGGGAGCCCTCCCTCCGGTAAAGCAGCTCGCACGAAAGCTCGTCGTGGCCGTCGGCGAAGATGTCGGCCTCAACGGCGACCCGGTCGCCGACGACCCGTTTTACCGGAAAGCGTCCCCCGTCGACCTCGGGGTAGATTCGGCCGATAACAACCCGGCTGGGTCCAGGCATTCGGGCCGGTAAAAGGGGCCGGGTCAGGGCTTGACGGGGGCGCGGCGGAAGGCCTGCATCATCCCGGCGATGCGGTGGCTTAACCGGATAGCCTCGTCGTAAGGCCGCTGGAAGATGTTGCGGCCGAAGATAAGGCCGACGGCCCCGCCCTCGAGGGAGGCCCTGGCCCGGGCCAGGAGGTCCTCGTCGCCGATTTTGCTCCCGCCCGAGACCAGCACCGGGACCCCGGCCGCCGCCCAGACCACCCGGGCGATGGCCTCCTTTACGTCCAGGACCGTGGAGTCGTAGGGCTTCGGCAGGCGGGTCATCTTTTCAGGGACGAACTCGGGGACGTTGACTTTTATGAGGTCGGCCCCAAGTTCGGCGGCCACCCGGGCGGCGTATTCGATGGCGTAGAGGCTGTCCCGGCCGCCCTTTTCTTCCACATACCTGCCCCGGGGATACGCCCAGACGATGACGGGCATTCCGAAGCGCTCGGCTTCCCGCCGGACCTCGAGAAACTGCTTGAAATCCTGGTCCTGAAGGGGCGAGCCCACGTAGAGGGTATAACCGACGGCGTCGGCCCCGAGCCGGACGGCGTCCTCGACGGTGGCGGTGAGGGGCGAGATGGGCTCGTCGGCCGGGGGGATGTTGGTTTTGCCGTTAATCTTCAGGACCAGGGGCACCCGGCCGGCGAAGGGGGCGTAGAACCGGCTGGCGATGCCGTACTGGAAAACCACGGCCGAGTAGCGGCCTTCCACGGCCAGCCGAAAGATATACTCAGGGTCGGCGCTGGGGGGATTGGGCAGAAAATCGATGGGCCCATGCTCCAGGCCGTGGTCGACGGGCAGGAACATCCCGAGCCCTTCGCCCGGCCCGTACTGGTAAAAGAGCCGGTAAAGCCGGGTCTTCTTGCCCGGCGCCCCCTCCCAGCGGCTCAGGTCAACAACCGCCATAAAAACCTCCCCCTGGATCATAACAGATGCCGGGCCCTTAGGCCTCTTTTACCACCGGGTTCTCTAAGGTTCCGACCCGGTCGATGATAACCCGGACCAATTCCCCGGGCCTTAAAAATCGGGGCGGCTTCCGGGCAAAGCCGACCCCCGCCGGGGTACCGGTGGCGATGATATCCCCCGGCTCCAGGGTCAAAATCTGGGAGATGTAAGCGATAACCTGGGGAATCTTGAAGATCATGTGGGCCGTATTGGCGTGCTGGAGGCGCTCTTCCCCGACCTCCAGGCTGATTTCCAGGGCGTGGGGGTCGGGGACCTCGTCCCGGGTCACCAGCCAGGGGCCCATGGGCGCAAAGCCGTCGAAAATCTTGCCGGGCATCCACTGCCGGCCCCGGAACTGGAAGTCCCGGGCGCTCACGTCGTTAAAGGCGGTGTAGCCGGCCACGTATTCATAGGCTTCGGCCTCGGGGATATACCGCCCCCGCCGGCCGATGACCACCGCCAGCTCGGCCTCATAGTCTACCTGGGTACTCACCCGGGGAATTCGAATCGGGTCGCCCGGACCGACCAGGGCGTTGGTATACTTGGCGAAGAGCTCCGGCACCTCCGGCACGGGCGCCCCAGACTCGGCGGCATGGTCCCGGTAGTTAAGGCCCAGGCAGATGATTTTGGCCGGGTTGGGGACCGGGGGACGAAGCCGGACCTCCCGCAGGCTGAAGAGGAGGCCTTCGGCCTGGAACCGGTCGGCCTCTTTCGTAAAGTTTTGCCGGACGTAATCGAGGGCCGCCTCGGCCAGGCGCAGGCTTTCGGGGCCCAGCTCGAGAAGGCCCCTGACGGTCGGGGGCACCAGGGCCTCACCCCGGGCCCGGAAGAGTTCACCGGCGGCCCGCTGCAGGTCCACCACCCAGTCGTCGAAGACCGCCCCCGCCCGTTCCCAACCCCGGTAGCCGTAGGTAACGAGGCGCATCTTAACGGCCCTCCTTCACGGTGGGTCAACCAATTGTAACAGAGAACTTCAAGGCCTTCCGGGGTCAGGGAACCTGACGGCCCGCGGCCCGGTTTGACACCCTCGGCCGGCAGGCATATAATAGGGCCGGAATTTCGCTTTGGGGGTGCGTGACCATGTCGTTGCGGTATGACCTTCTGCCCATGGTCGATTACGTTAAAGCCAAAAGACTTTTCTGGGACCCCGAAAGCATCGACCTCTCCGAAGACGTCCGGCAGTGGCCCGAACTTTCGGAGGAGCTCCAGCTGGGAACCCTGCGCCTTATCGCCGGTTTTTACCGGGGGGAGATCGCCGTCACCGAAGACCTGAGTCCCCTCCTCTTTGCCATCCGGAAAGAGGGCGGTCACCTTGAGGAGGAGATCTTTCTCTGCACCCAGCTCTTCGAGGAAGCCAAGCACACCGAGTTTTTCGACCGCTGGCTTAATACGGTGGTTCCGGGGGTCGACCTGAACGAAACCGCCCCCGTCGGCCCCCATTACCAGTTCGTCTTCTACGAAGAGCTACCCCGGGTTCTGCACCAGCTCCATACCGACCAGTCCCGGCGGGCCCAGCTGGAGGCCGTGGCCACCTACCACCTGATGGTGGAAGGGGTGGCGGCCGAGGCCGGCTACGCCACCGCCTATCTATCCCTGAAGGAGCGGGGTCTGCTTCCGGGCCTGGTAAAGGGCTTTGAGCTGATCCAGCGGGACGAGGCCCGCCACATCGCCTTCGGCCACTACCTGGCCGCCCGCATCATCCGGGACGACCCTGACCTTCTGCCCGTGGCCAAGGCCCAGATGCGCAAGCTCTTTCCCCACATCCTCGGGCTGTTCCTGTTCAGCCAGCTCGACGTGATCAAGCACTGCATTAACATGTACGAGACCCGCCTCCGGAAAGTCGAAGAGAGCCTCACCGGGGCCGTAACCCCGGAGGCCGCCGGCTAGCCTTTCCACCTGGGAAGACCGGAGCCGGGACGCCCCCAAAAGGCGGCGTCCCGGCTTTTTTGACCCCGTCGGGACCCACGGTGGCCGGTCCCGCCAATCTAGTTACATGTTACCTGCTAGCATCCGGCGGATATCCGTCGGGGTCCACCGCCCTGCGCCCTTACCGCCGGGCATAGTAGGGATAACTTAAGGGCCCGGAGAAGTCGCCGGGTCTGGCCATTCGGCGGGCCCTTTCCTTATACTGTTAACGGGATGCTTGTGGGGGTGCAAAGGGCCGCTATGGCAACGGCACGGACCGAGGTCCAGGGCCTGGTAAAAAAACTTATCGCTAAAGTCAGCGAGTACCTTCCGCAGGAAAAGGTGGCGCTGGTCGAGGCCGCCGTCGACTTCGCCGCCGGCGCCCACGACGGCCAGGTGCGGGCTTCGGGCGCCCCCTTCATCGAGCACCCCCTCCAGACCGCCCTCCTGCTGGCCGACCTCAAGCTGGACGCCGCCGCCATCGCCGCCGCCCTCCTCCACGACGTGGTCGAGGACTGCAACGTACCCCTGGAAGCCATCGAGGAGCGCTTCGGCCCCGAGGTGGCCAGGCTGGTTGAGGGGGTAACCAAGCTTTCCCGGATCCAGTGGTCCCCCTCCAGCCTCACCGACCGGCGCCTCCTAGAACAGCAGGCCCAGAACCTCCGGAAGATGTTTGTGGCCATGGCCGAGGATATCCGGGTGGTTCTGATCAAGCTGGCCGACCGCCTCCACAATATGCGCACCCTCGACGCCCTGCCCCCCGAGAAGGCCCGGCGGGTGGCCCAGGAAACCATGGATATCTTTGCTCCCCTGGCGGGCCGCCTGGGGATCTGGCAGTTTAAATGGGAGCTGGAAGACCTGGCCTTCCGGTGCCTGGAGCCGGAGCGGTACCGGGAGATCGCCCGGCTGATCCGGGCCCGCCGGGCCAGCCGGGAGCGGTATATCAGCCAGGTGGTGGAGATCCTAAAGCGGGAGCTGGAGCGGGCGGGCATCAAGGCCGAAGTCACCGGCCGGCCGAAGCATATCTACAGCATCGCCCAGAAGGTCGCCAAATACGCCGAGCAGGGCAAAGATTTCAACGAGATCTACGACCTGCTGGCGGTTCGCATCCTGGTAAACACCGTCCAGGACTGCTACAGCGCCCTCGGGGTCGTCCACAGCATCTGGCACCCCATCCCCGGCCACATCGACGACTACATCGCCAACCCCAAGCCCAGCGGCTACCAGTCCCTCCATACCACCGTGGTCGCCCTGGACGGGCGGCCCCTGGAGGTCCAGATCCGGACCTACGAGATGCACTGGGTGGCCGAATACGGGGTGGCCGCCCACTGGAAGTACAAGGAGGGCCGCCACCAGGACCCCAAGTTCGAAGATAAGATCGCCTGGCTGCGCCAGCTGCTGGAGTGGCAGCGGGACATGCAGGGGGCGCTGGAATTCGTCGAGTCGGTCAAATCGGACATCTTCCGGGACCAGGTTTACGTCTTCACCCCCAAGGGGGAGCTTAAGGAGCTTCCGGCCGGCTCGACCCCCATCGACTTCGCCTACCGGATCCACACCGAGCTGGGCCACCGGTGCATCGGGGCCAAGGTGAACGGCCGGCTGGTGCCCCTCGATTACCAGCTCCGGAACGGGGACGTCGTCGAGATCATCGCCTCGAAGCAGAGCAAGGGGCCCAGCCGGGACTGGCTCAACCCCAACCTCGGCTACGTGCGGACTTCGAATGCCCGGGAGAAGATCCGCCAGTGGTTCCGCAAGCAGGAGCGGGCCTCCAACATCGAACGGGGCCGGGAGCTGGTGGAGAAGGAGCTGAAGCGGCTGGGCATCCAGGTGGCCTTAGAAGACCTGGCAAAACTTTTTAATTACGATAAGACCGACGACTTTCTGGTCGCCGTGGGCTGTGGGGACATCCACCCCCACCAGATCGGGGCCAAGGTCGCCGAGCCGGCCCCGGCCGCCACCGCAACCCTGACGGAGCGCCCGCCCCATGCCGACGGCTCGGCCCCCTACTCGGTGGTGGACGTTATGGGGATCGGGGACCTGCTCACCAGCCTGGCCAGGTGCTGCAACCCCATCCCCGGCGACCCCATCATCGGCTATATAACCCGGGGAAAGGGGGTGACGGTCCACCGCCGCAACTGCCCCAACGTCCTCAACGAGGACGAAAAGGACCGCCTCATCCAGGTCTCCTGGGGCCGGTCGCCCCGGCAGGTTTACCCGGCCTCCATCCGGCTGGAGGCCTGGGACCGGGTGGGCCTGCTCCGGGACGTCTCGGCCGTGGTCTCCGAAGAGAAGGTCAACATCACCTACGTTTCGACCCGGGTCCGGCCCGACCGGAGCGCCGTCATCAACCTGACAGTGGAGACCACCGGCCTCGACCAGCTCAGCCGGGTGATGGCCAAGCTGGAGGGGATCCGGGGGGTCATCTCCGTCAACCGGGAGCTCGGCCGGGCCTCTGAAACGGCCTGAATATCCCCTGCACGGAGGCAAACCGATGAAGCTTGCCAGCCGGATGAGCCGGATCGGCACCGAGACCGCCTTTGAGGTCCTGGCCAGGGCCCGGGCCCTCGAGGCCGGGGGCCGGGATGTCATCCACCTGGAGATCGGCGAACCGGACTTCGTCACCCCCCGCCACATCATCGAGGCCGCCTACCGGGCCATGCTCGACGGCCACACCCACTACGGCCCCGCGGCGGGCCTGCCGGAACTGCGCCGGGCCGTGGCCCGCTACGTGGGCCGGACCCGGGGCCTCAACGTCGACCCTGAACAGGTCGTGATTACCCCGGGCGGAAAGCCGGTGATTTTTTTCACCGTCCTTTCCCTGGTGGAACCGGGGGACGAGGTGCTGGTCCCCGACCCCGGCTTCCCCATTTACGAGTCGGCCGTAAGCTTTGCCGGGGGCAGGCCGGTGCCCGTCCCCCTGCGGGAGGAGCGGAGCTTCCGGCTGGACGTGGCCGATATCCAGGCAAGGCTTACCGACCGGACCCGGCTCATAATCCTCAACTCGCCCCACAACCCCACCGGCTCGGTGCTCACGGCCGAGGACCTGGAAGCCATCGCCGACCTGGTAAGAGGCCGCGACCTCTACGTTTTATCCGACGAAATTTACAGCCGGATAATCTACGACGCCGACCACCACAGCCTGGCCCCCCTGCCCGGAATGGCCGAAAGGACGATTATTCTGGACGGCTTTTCGAAAACCTACGCCATGACCGGCTGGCGACTGGGCTACGGGGTCTTCCCGCCCGAGCTGGTGCCCGGAATCATCCGGCTGATGGTGAACAGCGTCTCCTGCACCCCCACCTTCGTTCAGCTGGCGGGCCTGGCCGCCCTGGAAGGGCCCCAGGACTGCGTAGAGGCCATGGTGGCCGAGTTTCGGCGCCGGCGGGATTTCCTTGTGTCGGCCCTCAACGAAATTCCGGGCCTCCGCTGCCTGGAGCCCCAGGGGGCCTTCTACGTGTTCCCGTCGGTTAAGGGGTTGCCCCTGAGCAGTCGGGAGTTTGCTGACCGGCTCCTTTCCGAGTTCGGGGTGGCGGTCCTGGCCGGGGAGTCCTTCGGGGCGGCCGGGGCCGGTTACCTGCGCCTTTCGTACGCCAACTCCTTAGAAAACCTCGAGCGGGCCGTGGGCCGCCTCCGGAAGGCCGTTGAAAGCCTGATTTAGTTTCTTGCCGCGGGAGCCGTGGAAGCTTCGCCCATCGTCGAGGTCCGGAACCTTCGAAAGCACTTCGGCAACGTCGTGGCCGTGGACGGCATCTCCTTCAGCGCGAGGCGGGGGGAGATCTTCGGCATCCTCGGCCCGAACGGGGCCGGGAAAACCACCACCCTGGAGATGATCGAGACCATCCAGCGGCCCACGGCCGGCGAGGTCTACGTCGACGGCATCGACGCCTTGCGCTACCCGGACCGGGTGAAGGCCATCATCGGCGTCCAGCTTCAGGCGGCCGGCTTTTACCCGGACCTCACCCTCACCCAGCTTATAAGCTTTTTTGCCGGCCTCTACGGCGTCCGGGTGGACCCCCGGGCCGTCCTGAAAAGGTTCCAGCTGGAGGAGAAGGCCCGCAGCACCTTCGACAAGCTTTCCGGCGGCCAGAAGCAGCGCTTTTCCCTGGCCACCAGCCTCCTTAACCGGCCCAGGGTGGTTTTCCTCGACGAGCCCACCACCGGGCTGGACCCCCAGGCCCGCCGAAACCTCTGGGACCTGATCCGGGAGGTCCGGGCCGAGGGCACCACGGTGGTCATCACCACCCACTACATGGAGGAGGCCGAACAGCTCTGCGACCGGGTCGCCATTATGGACCGGGGCCGCATTATCCGGCTCGGGACACCCCGGGGCCTCATCGAGGAGCTGCTGGCCACCGGCTTCCGTAAGCCGGTCATCCGGCAGGAGGCTTCCCTGGAAGACGTCTTTATCTACCTGACAGGCCGCTCCCTCCGGGAGGGGTAAATTTGTCCGTGCGAGCCTACCTGGTCGCCACCTGGTACCCCTTCCTGGCCCTGCTCCGGAACCGGTCGGTGGTCTTTTTTGGGTTGGCTTTTCCCCTAGCCTTTGTGGCCATCTTCGGGTTCGTCGGCATCGGGGTGCTGGGCGGGGTCCGGGTCGGGGTGGTCGGCCCGGCCGACCACCCCCTGGTGCGGGCCCTGGGGGCAAGCCCCGGGGTCACCCTGGTTTACGGGGCGTCCGAGGAGCTGGAGGCCCGGCTCCGCCGGGGAAGGGTCGACGGCCTGGTTCGGGCCGAGGGGGCCAGGGTTATCCTTGAGCTTAACCCGGCCAACCCCCAGAGCCGCCTGGCGGCCCTGGCCGTCGAAAAAGCGGCGGCCGAGGCCAGCCTGGAGCTGGCCGGCGTCTCAAACCCGCCCCTCCAGGTGGATGTCATCCAGGTGGCCGGCCGCTACGAGCGGTATATCGACTTCGCCCTGCCGGGCCAGATCGGCTGGGCCCTCCTTTCCACCGGGGTCTTCAGCCCGGTGTGGGGCCTCATCGGCCTGAAGCGCACCCTGGTGCTCAAGCGGCTCCTGGCCACCCCGGCCCCGGGCCTCGTCATTCTGCTGGGCCAGGCGACGGCCCGGCTCCTCATGGGGGTGCTCCAGGCCCTGGTGATCCTGCTGGTCGGGGTTTTCGTCTTCGGGTTTTACCTGGCCGCGGGCTGGAAGACCTTTCTTTTGATGCTTCTCCTTTCGGCCTTCGGGCTCCTAGCCTTTCTCGGGGTGGGCTTTCTCATCGGCGGCTACTGGAGCAGCCAGGAGGGGGCCATTCCCGCGGCAAACCTCTTCGTTCTGCCCCAGTTTCTCCTGGGCGGGACCTTCTTTCCCTCCGACGTCTTCCCGGGCTGGCTCAAATTCGTCGCCGACCTGATGCCCCTCTCGTATTTAAATACGGCCATGCGCCTGGTGGCCGGGGAAGGGGCCGGCCTGCCGGAGGTTGCCCCCTACCTGCTGGCCCTGGGCATCTGGGGCGCCGCCGCTTACCTGGTGGCCGTCCGGACCTTCCGCTGGTACTGAAAGGGCCGCAAATACCCCTGGCGCGGTGCGAAACCGGCCTGTATAATCAACGCGGAAGAGATGGGCGCCTGCGGCGGTCGGTTTTACGCGACGGCAAGGGCAGGGTCCAGCTTTTTCCCGGGCGGTCCCCTCCGCCCCGGTTCCGCCGGTTGGGTTCCAGCAGGCCGGCAGCCAGCCCCCGATGTTGGGCCGTAAGCAGGGGACTCCTTACCCCAAGAAGAGGCCCACCGGCCGCCTCCGGGAATTTCTTTTCGGGTATGCCCTCCTGGCCCCGGCCCTGACTTTACTGGCCGTTTTCGAGTTCTTTCCCATTTTCTACGGCCTTTACATCAGCCTTTGTAACTGGCGGCTAGGGTGCGCCGAGTTCGTCGGGGCCGAAAACTACACCCGGGCCCTCCGGGACCCCCAGGTCTAGCACGCCCTGCTTATCACGGCCACCTACTCTTTGATGTCGGTGCCCGTCCAGCTCGGCCTGGGCCTTTTCTTCGCCTATCTGCTCTTTCAGAAGGTTAAAGGGCGGGAGCTTTTCAGGCTGGTCTTTTTCCTGCCGTACGTGACCTCCACCGTCGCCTCGGCCGCCGTCTGGACTTATCTTATAACCCCGACCGGGGCCTCATAAACACGGTGCTGGGGGCCCTCGGGCTGCCCCAACCCCGGTGGCTGGCCGAGCCCACCGGGGTTTTTGCTTTGGCCGCCCGGGGGCTGGGGGTGGAGCTTCCGCCCTGGGCCCACGGGCCGAGCCTGGCCCTGGTGGCCGTCTTTATCTACACCACCTGGGTCTTCGTCGGCTGCGATATTACCGTCTTCCTGGCCGGCCTGGGCAACATCCCGGCCGAGCTTTACGACGCCGCTCGGGTCGACGGGGCCAGGGGTTGGGCCCTATTTCGCCACATCACCGTCCCCCTCCTTTCCCCCACTACTTTCTTTCTCTCCATCATAACCGTGATCGGCACTTTTAAGGCCTTTAACCATATCTACGTTATGACTATGGGCGGTCCGGGCACGGCCACCACGACCGCCAGCATTTATATCTTCCGACAGCTTTACGAGTACAACCGTTACGGCTACAGCGCCGCCCTCTCCTTCATCCTGTTCTCGGTGATCCTGGTCCTTACCATCGTTCAGAACCGGGTTGCCGGCCGGAGGGTCGTCTATGAGTAAAACCCTGGGCCTGCCCGTTGCCCGCCCCATTGAACTGCGAACCTTCCGGTTCCGGCGGCCGCGGGGTCGGCTCATTAGCTACTTAATCCTCATCCTTGGGGCCCTGGTCTCCGTTCTGGCCTTCACCTATATATGGTGGCCAGCTCCCTCAAATCTTACGGAAGCGTTATCACCAACAATCTGTGGCCCTGGTGGCCCCTGGGGGACGAGCCCCTCCAGTGGCAGAACTACATCGAGGCCGTCCGGCACACCGGCTGGGACCGGCAGTGGGGGACGTGGCTTATGGTCCGCTACTTTGCCAACAGCCTTATCGTGAGCGGGGTCATCGTGGGGGGTGTCCTGGTCACCTCGGTACTGGCGGCCTACGCCCTGGCCCAGGTGGAGCTGCCGGGTCGGAACCTGGTCTTTCTGGGGATCCTGGCCACCTTGATGATTCCCGGGGAGCTGGTGCTGGTGCCCAAGGTCGTCATGATGTTCAACTTCGGCTGGTACAACACCTACCTGGCCCTCACGGTGCCCTTCACCGTAAACGTCTTCGGCATCTTTCTCCTAAGGCAGCACTTCTTGCAGGTTCCCCGGGAGCTTTACGACGCGCCCCGGATCGACGGGGCCAGCCACCTCCATTATCTGCTCTGGGTCCTTCTGCCCCTGAGCCGGCCCGCCCTGGTGGTCATCGCCGTCTTGAATTTCATCTGGGCCTGGGACGCCTTTCAGTGGCCGCTCCTGGTAACCCGGGACCCCAGCATGCGGGTGCTGGCGGTCGGCCTCCAGCAATTCATGGTCGGGGAAGGCGGCGTCAACACCCACCTCCTGATGGCCTTCGCCACCATGATGGTAGCCCCCATTACCGCCCTTTACTTCCTGGCCCAGCGGGCCTTTACCGAAGGCTTTCTCAGCAGTGGGATTAAAAGATAAGGAGGTTTTGAGGCCATGTTTGCGGGCAAACTTCGGCGGCTTTTAACCCTCTTTTTGGGATTGGCCGCAATTCTGGGGGCCTGTATGCCCCAGGCGGCCCCAACCCAGCCCGGCCCGGCCGGAATAACCAATCCGCCCACCACCCCCGAAATGGTCGACGCCATCGACCTTACGGGCAAGAACATCGAGGTGGTCTACTGGCACAACCGGCCGCAGCGGGACCAGGAGCTGATTCAGTCGATGCTGGACGAATTTAGCCGGACCAACCCCTACGGCATTCGGGCCCGGGCGGAAATCGCCGGGGCCTCTTACAACGATGTTTACAACAAGATAAATGCCGCCATCCAGGCCGGCCAGCCGCCGGACATCGCCGTTGCCTACCAGAATCAGGCCGCCTTCTACCGGGCCCAGGGGGCCGTCATCGACCTTACGCCCTTCATCAAGAGCAAAAAGTACGGCCTTACGGAAGAGGACCTTAAGGACTACTTCCCCATCTTCCTGGGGAGCGACGTTAATCCCCAGTTTAAGGGGGAGCGGCTGGGCTTTCCGACCCAGCGGTCGGTGGAGGTTATGTACTACAATGCCGATTGGCTCCGGCAGCTCGGCTACAACGAGCCGCCCCGGGACTGGAAGACCTGGGAAGAGGCGGCCTGCAAGGCCAGCGACCCGGCCAATAAAAAATACGGCTGGGCCTTCCGGCACGATGCTTCCAACTTTGCCTCAATGGTCTTCTCCAGGGGCGGCCGGATCATCAGCCCGGACGGTTCGGCCTATGTCTTTAACGGCCCGGCAGGGGTTGAGACCCTGGCGATGATCCAGCGGCTCTTTAAAAACAAGTGCGCCGTCGAGATCCCGGCGGGGGAGCGGTTCGGGGAGCAGAACCGGTTCGGCAACGGGGAGGTGCTCTTCGTCTTTGCGTCCTCCTCGGGCCTACCCTTCTACCGGGAGGCGGTGGAAAGAGGGGCCAAGTTTAACTGGGACATCTCCTTGCTCCCCTACACCGAAAGGCCGGCGGTAAACCTCTACGGGGCGAGCGTCTCGGTCTTTAAGACCACTCCCGAGCGGGAGCTTGCCGCCTGGCTGGTCATAAAGTTCCTGGGGGAGCGGCCCCAAACGGTTAGGTGGGCGGTGAACACCGGCTACCTGCCGGTTCGGCAGAGCGCCAAGGCCGAGGTCATCGCCGCCTTCGAGCGGGACCCCCAGTGGGGGCCGGTGGCCCGCTCCTACGCCCGGATCTTCGACTGGCTTCAGTACGCCATGGTCGAATCCCCGGTGGCCGGCTACGACCCGGTTCGGACGATTATCGACCAAGAGGTGATGAGCCGGGTCATCAACGACCCGAACGTCGATGTCAAAAAGCTGCTGGACGACGCCGTGGCCAAGGCCAACGAGATCCTGCGGGAGAACGCCCCGCGGTCAGGCCGCTAAACCGGAGGCAAAAGATGCCCGAAAAGACCCTCATTAACGACCCGGAACTGCGGGCCCACGTTCGGGACTACGCCGGGGCCCTGCGGGAGCTGGGGCCCGGCTGGGAGGACGCCGTGGCCGCGGCCCTGCTGACCAGACTGGAGAAGCGGCTTACGGCCCTGGTCGAAAAGCGGCTCAAGGAACGGCGGCGAAAGCCGTCCCTGGCCTGGTTCACCGGCAGCTTGGCGTTTGGGATCCCCCTTACCGCTACGGCCGGGGCCGTGGCCGGCCTGACGGGCATCCTCGTCGTTTGGGCCGCCCTTATCCTGATTAACTGGTGGGCGGCCAGGGCCTAGCCGGCAAGGCGCTAAACGGCGGGTTTGTCCTGCGGCAAACTTCTGCGGACCGGGGCGGGGAGGTTGCCGTCCAGGAAAGCTTTCGCCAGGGCCTTCGGGTAGACCGGGGTCCACGGCAGGCGGTTTCGGGAGCTCTAATCGCGCCCCTTGAAAGCCCTGCCTAGACCGCGGGTTGCTTGCGGGCGAGCTTTTCGTAGATGCGCTTGATTTCGGCCCGGATGGGATCCCCGGCCGGGTAAACGTCGGCAAAGTATTTTAGGGCGCTTTCCACAAGGGCGGCCTCCCGGGCCGTAAGTTCGATGACCTGCAGGGGCTCGAACTGTTTGGCCGCCGCCTCGATGGGCTCCCGGGCCAGGATCTGCTTTTGGGCGATGAGCTCGGGCCTCACCACCAGCAGGGGCACCTCGGCCTGGCGCAAAAGGCCCAGGGTGACACTTCCAAAGATAAGCTCCGAAAGCCCCGTCCGGCCGTGGCTGGAAATGGCGATCAGGTCGGCATCCACCCGCCGGGCGACCTCCAGCAACCGGGGAACCACCGGCCCCACCTCGACTTCAACGGCGGCCTTGAGGCCCTGGGCCCTGAGGGAGGCGGCGGTCTTTTCCAGGTAATCCCGGCCAGCCTTCAGCTCCTCGTCCAGGACGGCCTGGGCCGGAACCGGGGTCTCGGGCACAAAGGCGACCTGCCCGAGGGGCACCACCCGGACCAGCACTAAGGTCCCCTCGAAGATGCGGGCAAGCTCGGCGGCGGCCGGCAGAGCCGCCTCCCCGTACTGGGAGCCGTCCAGGGGAACCAGAATCCTTGGGGGCTTCACCGTGGGCATAAAGGGCCGGGGCGGGGCGGTGGCCTTGACGACGATGACCGGCACCGGACTTCGGGCCAGGACAGCCTCGGCCACCGAGCCGTAAATCCACCGGCCCAGGCCCGAACGGCCGTGGGTGGACATTACCACCAGGTCGGGCTCTTTAAGCCTTATCTGTTCCAAGATAGCCCCGGGCACGTCGGAATCATAGGGCACGGCCGTCTCGGCCGAAATCCCCAGGGCCCGAAGCTCCTCGGCAACCCGGTTAATGTAATCTTCTGCCTCCCGGATAATCCGGGCCTCGATTTCCAGGCGGTCGCCCAGGGTAAAAAGGCTTGGGGGCTCGACCACCCGAACCACCAAAACCGTCGCCTTGGTGGGCAGGGCGACCTCCCGAACGATGTGCAGAGCCCGCTCCGCAACCTCAGAACCGTCCAGGGGAACTAAAATCTTCTCTATCGGCACGGCCGTTGGTCCTCCTCTTCGGTCAATTCTGCTTACCACACCCGGATTCCCCGGACGTTGAAGGCCGCTGAGGCGGCCAACATCCCCAGGACTGGCCCGTAGGCCAAGACTACCAGGGCCAGGGCCACCGTAAGCCAGGGCCGCCAGCGGTCCAGAACCGCAGGTCCCGCCTCCGGACCGTGCAGGGCTTCGGCGGCCGGAATTTCAACCTGGGCCGGCTCCCGGCTGGCCGCCAGGGTCAGCACCATGTTGACAAAAAAGAGGAGCCCGCTCACGAAAAGCAGGACACCCCCAACCCCCACCAGGGGCAAAAGGGCCTGCCAGTCGGGCCTCAGCGGAAGATAGGCCGCCGACCCGACCATGGTCCGCCGGGGCATATCCAGCAGTCCCAGCCAGTGTTGGACAAAGGACATGAGGCCCATGCCCACGAGCCAGAGCCAGGGCTGAATTAGCCCCAGCCGGCGGCTCCAGAGGGCCCGGCCCGTAAGGTAGGGCACCAGCCAGTAGAGAATGCCCATGTAAGTGAGGGTCACCCCGGAGCCCACCGTCAGGTGGAAGTGACCCACCACCCACATGGTGTTGTGGACCACCAGGTTAACGTTATACGAGGCATTGACCAGCCCGCCGATGCCCCCAAAGGCGAAAAGGACCATGGCCAGGGCCTGGGCCGTAAAGGACGGGTCCGACCAGGGAAGACGGGGTATCCAACCCAGCCAGCCCCGGCCGCCCCGGGCCCGGCCCCCAAGCTCCAGCGAGGCGGTCACGTTAAAAAACGTCAGCAGGCTCGGGAAGAAAACCCCAAAGGTAAAGATCGCCTGCAAAAACTTCCACAGTTCGGCGACCCCGGGGTCGGTGAACTGGTGGTGCAGACCCACCGGGGTGGAAAGGAACAAAAAGAGCAGAAACGAGACCCGGGCCAGGGGGTCGCTGAAAAGCTTCCCCCCAACCTGTCTGGGAACCATCGTGTACCAGGAGATGTAGGCCGGCAGAAGCCAGAAGTAAACGATGGGATGCCCGGTGAACCAGAAGAGGGTCCGGGCCAGCAGAGGGTCGGCCCCGGGGGCAAGGCCCAGGGCGAAGGGGATGAGGATGGCCACCATCTCCAGGGCAACCCCCAGGCTGGCGATAAACCACATCGTCAGGGTAACCAGGGCCATAAAGGCCGGTAGGGGCGTCCGGACCCCGGGATTTTGGGCCCGCCACTGCCGGTAGGTGAGGACCAGGTTAAGCAAGATCAGCCAGGTGCCGACCACCACCAGGGTAAGGCCGATATAGAAGGCCGGGTGGGCCCGCATGGGCGGGTAGAAGGTAAAAAGGACGGTGGCATCGTTGGTGGCAATGGGCCAGCCGGCCAGAAGCAGTCCCGCCACCATAAGCCCGAAGGTGAACTTCCCCAAGCCGGGGCTGGCCAGGGGCCGGCCGAGGCTGTGGGCGGCCACGAAGATTAAAAACCCCGAGATGAAAAATGTCGTCCAGACCAGGACCATCATCACCCCGTGGTAGGTGAGGCCGTGGTAGTAAGAGGCCAGGACGGGGTAAAGATACGGGTAAAGGTTTATCCCCGCGTGCTCCAGGGCCTGAAGGACCCCCATCAGGCCCCCGATACCCAGGGCCAAAAGGCCGATGGCTATGTAATAGGCGGCCAGCCGGTTTTCAAGGGTTGAGGCCGGGGCTGCCCGGTTCATCGGCTCCCTCCCTGAGCGGCGGGTTCCACCACGACCTTGCCGAACATCACGTGGTGGCCCGTCCCGCAGTATTCGTGGCAGACCAGCAGGTATTCGCCGGGACGCTCAAACCGGGCGGTAAGCTTCGAGACCTGGCCCGGAATGAGCATCATGTTGACCGGGGTGTCCTGGATTTTAAAGCCGTGGACCACATCCCGGCTGGTGGCGATAAAAGTGACCTCGGAACCGGCGGGCACCCGGATTTCGTTGGGGGTAAACCGCCAGATCTGGCCGATAACCACCGCCTCGTACCGGCCGGGGCCCACCTGCCGGACGCCGGGGCGGTCGAAGGGCGGGGTGGAGTCCAGCTTAGCCGGGTCCAACCGGCCCTCGGCCCCGGGCAGGTGAATGCCCAGGGCAAAGGCGCTCAGGGTTATGGCGACCAGCATCCCCACGGGTATGGCGATGCTGGGCAAGATCCAGGCCAGCTCGTAGATATAAAGACTTAAGTTGTTCCGGTTCACGGCTGAAGCTCCCGACCGAGCAGGTTTATAAAGACCCCAACCCAGACCAGGACAAGAAGCAAGAAAAAGACCAGCATCAGAAGGAACGTGCCCCGGGGCGCTTCTGCACCGTTCATAAAGACCTCCCTCCCCTGTACTTTTGACCACCAAAAGATACCAGCCGCCACCAACCCGGGTCCACCTCCGGAGGGGTGGTTTTGGGCCGCCCGGGGCCCACCCGAATGGGTAGGTCCGGCTAAGGTCGCTGGAGGCGGACGGTGAGGGGGATCGGGTTCGTGATGCAGTAAACGGCCGGGCACCGCCGGTAGGCCAGCGCCCGGACCTCCTCAAGCCGGGCCGGGTCGCCGTCGGTGTTGGCCTCCACCACAAAGGTAAGGCCTTCGGCGGGCGGATTCTCCCCCAGGCCCAGGGGCCGAGTGAAGTCCACCACCGTCTCGGCCGTCACCCGAAGGCGGGTGAGCCGCACCCCAAGCTCGGCGGCAGCCCCGGCGAAGGAGCCGGCAAAGCAGCTGGCAAAGGCAAAAAGGCAGTAGGGAATGGGGCCCGGCCTGAGGCCGCCGCCCCCGAGAAAGGTGGGTGAATCCGCCTCGAGGATATGGTCTTTCCCCTCGACGGTTACAACGGCCCGCATCTGCGGCTCACCTTCGCCGAAATTCCAGTCGACCGCGACCCGCTGGGGACGTTTCGCCTGGGCCGGGTCCTTCTGGATGGCCGCAACCGTTGCCTGAACCCGCTCCAGGTCGATGTTGTTGATGCGCATACACTCCACCTCCTTTAAATTTGCGCCGGCAGAATCCCTTCTACGGCCTCCTGCTGTCGCCTGACGGCATCCCTGAGCCGCTCACAGACGATGGCGCAGCGCTGGAATACCCCCTCATCGGCCAGCCGGTAGTAGACGTTTGGCCCCGCCTTCCGGCGGGTGACAAACCCCATCCGGTAAAGCATTCGCAGGTTTACTATATTACCCTATGGTTGATTGTTCAACCGGGGGCCTGGAGCTTCCAGACGGCTTTGAGGCCGCCCGATTGTGGGAGCGCACGGCCGTGGGCCCCGGGCTGGCTGCCGAAAGCCGAAGAACCCTGGGGCCTGCCCCAGAAGGGCCGTGGTTGGACTTGCCGGCCAAGTATTATCGAAGGGGGTTGAGATGCCGTTGCTTCGGGAGCAGGACCGCCGCCAGCTGGAGGAAATTTTTGCCGCCCAGCTTACCGACCCGGTCACCCTGGTCCTTTTTACCCAGCACGATTCGCCCCTGCTCATCCCGGCCCAGGAGTGCCAGACCTGCCGGGAGACCCGGGAGCTCCTTGAAGAAGTTGCCGCCCTTTCGGATAAGATCCGGCTCGAGGTCAAAGACTTCGTCCGGGACGCCGCCGAGGCCCGCCAGCTCGGGGTGCATATTATCCCGGCCACCATCTTCCGGGGGAAAAACAAGGGCACCCTCCGCTATTTCGGCATACCTTCCGGCTACGAGTTCAGCGTCCTTGTCCAGGGTATTATCGACGTCTCAACCGGCACCACCCGGCTTTCGGCCCAGACCCGGGAGCAGCTGGCAAAGCTTTCGGTGCCGGTCCACATCCAGGTGATGGTTACCCCCACCTGACCGTACTGTCCCCGGGCGGCCAGGCTGGCCCACCAAATGGCGATCGAGAGCGAGAAGGTAACGGCGGACGTCATTGAAGTTTCAGAATTTCCCCTCATTGCCCGCCGCTACGACGTGTTTGCGGTGCCGAAGGTGGTCATAAACGACCGGATTTCCTTTGAGGGAGCCCTGCCCGAACAGCTCTTTTTGCAAAAAGTCCTGGAGGCGGCGGCCGAAGGGACGGGAGTCTGACGGGGGAAGCGGCCAGATGAGTTTTGGGCTGAGCGTTTTTATGCCGGAGGAAGAAGTCCGGCCCGGGGAGCTCTACGATGTAATCATCATCGGCGCCGGTCCGGCCGGCCTCACCGCCGCGCTTTACGCGGCCAGGGGCGGCGCCTCCACCCTGGTTATCGAACGGGGCCTCCCGGGCGGGCTGGTGGCCACCACCGAACGGGTTGAGAACTGCCCGGGATGTATCGAGGGGAGCGGGGCTGAGTTGGGCCAGTATTTGCTCAAGCAGGCCCTCTCCTTTGGGGCCAAATTTTTCCAGGGCGAAGCGACCCGGGTGGAACTTTTACCTTCGCCAAAGAAGGTATATGTTGGGGACCTCTCCTTTCTTGCCCGCACGGTCATAGTTGCCACCGGTTCCCGGCCGAGGCGGCTCAATGTTCCGGGGGAAGAGGAATGCTGGGGGAGGGGTGTCTCCTTCTGTGCCACCTGTGACGGGCCCTTCTTTAAGGACCGGCCGGTGGCCGTCATCGGCGGGGGCAATTCGGCGCTGCAGGAATCCCACTTTTTGCTCAAGTACGTGGCCTCTCTGACCATAATCCAAGACCTGGACCACCTTACCGCCGAAAAGGTCCTCCAGGACCGGGTCCTGTCGAATCCAAAGGTGCGGGTCCGGTATAACAGCCTGGTAAAGCAAATCCTGTGTAACGGCCGGGTCCGGGGAGTGGTGGTCGAAGACCGGCTGACCGGGTCGGTGGAAACGGTTCCCGCGGACGGGGTCTTCATTTTCATCGGCCTTGAGCCGAACAGCGAGCTCGTGCGGGGCCAGCTGGAACTTGACCAGCGAGGATACGTTGTGACGAATGAGCACATGGAAACGAACATCCCCGGCGTGTTTGCTGCCGGGGATGTTCGCCGAGGGGCAGCCCCCCAGATTGTCACGGCCGCAGCCGATGGGGCCGTTGCGGCCCTATCGGCCCTGGAGTACCTGCGGCAGACGGAGCCGGCGGCCTGATCAGGCGGGACGCTTTTGCGGGATGAAGGGTTCGATGAGGCAGCGGCCCGCCAGGCCAAGGGCCAGCGGCACCAGACCCAGCAGCGCCACCAGGTAGCCCCAGGGGCTGCCGATGACGAAGAGGCCGACACCGATGAGAACCAGGCCGAGGATAACCCGCAGGAGCCGACCAATGGGACCGTTCATAAAGAACTCATCTCAAAACTCTCCAAGCAATGAGGAAGCAGGCAAGGTAGACGAAGCCTTGAAACGTGGAGAGAAGTCGCTCGTGTCTTGAAGGAAAGCCGCCGAAACCCTCCCTTCAACCACGCAAAGAACCGCTCCACGCTGCTCCGGATCGCGTGATACGCTTTTTCATCGAAGCAACGAGGCCTCCCCTTCCGGGCCTTCTTTCTCCCCCGCAGGTTCTCTCGGATGCCGGCGCGAATCCCCC
>DAOTYJ010000180.1:0-38614 GCA_034434875.1 Dehalococcoidia bacterium | reverse complement strand
GCTCTCCGTTGCGGCCGTAAACCAGGCCTTAAGGGCCTGGGAGTTGACTTACAACACCGTCCGGCCCCACCGGGCCGAGTCGCCTTCGGCGACTGCCCGCTCGGCCGCCGGAGGCGGCGCCGGCTCTGCCGGCCGGCCGAGCACCCGAAAAGGGCGCCCCCTGTCTCAAATCTGTTGAACTCATACGTGCGGTTGAGATCACCCGGCCGCTAGGGTATACTCCCTTAGCAGCACCCCCAAATGCGGACAGGGTAACCGATGGCCAAGGACACCATCCGGATCGGTCTGCTGGGCCTCGGCACGGTGGGCAGCGGGGTTGCCCGCATTCTGCCCCAGAAGGCCGACAGCCTGGCCGCCACCATCGGGGCCCGGCTCAAGGTCGAGCGCATCCTCGTTCGGGATCCCCGCAAGCCCCGGCCCATCGAGGTCCCCTCCGAACTTTTGACCACCGACCCGGCCGCCGTCTTGGACGACCCGGACATCGACATCGTCGTCGAGGTGGTTGGGGGCGAGCGGCCGGCCCTGGATTTTCTGCGGCGGGCCATCGAGAACGGCAAGCACGTGGTGACGGCCAACAAGGTGGTTATGGCCCGCCACGGGGCCGAGCTTATGGCCCTGGCCCGGCGGCAGGGGGTCGATGTCCTCTACGAGGCGAGCGTGGGCGGGGGGTTGCCCATCGTCGCCGTCCTTAAGCACGACCTGGCGGCCAACGAGATCCGCTGGGTCAAGGCGATTATAAACGGCACCACCAATTATATCCTCACCCGGATGGACCGGGACGGGGTTGAATATGCCCAGGCCCTGGCCGAGGCCCAGCAGCTCGGCTACGCCGAACCGGACCCCACCGACGACGTGGAGGGCCGGGATGCGGCCTTTAAGCTGGCCATCCTGGCCAGCCTCGCCTTCCGCAGCCGCATCCCCCCCGAGGCCGTTTACCACGAGGGGATAACCCGCCTCACCGTCCGGGACTTCCGCTACGCCCGGGAGCTCGGCTACGCCATAAAGCTGCTGGCCATCGCCAAGTGCGCCAACGGCATCGCCGAGGCCCGGGTCCACCCCTGCCTGGTCCCCCTCCACCGGATGCTGGCCCAGGTCCACGGGGTCTTTAACGCCGTAGAGGTCGAGGGCGACCTGGTCGGCCGGGTTCTCTTCTACGGCCAGGGGGCGGGCGCCCTGCCCACCAGCTCGGCCATCGTCGCCGACGTGCTGGAGCTGGCCCGGGATATCGCCCGGGGGGTGCCCCGGGAGTGCCCCGAGCTTGGCCTTAACCACCTGGAGGTCCGGCCCATCCACGAAATCCAGAGCCGCTACTACATCCGGATGGAGGTGGCCGACCGGCCCGGGGTCCTGGCCCAGATCGCCGGGGTCTTCGGCCAGCACTATATAAGCATCGCCTCCGTCATCCAGAAAGAGGCCCACGAAGAGGCCCTCACCGCCGAGCTGGTGATCATGACCCACCGGGCCAACGAGGCGGCCGTCCAGGCGGCCCTCCGGGAGATCGGCCGACTGCCAGTCGTCCGGGAAGTGGGCAACTGCATCCGGGTCGACGACTAGCCATGGCCACCGAGTCCACCCAGCCCCCGGCCAATGTCGACCGGTTCCTCCTGGACCAGCAGGAGCTCCGGGCCCAGGTTGGGGTCTTCCGCCGGCAGGTGGAACAGCTCATGGGCCTGACCCAGGCCCACCAGCAACAGCTCGCCGACCTGGCCGTCGGCCTCGCCGCCGTCCGCCAGCAGGCGGGCCAGGCCGCCCAGCTGGAGGCCGCCGTCCGGGCGGTGCGGGAGGCGGCCGACCAGCTCCGGACGGCCCAGGCGGACCTGGCCGGCCGGGTGGAGCGGCTGGAGCGGCTCCAGGGGGCTGAAACCGAGCAGCTCCGGCAGGCGCTATCCGGCCTCCAGCGGCGCCTGGACGAGGTGGGTTCCGCCGCCGACCTGGCCCGGACCCGCCTGGATGCCCTGGCCGAGACCTACCGCAAACAGCAGGACGCCGTCGCCGCCCTGACCAAGGAGGTGGAAAACTGGGCCGAGGAGGTGGGCCGGGTCCAGGGCCAGCTTCGGGCCCTGCCGGGCCTCATCCAGAAGGTGGAGCGGGACCTGGCCGGCCTCCGGCCCGAGGTGGCCGAGGTCGCGGCCGAACAGGCCGCCGGCGCCAACCGGCTGAAGGCCCTGGCCGAGGACCTGGGCCGGCTGACCGAGGCGGTGGACGGCCTGCGCAAGGAGTGGGCCCTCCTCGACGAGGCCCGCCAGGGTCTTCGGGACCTCCGGGGCGGCTTCGAAGTGCTGGAGCGCCGGCTGGGAACCCAGGAGGAGGCCCTGCGGGGGCTCAACGAGCGGATCGACCGGGTGGAGGCGGGTCAGCGGGACCTGGCCCACCACCTGCGAAACCTGGAGGCCGAACTGGGCCGCACCCGAACCCAGCTGGAGCAGGCCCTGGAGTTGAACGGCCGCCTGATCCTGTCGGTGCTGGGCCTTCTGGAAAACCTGGTTAACTTTCGCCTCCAGAGCCTCCAGGGCGAACTCCGTCAAATCCGGGAGTTCGCCATCCGGGCCAAAGAGGCCCGGCCGGCCGATGAGCCGCCCTAGTCTGCTCCGCCATTACCGGGAGTTTCTGCCCGTGGGGCCCGGAACCCCGGAGCTGAGCCTGGGGGAAGGCTTTACGCCCCTGGTCCGCTCCCGGCACCTGGGCCGCCGGCTCGGCCTCGAAAACCTTTACTTTAAGTTTGAGGGCGCCAACCCCACCGGCTCCTTCAAGGACCGGGGAATGGTCGTGGCCGTGGCCAAGGCCCTGGAGGACGGGGCCCGGGGGGTGGTGTGCGCCTCCACGGGCAACACCAGCGCCTCGGCCGCGGCCTACGCCGCCTACGCCGGCCTGCCGGCGGTGGTTCTGGTCCCGGCGGGGGGCGTGGCGGCGGGGAAGCTTCTGCAGGCGGTGGCCTACGGGGCCCGGGTCTTCGAGCTTCGGGGGACCTTTGACCGGGCCCTGGAAGCGGCCGTCAGGCTGGCCGACGACGCCGGCCTCCGGCTGGTAAACTCCCTGAATCCCCACCGGCTGGCCGGCCAGAAGACGGCCGCCTTCGAAATCGTCGACGAGCTGGGCGACGCCCCCGACTATCTTTTTCTGCCCGTGGGCAACGCCGGCAACATCAGCGCCTACTGGGTCGGCTTTAAAGAATACCGGGCCGCCGGGCGGAGCAGGAAGCTTCCCCGGCTGGCCGGCTTTCAGGCGGCCGGGGCCGCCCCCATTGTCCGGGGCTACCCGGTGCCCAACCCGGAAACGGTGGCCACCGCCATCCGGATCGGCCACCCGGCCAACTGGGCCGCGGCCGTCCAGGCCCGGGACGAGTCGGGGGGCCTCATCGAGGCGGTAACCGACGAGGAGATCCTGGCCGCCCGCCGCCTGCTGGCCGAACTGGAGGGCCTCTTTGTGGAGCCGGCCTCGGCCGCCGGCGTCGCTGGCCTGGTCAGGTTCCGCCGGATAATATCCGACCCGGCCGCCGTGGTGGTCTGCGTCCTGACGGGCAGCGGCCTTAAGGACCCCACCCCCGGCTTTAACGTCGAGAGCCGGGTCCGGCAGGTGGACGACCTGGCCGAGGTCTTTAAAACCCTGGGACTGGAGGCATCCCCACGGAGTTCCGGCTGACCGTCCCGGCCACCTCGGCTAACCTGGGGTCGGGCTTTGACTGCCTGGCCCTCGCCCTGGACATCCCCCTGGAGGTCCGGGGGAGGCCGGCCCCAAAGCTTAAGCTTACCCTTCAGGGGGAGGGGGCCGCCGAGCTTCCCGCCGACGAGGAGAACCTCCTCGTCCGGGCCTACCGCCAGGCCCTCGGGCGGCTCAAGGCCGACTGGGTTCCCCTTGAGCTTCGGGTTAAAAATAGCATCCCCTTAAAGCGGGGGCTGGGCAGCAGCGCGGCCGCCGCCGTGGCCGGGGTCGCCCTGGCCTACGCCGTCGCCGGCCGCCCCCTCCAGGCCCTGGAGCTTCTCCGGCTGGCGGCCGAAATCGAAGGCCACCCCGACAACGCCGCGGCCGCCGTCCTGGGGGGCATCGTCCTGGCCTTCGAGGCCGAGGGCCGCCCCCAGGCCGTCGGCCTGCAGGTTCCCCGGAACCTGGGGGTGGTCCTCTACGTCCCCGACCGGGGGGTTCCCACCGAGGCCGCCCGCCGGGCCCTGCCCGAGACGGTGCCCCTGGCCGACGCCGTCTTTAACCTGAGCCGCTCGGCCCTCTGGGTGGTGGCCGTGCTGGGCAACCGCCTGGAGCTCATCCGGGCCGCCACCGAGGACCGGCTCCACCAGCCCGCCCGCCGAAGCCTCATCCCGGAGATGGAGCCCCTTATCCGGGCCGCCCTGGGGGCCGGGGCGCTGGGGGCCTGCCTTTCGGGGGCCGGGCCCAGCGTCATCGCCTTCGTCGACACCCGCACCGACGCCGCCGACCGGGTGGGCCGGGCCTGGGCGGAAGCCGCCGGCCGGTTTAAATTCGCCGGCCGGGTCCTCCGGCCGGCCATCCGCCGGGACGGGATTAACCTCGAGGTGACGACCGGGCGGGCCCGATAAACTCCCGGCCGGCAAAGCGGGCCCCCTTGCCCAGCTCCGCCTCGATGGCCAGCAGCCGGTTGTACTTGGCCACCCGCTCCGACCGGGCCGGGGCCCCGGCCTTGATCTGCCCGGCATTGATGGCCACGGCCAGGTCGGCGATGAAGGTGTCCTCGGTCTCCCCCGACCGGTGGGAGATGATGGGCCGCCAGCCGGCCCGCACCGTAAGGTCGACGGCCGTAAGGGTCTCGCTGACGGTGCCCACCTGATTGGGCTTGATGAGGACGGCGTTGGCCGCCCGCCGGCCGATGCCCTCCCGGATCCGGTCGGGGTTGGTCACGAAGAGGTCGTCCCCCACCAGCTGAATCCGGTCCCCCAGGGCGGCCGTCAGCTCCTGCCAGCCCGCCCAGTCGTCCTCGGCCAGGCCGTCCTCGATGGAGACGATCGGGTAGGCCTCGACCCACCGCCGGTAGAGGCCGATAAGCTCCCCGGCCGAGAAGGTCTTGCTCTCCTTGGGCAGGCGGTAGCGGCCGTCCTCGAACCATTCGCTGGCGGCCGCATCCAGGGCCAGCCAGACCTGCTCCCCGGGCCGGTAGCCGGCGGCCGTTATCGCCCCCATAAGCAGGTCGAGGGCCTCGGCGTTGGACCGGAGGTCGGGCACGAAGCCCCCCTCGTCCCCCAGCCCCACGGAGCCGCCCCGGTCCTTAATGAGCCTGCGCAGGGCGTGGTAAATCTCCGCCCCCCAACGCAGGGCCTCGGCAAAGCTGGGAGCCCCGGCCGGGACGACCATGAACTCCTGGATATCCGTCGACTGCCAGTCGGCGTGGCGGCCGCCGTTTAAGATGTTCATCAAGGGCACCGGCAGAACGGCGGCCCCAACCCCCCCGAGGTAACGATACAGGGGCATGCCCAGGGAGGCGGCGGCCGCCCGGGCCACGGCCACGGAGGCCCCGAGGATGGCGTTGGCCCCCAGAAGGCCTTTGTTGGGGGTGCCGTCCAGGGCGATGAGCTCGGCGTCGATGGCCGCCTGGTCGAAGGGGGAGCGGCCGACCAGCACCCGGGCCACCACCTTGTTGACGTTCTCCACCGCCCGGAGGACCCCCAGCCCCCGGTAGCGGTTTTTGTCCCCGTCCCGGAGCTCCAGGGCCTCGTGGCGGCCGGTGGACGCCCCCGAGGGCACGGCGGCGGTGCCGACGGCCCCGTCTTCCAGCCTGACCGTAACCTCCAGGGTCGGGTTTCCCCGGGAATCGAGGATCTCCCGGGCCACCACTTCGGCGATGGTGGGATACCCGTTCACGGCCCTTAACCTCCTTACTGTCCCTTGATATTAAACTAGCAGAATCCCCGAAAGGAGGCCCGCCGATGCTGATTGCCGTAATCGGCGAGGGCGACTGCCCGCCCGAACTCTTCGCCCTGGCCGAGCGGGTCGGGGCCGAGCTGGCCCGCCGGGGCGCCACCGTCGTCTGCGGGGGCCTTGGGGGCGTAATGCTGGCCGCCTGCAAGGGGGCCAAGGCCGCCGGCGGGACGACCATCGGCATCCTGCCGGGAAGCGACCCCAAGGAGGCCAACCCCTACGTGGATATCCCCATCCCCACCGGCCTGGGGGAGGCCCGCAACGTCATCGTCGTCCGCTCGGCCCGGGCGGTGGTCGCGGTGGGGGGCGCCTACGGAACCCTCTCGGAGATCGCCTTTGCCCTCAAGTTCGGCAAGCCGGTTATCGGCCTCCATACCTGGGAGCTGTTCCGGCGGGGCGAGCCCGATACCGGCATCATCCGGGTGGAGGACCCGGAGACGGCGGCGGAGCTGGCGTGTACCCTGGCCGGGGCCGGGTAGGCCCGGCCGCCCCGTTGAGGTGGCGCCACTCGGCCGGAAGGTAGACCGGCCCGAAGGCCTCCCGGCCCGGCCGGGGCCGGACCTCGAACCGGTAAAGGCGGTCGTGGTAGTCGTAAAGGTGGGTCAGGCTGTGGTCGCTCACGGCCACCGAAACCAGGTAGACCCCCCGGGTCAGGTTCAGCTCCCGAACCCGGTACTCCACCGCCCCCTCGCCCTCGACGAAGTCGATCTCGAGCCCGGCGAACTTGGTGTTGGGGCCGGTGATGTGGACCGACTCCCCCTGGTGCAGGCCCACCCCGAAGACCGGCCGCTCGATGCGGCGGTGGGCCCGGTAATGAATGCGGATGGTGAGGGGGTCGCCGGTGGCGAAAAACCAGGTCGGGTTGCCGGCCCCGTCCAGAAGCTCCACCCGGGTAACCTCCACCTCAAAGCTTCCCCACCGCCGGTGGCGGGCCGCCCCGGAGCCCTCGGACCGCAAAAAGGCCTTCTCGTTGGCCCAGTCCAGGTAGGCCCGGGTCACCGCGACCGGGTCCCCCAGCGCCCGAACCCGACCCCGGTCCAGCCAGAGGGCCCGGTCGCACAACTGCCGGACCAGGTTTAAATCGTGGCTTACCAGGATAATGGTCCCCCCGGCCCGGGCAAACTCGTAAATCTTTTCGAGGCACTTGTGCTGAAAGGCCTCGTCCCCCACGGCCAGGATTTCGTCGGTTATTAAGATGTCCGGGCTAAGGTGTACCGCCACCGCAAACCCGAGGCGGACCAGCATCCCCGACGAGTAGTGCTTGACGGGGGTGTCGATAAAGTCGGCCAGCTCGGCGAAGCCGACGATGCTTTCGAGGTGGCGGTTTATCTCCCGACGGCCCAGGCCCAGGAGGGAGCCGTAAAGATAGATATTCTCCCGGCCGGTAAGCTCGGGATGGAAGCCGGCCCCCAGCTCCAGCAGGGCGGCCACCCGCCCCCTAACCCGGACGTGGCCGGAGGTGGGCTTAAGGACCCGGGCAATTATTCTGAGCAGGGTGCTTTTTCCCGAGCCGTTCTCCCCCACGATGCCGAAGGTGGTCCCGGCCGGGACGGCAAAGGAGACGTCCCGGAGGGCCCAGAATTCCAGGCGGCGGGCCGGGGCCGACCGGCGGGGGTGAAGCAGGCCGATGAGCAGTTCCTGAAAGGAGCGGGGCCGGTCGGGCCTTAAGATAAACCGCTTGGAAACCCCCTGGCAGACAACGGCGTCCATCACACCTCTTCCGGCAGCCGGTCCCGGAGCAGGCTGAAGACCAGGTAGCCGGCGGCAAGGACAACCAGGGCCTGGGTGAGGGTCCGGAGCATAAAGAGGGGGTCCGGCCAGCTGTTGTAGTAAAGCAGAACCCGGTAATTGGCGATGATGGAGGCCAGGGGGTTGACGATGTACATCAGGCGGGACCAGCCCCCGGCCAGGTCCTCCACCCGGTAAAAGACCGGCGTAAGGAAGAACCAGCCCAGCATAAGCACATCCAGCACGGCGGCGGTGTCCCGGAAGGGGACGTTTAAGGCCGAAAGGGCCAGGGCCAGGCCTAGCAGGAAGACGAGCTGGGTAAGGACGGCCAGGGGCAGGAGCACCAGCTGGGGCCCGGGGACGATGCCGGAGAGAAGCATCAACCCGAAGAGGGGAATGAGGGCCAGGAGGAAGTTGACCAGGTTCGAGAGGACCGTCGAGATGGGGAGGACCTCGACCGGAAAGTAGACCTTTTTAACCAGGTGGCCGTGGGCGACGATGCTCTGGGCGCCCCCGACCACCGCCCCCACCGTCCAGTTCCAGGCGAGCAGGCCGATTAAGACAAAGAGGGCGTAATGGGGCAACCCGCTGGGCATCAGGACGGTAAAGACGAAGGTGAAGATGGCCGACATGACCAGGGGGTTAAGCAGGGACCAGAAGACCCCGACGACGGAGTTTTTATACCGCACTTTCAGGTCCCGGGCGACCAGGTTGTATATAAGCTCCCGGTAGCGGTAAAGTTCGGCCAGCCGGCCGGGGCCGGGGATCGCAGACAGCATCGCTTTGAAATATACGTTCCCGGCCCCCCGCCCCGCAAGGCCGGGGTATTATTACTCGGGGAATTTTTATGGCCTACCATCACCACCACGGCCACCCAGGGCCCCCGGCCGCCCACCCCCGGGACCGGCACGCCGGCCACACCCCGGCGATGTTCCGGAACCGGTTTATCGTTTCGACCCTCCTTACCCTGCCCATCCTCTACCTGGCCGAACCAGTCCAGCAGCTTCTGGGCTACCGGCCCCCGCCGATTCCCGGCCTCGAATGGCTGAGCCCCCTCCTGGCCGCGGCCGTTTACCTTTACGGGGGCCTGGTCTTCGTCCGGGGCGGCCTGGAGGAGCTGGCCGCCCGCCGGCCGGGGATGATGACCCTGGTCGGCCTGGCCACCTCGGCGGCCTTTGCCTACAGCCTGGCGGTGGCCTTCGGCCTGCCCGGAATGCCCTTCTACTGGGAGCTGGCCACCCTCATCGACGTGATGCTTCTGGGCCACTGGCTGGAGATGGTGGCCGTCCAGGGGGCGAGCCGGGCCCTCGAAGAGCTGGCGTCGGCGGTGCCCCAGACCGCCCACCTGGTGGCCGACGGGGAAATCGTGGACGTACCGGCCGCCGATTTGAGGCCGGGGGCCGTCGTACTCGTCCGGCCGGGGGAGCAGATCCCGGCCGACGGGGTGGTGGTCGAGGGGGCCTCCAGCGTAAACGAAGCTTTTCTTACGGGGGAATCGAGGCCGGTGCCCAAGCAGGTGGGGGACGAGGTGGTGGCCGGGTCCATCAACGGCGAGGGGGCCTTAAAGGTCCGGGTCACCCGCACCGGCGAGGATACCGCCCTCAGCCAGATTACGCGGCTGGTTCGGGAGGCCCAGGCCGCCCGCAGCCGGTTTCAGACCGCCGCCGACCGGGTGGCCGCCTGGCTCACCTTCGTCGCGGCGGGGACCGGGGCGGCGGCCTTCGGCCTCTGGCTGGGCCTCGGGGCCGGTCTGGCCTTCGCCCTGGAGCGGGGGGTGACCGTCCTGGTCATCGCCTGCCCCCACGCCCTGGGCCTTGCCGTCCCCCTGGTGGTGGTCAACGCCACCGCCCTGGCCGCCCGAAACGGCATCATCATCCGAAACCGTGAAGCCTTCGAGCGGGCCCGGGAGATAAACGTGGTCGCCTTTGACAAGACGGGAACCCTCACCGAGGGCCGCTTCGGGGTCGAGGCGGTGGCAGCTGAGGGCATCGACCCCGTTCGGGCCCTGGGCCTGGCCGCGGCCGTGGAAACCTTCTCCGAGCACGCCCTGGCCCAGGCCATCGTGGCCGAAGCCCGGGCCCGGGGCGTGCCCGTCCCGCCGGCGGGCGGGGTGCGGGCAGTTCCGGGCCAGGGGGTCGAGGGGGAAGTGGACGGGCGGCTTTACCGGGCGGGGCGGCCGGAGTGGCTCTTGGGGCTGGGCGTCGAACTGCCCGAGAGGCTGAAGCAGGCCCTGGCCGAAGCCGAGGCCCGGGGCTTAAGCCCGGTGGTCCTGGCCGAGGATAGGCGGGCCCTGGCGGTGCTGGGCCTCGCCGACCGGATAAGGCCGGGGGCCCGGGAGGCGGTCCGGCGCCTTAAGGAGGCCGGCATTGAAGTAATTATGGCTACGGGCGACGCCGAGGCGGCGGCCAAAAGGGTGGCCGAGGCCCTGGGAATCGACCGCTACTACGCCCGGGTCCTGCCGGCCGATAAGGCCCGCATCGTGGAATCCCTTCGGGCCGGGGGCAAACGGGTGGCCTTCGTCGGGGACGGCATAAACGACGCACCCGCCCTCCTGGCCGCCGACCTGGGGGTGGCCATCGGGGCGGGCACCAACGTGGCCATCGAATCGGCCGACGTGGTGCTGGTGAAAAACGACCCCCTGGACGTGGTGCGCATCCTGGGGCTTTCCCGGGCGGCCTACGCCAAGATGGTCCAGAACCTGGTGTGGGCGGTGGGATACAACGCCGCGGCCATTCCCCTGGCCGCCGGGGTCGGCTACCCGGTCAGGCTGGTGCTTTCGCCGGCGGCCGGGGCGGTCCTGATGAGCCTCTCCACCATCATCGTCGCCCTCAACGCCATGCTCCTGCGCCGACGGCACCTTCTGGCCTATAATTTACTAGAACATTTGGTCGGGGATTAAAGGATGATTACCGGGGTCCTCTGGTACGACCCGGACCGCCGCCGGCCGCTGGCCGAGAAGGTCGCCGAGGCCGCCCGCCGCTACCGGGAGAAGTTCGGCCGCGACCCCGACGTGGTGGTCCTCAACCCCATCGAGGCCGAGGGGGGCCTGCCCCTTCGGGTGCTGGTCCGGCCCTTCGTCCGGCCCGGCCACTTCATCGTCGGGGCGGTGGGCCCTAACGGAGCCGGGGCAGAACCTCGGCCGAGTAGCGGACCGCCTGGGCCAGAAGCTCCTCCGGGGGCGCCACCGGGGAAAGGACGAGATACTCGACGCCGGCGGCCTCAAACTGCTTGATCCTTTCGGCGCAGGCCTCCGGGGGGCCGCAGGCGCAGTACCGGTCCACCAGGCCGTCGAAGGGCCGGGCATACATCCGGCCCAGCCGCTCGGCGGCCACCCGGCGGGCCTCGGCCGGGTCGTCGTCGCACCGGATGAAGAGGAGCAGGGCCCAGGTAAAGGGCCCGTCCCGGCCGGCCTCGGCCCGGTAGGCCTCCACCTCCCTTCGGCCCGCCCGGTACTGCTCCGGGTCGACCAGGTAGGGGAACCAGCCGTCCCCCAGGCGGCCGGCCCGGCGCCGGGCGGCCCTGGAGCGGCCCCCGACCCAGACGGGGGGGCCGCCGGGCTGGGCCGGGGGCGGCTCCAGCCGGACCCCCGGCAGCCGGTAGAAGCGGCCCTCGAAGCTTACCGGGCCGCCGGCCCAAAGGAGCTTTAAGATGGTCAGGGCCTCGTCGGCCCGGGCGCCCCGCTCGGCCAGGGGGATGCCCAGGGCCCCGAACTCGGGCGGGTATTCGCCCCCAACCCCGACCCCGAGGATGAGGCGGCCCCCGCTCAGGAGGTCGAGGGTGGCCGCCGCCTTGGCCACCAGGGCCGGCGGCCGCAAGGGCAAAAGGAGGACCGACGAGCCGACCTTCAGCCGTTCGGTCCGGGCGGCGTAGGCCGCCAGGACGACCAGGGCGTCCAGGGTCGGGCCGTGGTAAAGAATGTGCTCCCCCGACCAGACGGAATCGTAACCGAGCTGTTCGAGGGCCTCGACTTCGGCTGGGTCCCCGCCGGGGAAGACGATGCCGACTTTTTCTAAGGCCACCCTGATATATACTACACCGGGGAGTAGCTGACCAATGTCGAAGCCTGAGCGGCTCGTAATCTTAGACGGCAACGCCATCCTTTACCGGGCCTTCTTTGCCCTGCCGCCCCTCACCACCCGGCGGACGGGGGAGAGCACCCAGGCCGTCTACGGCTTTGCCAACATGCTTTTTAAGGCCATCAAGGAGCTTAAACCCGATTACGTGGCCGTGGCCTTCGATGCCGGCGTCCCCACCTTCAGGCACACCCAGTTCGAAGCCTATAAAGCCCAGCGGCCCCAGACCCCCGAAGACCTCGCCCGGCAGATGGCTCGGGTCAGACAGCTGGTCGAGGCTTTCGGCATTCCTATTTACGAGGTGCCCGGCTACGAGGCCGACGACCTGATCGGGGCCCTCTGCCGCCAGGCGGTGGAGCGGGGGGTCGAGTGCGTCATCGTTACGGCCGACCTGGATGCCCTTCAGCTGGTGGGCCCGGGGGTCAAAGTCCTGGCCCCCCGCAAGGGCCTGACGGACACGGTGCTTTACGACGAGGAGGCCGTCCGCCAGCGGTTCGGCCTCGAGCCCTGGCAGCTGGTGGACTTTAAGGCGCTGCGGGGCGACCCTTCGGATAATATTCCCAACGTGCCCGGGGTCGGCGAAAAGACGGCGGTGGATTTAATTAAAAAATTCGGCTCCATCGACGAACTTTACGCCCGGCTGGGGGAGGTCACGCCCCCGGAGCTGGCCGCCCGGCTAAAGCAGGCCGAGGAGCTGGTCCGCCGCAACCGGGAGCTGGTTAAAATCAAGAGCGACGCCCCGGTAACCCTTGACCTGGAGAGGTGCCGGCTCGGCCGGGCCGACCGGACCCGGGTGCTGGCCCTCCTCCGGGAGCTGGAGTTTCACAGCCTGGTGGAGCGCCTGGATGAAATTTTGCCCCCCGAGCCCGGGGCCCAGACCGCCGCGGTGGCCGGGCCCGAAGGGGCCGAGGTCGGGCTGGGGCGCTTTTTGGAGCTGGCCCGGCCGGCACCGGCCTTTGGGGCCCTGGCCGTGGGCACCGGTCCCCGACCGATGTGGTCGGAACTGCACTCCCTCACCCTCGCCGTGGACGGGGCGTACTGTTTCATCCCGGTACACCCGCAGCCGGAGTTTTTCGGCCACACCCACCCCGACGCCCCCGAAAAACTGAGGCCCCTGGCACCCCTTTTCGCCGACCCCGAAAAACCGGTCATCGGCCACGACTTAAAACAACTCATCCTTTTGCTCCGGCAGGAAAAAATTGAGGTTAAAAACCGGCTCTACGACACGATGATTGCCGCCTACCTGCTGGGGGAGAAGGCCATCGACCTTAACGAGCTGGTCTTCTCCTATCTGGGGGAGGAGGTGCCTTACCCGGGCAAGAAATCGGCCCCCCCGGGGAGCCTGCCCCTGGAAACGGTGAAAGGCTACCAGGTCCGGCTGGCCCGCCGGCTCCGGGAGCTGGTCGCCCAGCTGGATGCCCGCCTGGCCGAGCAGAATCAGACCAGACTCTTCCACGAGCTAGAGATGCCCCTGATCCCGGTGCTGGCGGATATGGAGTGGGTTGGGGTAGCCATCGACGTGGAGCGGCTGGGGGCGCTGGGGCGGGAGCTTAACCGGCAGCTCCGGGAGCTGGAGCTTAAGATCTACAACCTGGTGGGCCACCAGTTTAATCTAAATTCCCCCCGACAGCTGGGGGTCGTCCTCTTTGAGGAGCTTGGCCTGCCCCGGGGCCGAAAGACCAAGACGGGCTACTCCACCGCCGCCCAGGTCCTGGAGGAGCTGCGGGGCACACATCCCGTTATCGACCTGCTCTTGGAGTACCGGCAGCTTTCTAAGCTAAAGTCCACCTATGTAGATGCCCTGCCGGCGATGATCAACCCCCGGACCGGCCGGGTCCACACCAGCTTCAACCAGGCGGTGGTGGCCACCGGTCGGATATCCTCTTCGGACCCGAACCTGCAGAACATCCCGGCCCGGAGCGAGGTGGGCCGGCAGATCAGGCGGGCCTTCATCGCCGCCCCCCTGCCCGACGGCACCCCCACCCGGCTCATAAGCGCCGATTACTCCCAGATCGAGCTCCGGATCCTGGCCCACATCACCGAGGACCCGAATCTAATCGAGGCGTTCCGGGCCGGCCAGGACATTCACACCGCCACCGCGGCCAAGGTTTTCGGCGTCCGGCCCGAGGAGGTGACCCCCGTCCAGCGGCGGGTGGCCAAGATGATGAATTTCGCCGTCGTCTATGGGGTCACCGAATACGGCCTCGCCATCCGGACCGAGCTTTCCCGGGAGGAGGCGGCCGAATTTATCCGCAATTACTTCGCCATCTACCCGAAGGTTAAAGAATACACCCAGGAAATCGTCAGGCTGGCCCGCCGCCAGGGCTACGTGGAGACCTTGCTGGGTCGGCGCCGGTATCTGCCGGAAATAAACTCGGCCAACGCCACCGTCCGGATGGCAGCCGAACGGATGGCCATAAACATGCCCATTCAGGGCACCGCCGCCGATATCATGAAGATCGCCATGGTCAAGCTTCACCGCCGGCTGAAGGAAGGCGGCTACCGGGCAAATATGATCCTACAGGTCCACGACGAGCTGGTGCTTGAGGCCGCCGTGGACCAACTGCTGGAGGTGGGCCGGCTGGTGCGGGAAGTGATGACCACCGCTTTCCCCCTTAAGGTGCCCCTCGAGGTGGAGGTTAACCAGGGCCCCAACTGGGATGAGCTTGAGCCCCTCGAACCCACCGCCCCGAAGACGCCGAGGCCGGCCGAGGACATCGAGTTTGAAAAGTTCGCCGTCGAATGAGGGCCTTCAGCTGGCCTTCTGGCCGGCCCGGAGCCCTGCCGCCTGGGAAGACCTTCCGGCCGCCCGCTTTGAGATTCCGCCGGCCGAGCTGAGCCTGGAGGCCTCCCTTAACTGCGGGCAGGCCTTCCGGTGGGCGCCGGCGGCCGGGGGGGCCTGGACCGGGGTGGTCTGGGACCGGGCCGTCTGGGTGCGCCGTTCGGGGGATTTCGTCGAACTGCGGGCCTACCCGCCCCTGTCCGACCCGGAGGGGTGGTTTTCGGCCTATTTTCGGCTGGACGTCGATTTAAAGGCCCTCTACGGCCATTTTAGACGGGCCCACCCTTACCTGGCCGAGGCCATCGGCCTCTTTCCGGGTCTGCGGGTGCTGAGCCAGCCCCCGACCGAGGTCCTCCTCTCCTACGCCCTTTCGGTAAGCAATTCGGTCCCCCGGATCTCCCGGGCCGTCGACGTTTTAAGCCGCCGGTTCGGCCGTCCCATCGGCACCCTGGGGGGCCTAAGCTACTACGCTTTCCCCCGGCCGGAGGTCCTGGCCGGCCTCAGCCTGCCCGACCCCCAACTGGCGGCCGAAACCGGGGCCGGCTGGCGGCTGGAAAATCTCAAGCGGGTGGCGGGGGCCCTGCTGGCCAGGGGCGAGGGCTGGCTTGAAAGCCTGACCGAAAAACCGTACGAAGAGGCCTGGGCCGACCTGATGACCTTGCCCGGGGTCGGCCCGAAAATCGCCGACTGCGTCTGCCTTTTCGGCCTCCGGTTTGACGAGGCCGTCCCGGTGGACACCCACATCTGGGCCCTGGCCCGGGAGCTTTTCGGACCGGCCATTCCGGCCCGGACCTTAACCCCGGCGACCTACCGGCTGGTCTCCCGGCTTTACCGGGAGAGGTTCGGCCCCTTTGCCGGCTGGGCCCAGGAGTATCTTTATCACTGGCGGCGGGTAAAGCTCGGCCGGGCGGGTTAGACGATGCCCGAACTTCCCGAAGTCGAGCTCCTCTGCCGCCAGCTCGGGCGGGTCCTGCCCGGCCGGGTTATCGTTGCCTTTGAGTGCCGCAAGCCCAAGCTTTGCCGCCTGCGGGGGATTGAGGCGGCCGGGCCGGACGACCCCGTCGGGCGGATGCGGGAACTTCTGGTGGGCCGCCGCATCGAGGCCGTGGACCGGCGGGGCAAGTTCCTCCTCTGGGGGCTTTCGGGCGGGCTGGTGCTGGCCGTTCACCTTAAGCTGGCCGGCCAGATGGTGGTGGTCGGCCCGGACGGGCGGGAGCTGGCCCGGGGCGGCCACTGGGCGCCCCGGCCCGGGGTGCCCCTGCCCCACCGGGCCACCCACGTTGTCTTTCGCCTGGACGACGGCAGCGTCGTTTATTTAACGGATATCAGGCAGTTTGCCCGCCTCACCCTGATGCCCGCCGGAGAAGTTGAAGGGTTTCTGCGGGAGTTCGGCCTCGGCCCCGACGGCCTGCGGGAGCCCCTGGATGTGGAACGCCTCGAGCGGATTTTCCGCCGCCGGCCCAGGGCGCCCATCAAGGCCGTCCTGCTCGACCAGGGGGTCATTGCCGGCCTGGGAAATATCTACGCCGACGAGGCCCTCTTTGCGGCCGGAATCCACCCCTTAAGGCCGGCGGCCACCTTGAGCCGAGCCGAAATCGGGGCGCTGGCGGCGGCCGTGCCCCAAGTCTTAAGCCGGGCGGTGGCCGAGGGGGCGGCCCCGGTTATCGGCGACCGGGCGGCCCGTAGCGAGGGCCTTCCCATGGTTCACGGCCGGGAGAACCAGCCCTGCCGCCGGTGCGGCATCCCTATCCGGCGGATTCGGGTTGGGGGTCGGAGCACCTATTTTTGCCCGACCTGCCAGCCTATCAATTCTTAAACCTTAACTCAATGCCGAATTCGTCGGCGAGGCGGCGCAGGGATTCGGCCACGGGCGGGTCGAGGGGGATGCCCTCCCGCCGGCGGGCCTCCTCGGTTTCGAACTCCGGTTCCCCCGGGATGTAAATCCGGTCGTGGCCGGGGGCCTTGGGCAGGGCCCGGATAGCCCGGATCTCCTCGTCGAGCATCTCCCGGAACTCTTCCAGGGGCCGGAGCAGGTCGATGCGGATGGCCCCGAAAAAGTGGCTGGGGCCCCTTCCCCCCGGGCCCACCTGCAGGCAGTAGCCGCCCCCGGAGAGGACCCCGCACAGAATATCCACCATGAAAGCGAGGCCGTAGCCCTTGTGGCTACTCAGCTCCGGGGTGCTGCCCAGGGGAAGGAGGGCCCGAACCTCCATCGCCTCCACCGGGTCGTCGGTGGGTTTCCCGTCCCGGCCCAGGGCCCAGCCCAAGGGGATCTTCCGGCCCCGCCGGGCGGCCACCTCCAGCTTGCCGTGGGCCACGACGCTGGTGGCCATATCCAGGACGAAAGGCCGCTCCCGGCCGGTCGGGGCGGCCAGGCTGATGGGATTGGTGCCCACCGCCCCTTTCCGGCCGAAGGTGGGGACGACGATGGGGGTGGCGTTGGTCATGGCCAGCCCAACCATCCCCTCCCGGAGGGCCATCATCGAGTAGTAGGCCGCCATCCCGAAATGGTTGCTGTTGCGGACGGCGACCACTGCCGCCCCGGCGGTCCGGGCCTTCTCAATGCAATACGCCATGGCCCGGTAAGCCACCACCATCCCCAGCCCCCGCCCCCCGTCGAGGAGGGCCGCCGCCGGGGCCTCGCTGATGACCCGGATTTTCGCCTTCGGGTCGATGACCCCCTCCTGGATCCGGCGGACGTACCAGCGCTCCAGGTGGGCGACCCCGTGGGAATCCACCCCCCGAAGGTCGGCCGCCACCAGGACGTCGGCCGCAATTTCGGCATCTTCGGCCTCGAGGCCGACCCGGCGGAAGACCTCGGCCGTGAACCGGCGGAGCTCGTCGGCATCGATGCGAACCCCATTCACGGCGACCACTCCACTTAAAGAAACTTAAAGAAGTTTTAAGATTTTAGCCAGTCCTTCAGCCCCCCGCCACCGCGGCCACAAACCGGACCTCGGCGTCGGGGGGAACCGGGGTGTCTAGATCGGCCGGCTCCCGGTTGACAAAGACCAGAATATACGGCCTTAAAGTCCGGCCTTCGGTGAGCCGGTCCTTTATGCCCGGGTAAAGGCGGTCCAGTTCGGCGATAAGGTCCCGGACCCGGGCCCCATTCACCTCCAGGGGCGGCCGAATCTGGTAGAGGCGGGCGAGCTGGGCCGGCAGGTAGACCCGGGCGGCCATTAGAGGACCACAGCTTCGACCGAATTTATGGGCGGCAGGAAGGAGACGATGAGCTGCCAGGTATCCCCTTCGTCGGCGCTGGCGAAGACGTGGCCGGTGGTGGTGCCGGCGTAGACCCCGGCCGGCTCCAGGGTGTCGGTGGCCAGGCCGTCCCGGAGGACGGTCAGGTAGGCGTGGCGCTGGGGCAGGCCGTCAGTCAGCTTCTGCCAGGTGGCCCCGGCATCCCGGGTCCGCCAGACGGCCATGGCGGCCTCGGGCACGTAGCGGCGGTCGTCGCTGATGTGGGGCACAAAGTAGGCCGTATCCGGGTCCCGGGGATGGACGGCGACGGCAAAGCCGAAGCTGGACGGCAGGCCGTTGGCCCCGATATCTACCCAGGTCTCCCCGTAGTCGTCCGACCGGTACATGCCCACGTGGTTTTGGTGGTAAAGCCGACCGGGTTTAGGGGCGAGCCGGAGCTTATGGACGCACTGGCCCGCCTCGGGCATCGGGTTGGGCTTCCAGGGGGCGGGTATGCCCCGGTTGAGGACCTTCCAGGTCTGGCCGCCGTCGTCGGAGCGGTAAACTCCCCCGGCCCCGACCCCGACCCAGATCCGGTCCGGGTCGTCGGGGTCAATGAGGACGTTGGCCAGAATGAGCCCCCCGCCGGACGGCTCCCATTCCGAGACGGTGGGGTGGCGGCGCAGGCTTTCCACGTGCTCCCAGGTCTGGCCCTGGTTGCGGCTTCGGAAAAGGCCGGCGTCTTCCACCCCGGCCCAGAGCTCGCCGGGACGGGAAGGGGGGCCAGGACAGATTTGCCAGACCTGCTTGACCCGGACCCGGGCGCCCTCCCCGTAGGTGAGGCCGGTGCTGGAATGAACCCAGGTTTTGCCCTGGTCCGTACTGCGGGCGACCATGGGCCCGTAGATGTGGGAGTTCACGGCCGCGTAGATGGAGCCGTCCCGCCGGTCGTAGGTCACGTGCTGAATGGACCAGCTCTCGAAGAAGTGGTCGGTGACCTCCCAGGATCTGCGGTCCGAACTGCGGATGATAAAGCCGCCGTTGCGGGTTCCCACCAGCAGGAGGATTGTCATCGGTCGCTGCTCCGTTTGCGGGTTGAAGGTTTGCTTTTTTGGGCGGCGGTCCGCCGCCTCTAATTATAACCCCGCCCGGAGCCGGTCCCCGGGGAGGGCCAGGGACGAAGGCCTTTCGGACCCCCGAACGACCCGCCTTTCCTGGTACCCCTGGGGGCCGGGTCGGCGATAGACCTCCGCCTACCCCGACCCCAGGTCCGCCGGCCAGGCCTCCCCACCCCGTCGCGGCCGTAGAGGGGGGATCTTACCTCTCCGGTCCTAGTCGGCCCGGGTTTCGGCGACCTCGATGAGGAGCAAGATATCGTCGGGTCCCGGGTGGCCGCCGGCGTAATAATCGGCCCGGGGCCGAGCCAGGGCCAGGTCAGGCCGTGGCTCCCAGCGCCCGCCCAGGTGCACCGGATTCTGAACCCGTACGACGGCCCGGCCGCCGACCGGCGGGACGAGAAGGGCGTTGAGCCTGCCGACGCAGGCGGCGTGGCCTGGGCCGATGGGGCCATCTCGACGATTTCGCCCTCGATAAGCTCGGCCCGGGCCGGACTCCGCTCGGCGGACGGCCGGGCCATCTTCGAACTCGGCGGCGCGCCAAGACCATAACCCACACCCCGGCCCAACTACATACCATAAGGGGAACACCCACCCCCTGGGCCCCTACAGAATGGTTGGCGGCGACCTGGCGCATGTTTCCAACGGGTCAACCGGAAAGCTCTGCCTGGCGGGCGGCCGGCGGCTCCGGGCCGGCCCCGGTGGTTTATACTTAGATAAACAGCCCGGCAAGGAGGACCCGGTGACGCAGGAACAGCGCCCCGATTACATCTGGTGGGACGGTCGCCTCGTCCCCTGGGACCAGGCTACCATCCACGTCACCCAGGCCCACTGGTCGGCCATCGGGGCCGTTTTTGAGGGCATTAAAGCCTATAAAAACCCCCATACGGGCGAGCTATACGTCTTCCGCCTGAAGGAGCACCTGCGCCGGCTGGGCCAGTCGATGAAGATGGCCGGCCTCAAGCCCCGCTGGTCGGAGGCGGAGCTGGGGCAGGCCGTCCTCGACCTGCTCCGGGCCAACAACCGCCAGGACGACACTTACATCCAGCCCGTCGCCTACCCGGCCGGCTCGGGTCGGGCCTTCAGCCGGGCCGATGAGGTGGCAACCAGCCTTTACATCACCCTTCGGCCCTTCGAGTCCCACCTCCTTACGGATTACCGGATAAACGTCTGCGTAAGCTCCTGGGTCCGCATCAGCGACAACGCCATGCCCCCGCGGATTAAGGCCGTCCCCAACTACTGGAACAGTCGGCTGGCCACCCGGGAGGCCCAGGCCGACGGCTACGACGGGGCCGTTATCCTTAACGCCGCCGGCAAGGTGGCCGAAGGCCCCGGGGCCTGCCTGTTTATAATCCGCGACGGGGTGGCCTTTACCCCCCCGGTCACCGCCTCCATCCTGGAGAGCATAACCCGGGCAACCCTGATTATCCTCTTAAGGGAGGCGCTCGGGGTGCCGGTGGTGGAGCGGGAGGTGGACCGGACAGAACTTTATATCTGCGACGAGGCGTTCTTCTGCGGAACGGCGGCCGAGGTCACACCCATCGCGTCGGTGGACCGTTTCCCCGTAGGGGACGGGCAGGTGGGGCCGGTCACCCGCCGGCTCCAGCAGCTTTACCACGATGTCGTCCGGGGCATCGACGGCCGCTTCCCGGAGTGGCGGACGCCGGTGGGGATGGGCCGCACCGCCGTTGCCGGCGACTGAAGGGGGCTGATAGCCGTGGGCTTTGAGCGGGTCGGGTTTATCGGCCTGGGCCGGATGGGTCGGCCTATGGCCCGCAACCTTCTGCGGGCCGGCTACCGGCTCGCCGTCTACGACCGGCTGCCCGAGGCGATGGCCCCGCTGGTGGAGGCCGGGGCCGAGCCCGCCCCGGGGCCGGCCGCCCTCGCCCGGGCCTGCGACCTGGTTATCACCATGCTTCCGGGGGACCCCGAGGTGCTCGGGGTCTGCACCGGCCCCGAGGGGGTCTGCCGGAGCCTTCGGCCGGGAAGCATCCTGGTCGACATGGGCACCAACCACCCGGATACCGCCCGGACCCTGGCCCGGGAAGCCGCCCTGGCCGGGGCCGACTTTCTGGATGCGCCGGTTTCAGGCGGGGATGTCGGGGCCGAGCAGGCCACCCTGACCATAATGGTCGGGGGCGATGGGGCGGTCTTCGGGCGGGTCCGGCCCGTCTTTGAGGTTCTGGGGCGGCACATCTTCCACGTGGGGCCGGTGGGGATGGGGCAGGTGTTTAAGCTGTGCAACAACCTCATCTCGGCCGTACAGATGCTGGCGGCGGCCGAGGCCTTCACCGTCGGCCGGAAGCTCGGGGCCGACCCTGCCCTCCTCCGCCAGGTGATTATGGTGAGCAGCGGCCGATGCCCGGCGGTGGAATCACGGCCCCCGGTGGCGGGCCTCCTGCCCGAGTCGCCCGGCGGCCGGGATTTTGCCCCGGGCTTTACCACCGAGCTTATGGCCAAAGACGTGGGCAACTTCTTGCGGCTGGCCGAGGGGGCGAAGGTCCCGGCCCCTACCAGCGCCCTGGCCCGGCAGTTTTATCTGGTCGCGGCGGCCTCGGGCTACGGGCCGAAGGATTTTTCGGCAATCGGGGAGCTGTTCCGGGCCTGGGCCGGCCTTTAGAGGCCGAGGTAGGCGGAGCGGATGAGCTCATTTTGGAGGAGCTTTGGGCCGGGGCCTTCCAGGACCACCCGGCCCGTCTGAAGCACGTAGCCGTAGTCGGCCAGCTCTAAAGCCTCGACCAGGTTCTGCTCCACCAAAAGCACCGTCGTCCCCTGGCTTTTGATTTCGGCTACGGCATCAAAGATCCGGTCCACCAGCTTGGGCGAAAGCCCCAAAGAGGGCTCGTCCAGCATCAAAAGTTTTGGGCTAAGCATCAGCCCCCGGCCGATGGCCAGCATCTGCTGCTCGCCCCCGCTTAAGGTCCCCGCCGGCTGATTTTTACGCTCATAAAGGACGGGAAAGAGCCCAAAGACCCGCTCCAAGTTCCGCCGGCGCTCGGCCGGGTCCCGGCGGACGTAGGCGCCCAGCTGGAGATTGTCCAGAACCGAGAGCCGGCCGAAGACCCGCCGGCCTTCCGGCACGTGCGCAATGCCCAGGGTAGTGATCTGGTGGGGTTTGAGGCCGTCGATCCGCCGGCCCTCAAAGACCACCTGCCCGGCCTCGGGCCGGACCAGCCCCGAGATGGCCCGCAGGGTTGTGGTTTTGCCGGCCCCGTTAGCCCCGACCAGGGCCACGACCTGTCCGGTCCGGACCTCTAGGCTTATACCGAAGAGGGCCAGGCTCCCCTCATACCCCGCCCAGACGTCCGAAACGCGCAGCGTAACGTTCTCCAAGGTAGGCCTTTATCACCTCAGGGTTGTTTATGATTTCCTGGGGCCGACCTTCGGCGATCTTGACCCCGAAATCCAGGACGATAACCCGGTCCGAGAGGGGCATCACCACCTCCATCACGTGCTCCACCATGAGGACCGTGACCCCGAGCTCGCTCCGAACCCGCCGGACCAGCTCCACCGCCGCCTGCCGCTCCCTGGGATTGAGGCCGGCCATCACCTCGTCCAGGAGGAGAAGCTTCGGGCCGGTGGCCAGCGACCGGGCCATTTCAACCCGCTTTTTGAGGGCGATGGGCAGTCCGTCGACCAGCTCATCCGCGTGGGCCGAGAGGCCGGTAAGGTCCAGAATCTTCCGGGCAACTTCGGCTGCCCGGCTGGGGTTGGGGTGGCGCAGAAGGGCACCGACCATGACGTTCTCGAAGGCCGTAAGCCCCCGGAAAACCCGCACCACCTGGAAGGTGCGGGCGATCCCGGCCCGGCAGATCTTATCCGGCGGCCAGCCGGTGATGTCGACCCCCTCGAACCGGACGCGGCCGCCGTCGGGCCGGTAGAACCCGGTTATGCAGTTAAAGAGGGTGGTTTTGCCGGCGCCGTTCGGGCCGATCAGGCCGACGACCTCGCCGGGGTAAATGGCAAACGTCACGTCCTGGTTGGCCAGCAGGCCCCCGAACCGCTTGGAGAGGCCTTCGACTTCAAGCAGCGGGTCCGGCAACTTTAACCTCCCTGGGTTTCCTCGGCCGGCGCAGGCTCCTGACCCAGGCAACGATTCCGTAGGGCTGAAGGACCGATATGGCCATCACCAGCAGGCCGTAGATGGCCACGTCCAGGGCCCGGCCGGTCCCGCCCAGCAGGACCCGGGTCCCCTCCGAAAGGCTTATGAGGATAACCGAGCCGATGATTGGCCCGGCGACGGTGCCAACGCCCCCGAGGACCGCCACCAGGACGACCAGTAATGAGATGGAGAAGGCGAAGACGCTGGTCGGGTCGATATAAAGGACGTACATGGAGTAAAACGAGCCGCCCAGGGACGTGAGGGCGGCCGTCATGGCGTACGCAATCATCTTATACCGGGTGATATCGATGCCCAGCGACCGGGCGGCATCCTGGTCGGCCCGGATGGCCCGGAAGTAATACCCGAGCCGGCTGCGCCCGACCCAGACGTTGAGCAAAATCACCCCGATGAGCATGCCCAGGGCAATGTAATAATACGGGGCTTTTGAGCGGTGGAACTGCAGGTTAATAAAACTTTCGGGGAGAATCGGCACGTAGATGCCGACGGCCCCGCCCACGTATTCCCAGTTGGTGAAGATGGTTGCGACGATCTCGTTCAGGGCGATGGTGGCGATGGCAAAGTAGTGGCCCCGGACCCGGAAGCACGGGTAGCCCAGAATCACCGAGACGACGACCGCGTTGACGGCCCCCACCAGCATCCCCACCCAGGGGCTCAGGCCCAGGTCCCGCAGGAGGATAACCGTGGTGTAGGCCCCGATGCCGAAGTAGGTGGCATCGCCCAGGGAGACCTGGCCGGCGTAGCCGCCGATGATGTTCCAGGCCAGGCCCATCATGGCGTAAAGAAAGATCAAAATCATCACGTGCTGGGGGTAAGGCAGGGTAACCACCAGGGGGAAGAAAATAAGCCCGACGAGAAGAACCCCGAGGCCTGCCGCCGGAAGGAGCCTGCCCCTCACCATCGGCCGAAGAGGCCCTGCGGCCGCCAGAGGATGACGCCCATATAGACCAGGTAGACGACGACCATCTTAAAGGCCGGGGTTATAAAGCCGGCCACGACCTGGACCAGGCCGATGATGAGGCCGCCGATGAGCGCCCCGGTCACGCTGCCGAATCCGCCCAGGGCAACAACCACGTACGAAGTGAGGGCAAAGACCGCCCCGACCTCCGGGTAGATGTAATAAAACATCGAGAGCAGGGCCCCGGCCACCCCGACGCAGGCCGCCCCGATGCCCCAGGCTAAGGTGAACATCTTTTCGGTGTCGATGCCCATCAGGGCGGCCGTCTCCTTATCTTCGGAGGTGGCCTGGAGGGCCCGGCCCAGCTCCGTCCGGTAAATCAGAAGATAGACGGCCCCCGTTGCCAGGACGGCCCCCAAGGCGGCCGCCACCTGGGGCAGGCCGAAGAAGACCCCGAAGATTTCCACCCGTCCGCCCAGCAGGGGCTCGGTAATTGACCTGAAGTTGGGGCCCCAGAGAAATTGGGCCAGGCTCTTTAAAAAGACCGAAAGGCCGAAGGTGCAGAAGATCTGGGCCAGCATCGGGGCGTTAAGAATGTGCCGGATGAGGATTTTATGGGTCAGAACCCCGACGGTAAAGAGGAGCGGCCCGCAGACCAGGACGGAGAAGACCGGGTCAACGCCGAAGAGGGCATAGAGCCAGAAGGCCGCAAACATGGCCAGCATCAAAAATTCCCCGTGGGCGAAGTTGACGATATCCATCACCCCGAAGATCAGGGTGAGGCCCACCGAGATGAGGGCAAAGACGAAGCCGATTAAAAGGCCGCTTACGACGACCTGAACTAAAAGCTCGGCCGTCATCGGGGGCCTACTGCCGCTGACTCCACCTGGGCATCGGCCAGACGATCTCCCGGGTGGCCAGGTCGAAGGGCCAGACGGTGTAGTACTGGCCGCCGATGATCTGAAGGTTTACCCCCTGGGCGTAAATATTTTGATGGGTCTTTTCGTCGAATTTCACCCCCTGCCAGGGCATGACGGTCTGGTCGCCGGGGATGTTGGTGGCCAGCAGGGCCTGGCGGATGGCCTCGGCCTCCAGGGATTTTGCCCGGTTTATGGCATCGGCCAGGACCAGCATCCCGGTGAAGGAGCGGGCCGAGTTTTCGGTCATGGGCTGGCCGAAGCGCTGCTGGAACATGTCGGCGATCACCTTGGCGGCCGGCCGCTTCTGGGTGATATCCGCCGACCAGGCGGCCCGGGTGATGGCGTAGTCGGCGTCCTTGCCCAGGGTCTTGGTGTACTGGGGGTCGACGAAGCCGGCCCCGTAGCCTAGGATCATCTGGGGCGTGTAGTCGAGCTGTTTATAGGTCCGGATAAATAAGATTAAATCCGACGTATACGAGACCTGGAAAAGGACGTCGGGGTTGGCGGCCTTGATGCGCTGGACCTCGCTGGTTACGTCAGAGGTGTTGGCCGGGTAGGCGATGTCCACAACCACCTGATAGCCGTACTCCTGGGCGTACTGCTTGGTAATTTTGCTGGCGTCGGTGCCGTAAAGAGTATTCTCGTTGACGATGCCGATGGTCCGGACCTTAATGCCCTTGACCCTTTCGAGGTCTCGGAGCATGTCGAAGAGATTCTTGCCGAAGGTGGCGTCGTGGGGACCGGTTCGGAAGAACCACTTGAAACCCCGCTCGGTGAGGCTGGGCGACGACGACTCAAAGTTGACGTATGGGACACCCAGGCGCTCGGCCACCTGGGAGGCGGTGGCCGTAACCGAGCTGTGGTAGGCGCCGGTGAGGGCCACCACCTTCTCCTGGGTGATGAGCCGCTCGGCCTCGGCCTGGCCCTTTTCGGGCGAGCCCTGGCTATCGGCCCAGACCACCGTAATTTTGGCCCCGCCCAGGTTGGGCAGGCCCTCCTCCCGGGCCAGGGGCAGGTTGAGGTCGTACTTGCCGTTGACGATCTCCACGGCCAGCTCGATGCCGTAGCGGCCGTCCAGGCCCGAGCTGGCGGCCGGGCCGGTGAGGGGGTAGATCGCCCCGATTTTGACCTCCTTCGGAAAGGTCGGCTGGGCCGGCTGCTGGCCGACGGCCGGGGCCGGGGTGCCCGTCTGGGCGCAGCCCACCGCCAGCCCGCCGACCAGGCCTGCCAGGCCGAGGTTAAATTCCCGTCTGCTTACCCGCCGGACCATCTCTGCCCTCCTTGGTTAAAATAACCCCCTACCTTTTGCTGGCTAATTATAGCTTAAAAAGCGTGCCGGGTAATCCTGTCAAAATCGCCAAATTGCCGGGCCGGCCCTTGGGCCGCCTTACGGCCGGCCGTCCGGCCTGGCGGCCGCCCGCAGCCTTTCTGTTGCCTCGGGGTCCAGCCGCATCGTTTCGGGGTTGACAACGACCCCGTAAGCCGTCCGGGCGGCCTCCGGCGAAACGTAGCCGTCGATAACGTCGGCCAGGACCCGCTCCGGCTCCCGGTCAAAGGGGTGGCCGTAGCCGCCCCCGCCCGGCAGGCGCAGGGTGACCTCCGCCCCGGGCTCCAGCATAAGGCGTTCTTTGGAGTGGGGGCGGCGGCCGTCGGACACCACCACCTCCCCCCGGGCCCCCTCCAGGCCGCCGAAGAGGCCCCGGGGGGCGAACCGGGTCCGGTCGTACATGCACGAGAGCATCCAGGGCCGGTCGGTCCGGACGGTAAGGCAGATCTCCTGGCCCAGGCCGCCCCGGAACCGGCCGGGCCCGCCCGAATCGGTCCGGACCTCCTTGCGCCGGATGAGGATGGGGGAAAGGCTCTCGACCACCTCGGTGGGCACCCCCATGATGCCGCTGGGGAAGGCCGTATTGGAAAGGCCGTCCTTGTTCGGCCGGGCCCCGGTCCCCCCGGCCGTGAAGAAAACGTAAGTATACGGCCGGCCGCGGCGGGGGTCCCAGCCGGCCGTCTGGACGTTCCAGATGTTGCCCGCCCCCTCGGCCATCACCCGGTCGGGGACGGCCTGGCTGAGGGCCCGGAAGATGATATGGGGCAGGAGGTGGCCGATGATGTGGCGGGCCGCCACCGGGGCCGGGGGCTGGGCGTTCAGGATGCAGCCGGGCGGGGCGTAAACTTCCAGGGGCCGGAAGCTTCCGGCGTTGTTGGGCACCTCGGGGCAGAGGGCGCACTTGAGGGCATAGGTGGTGTAGGCGTGGGTGTAGTTCATCACTACGTTTATGCCGTAGGGACTCTGGGGCGAGGAGCCGGTGTAGTCCACAAAGACCGAATCGCCCCGGAACTCCAGCCTCACCTTGAGATAGACGGGCTCGTCGAAGCCGTCCGACCAGCCGTCGGCCTCGTAGCTTCCCGGGGGCACGGCCGCAATGGCCGCCCGCATCGCCTGCTCCGACCGGGTCAGAATCTCGTCGGCCAGGGGCTCGAGGCTTTCGAGGCCGAACTCGTCCATCATCTCCAGCAGCCGGTAGCCGCCGACCTCGTTCGAGACCATCTGGGCGTGGAGGTCGCCGATGACTTCCCGGGGCGTCCGGACGTTGGCCTCGATCACCCTGAGGAGGGTCTGGTCGGGCTCGCCCCGGCGGTAGAGCTTGGAGATGGGGATGTGCAGGCCCTCCTCGTAAACCTCCCGGGCGTCGGCCCCCAGAATCCGGCCCCCGATGTCGAGGGCGTGGCAGATGTTGCCGATAAAGGCCACCAGCTCGCCCCGGCGGAAAATCGGGGTGACGACCGTAAAATCGTTCAGGTGGCCGGCCGTCTGCCAAGGGTTGTTGGTTATCAGCACATCCCCCGGCTCGAGGGTTTCGGGCGGGAAGGCCCGGAGGAAGTGGAGCATGGCCGCCTGCATCGGGTTGATGTGGCCGGGGGTTCCGGTCACCGCCTGGGCGAGGAGGTTGCCCCGGACGTCGAAGATGCAGGCCGAAAGGTCCCCCGATTCCCGGACGATGCTGGTGAAGGAGGTTCGGATGAGGGCCGCGGCCTGCTCGTTCACCACGGCGATGAGGCGGTTCCAGAGCACCTCTAAGGTTACCGGGTCGAAGGTCTGGGCCATGGCGGAAAGGGCTCCTCCTGCCGGATTCAGCCTGATTTTAGCCCAGAAGCCGGGCCCCCCACCAGCTTCCCCGGCCTGGATATTGCTATCATATGAGCTATACTTTGGTTGTAAAGGCCGGGCCCTAACACCCTTTGATGGCACGTCGTTGGCGCCGAAGACGGAAAAGCCCTGGGCCTAGGGCTTATCTGCCAGCGGCTCCGGGGATAACTGCAAAGCCCCGGCCGGTCGGTAGCTGGTTTCGAACTGCCCAAGGCTCTTGATATAGTTGACCAGGTGCCAGATATCTTCCCGGCTCAGGGTGTCCTTAAAGGCGGGCATGGGGGTGCCCCCCAGGCCGTTGGCGATGAACCGGAAAAGCTCCCCGTCGGTGTGGGCCGGGGCGTGGACCGTAAGGTCGGCCGGGGGCACCGGCAGGGAGGCCGCGGCCGGGCCGTCGCCCCGCCCCTGGGTGCCGTGGCAGGAGACGCAGTAGGCCTGGTAGAGGGCCTTGCCCCGGGCCAGGGAGGCTTCGTCGGCCGGAATGGGGTTGACCGTCGGCACCGGCTCCCCCAGGCCCAGGACGCCGGCCTCGGTCCGGTTGGCAAAGTAGAAAAACACCACCGAGCCGGCCAGAATCAGAAGCAGGCCGGCCAGGGCCTGCCGCTCCGTTCCACCCCGGGCCTCCAGGAGGGAGACTATGATGGTCAAAAGGCCCGCCGCCCAGAGGGCCCCGGCGGCCAGGACCCAGGCCGGGGCGGGCGGTCCCGGCGCCGTGGGCAGGGCCGGCTCCCTCACCCGGAAGGAAACCCGGCCCATCCGGTCGTAGTCCCCTTCCGGCCGGATGATGACCCTGGCCTCCCAGTTGCCCACCATCGAGAGCTGGGAGGTCTGGGCCGAAAACTCGTTGGGCCCGCCCGGGTCCAGGACCTCCTCCACCTCGCCCATCTCGTGGTCGGTCATCCGGAACCGGACAAACACCGCCTGAACCCGGGCGTCGGGCCGTGGGGGCCGCACCCGCAGGACGATGTCGTTGTCCCCGACCCGGCCCGGCCGGATTTCCAGCTCGAAGGCCCACTCCCCGGCCTGACCGGTCAACACCACCGGGCGGCTCAAAAGCTCGCTCCGGGCCGGCGGGGTAAAGGTGAGGGGCCCGCTTATGGCCAGCGCCCCAACCAGCAGGGCGGCCTCGGCCGCCAGGCTCCGCCGGACCAGCCCCCCGGGTTCGCCCCGCCCCAGCCGCCAGCGGAGCAGGTGAAAGCCCCCGAGCAGGAGGGCCAGGCCGGCCGCAACCGTCTTGCCCAGGAGCAGCCGGCCCCAGGCCGCCTCGACCAGGGCCGAGGGCTCCCCGAGCTCCTGCCAGGAGCGGTAAAGGCCCGTCAGGCCGATGAGCACCACCGAAACCATCGCCAGGTTCGAGAAGCGCCCCACAACCCCGGCCCAATCCACCTTCTGGCCCCGGTTAAGCCAGGCCAGGCCCGCCAGCCGCATGAGGCCGCCGGCCCAGGCCGCCGCCCCGACGAGGTGGAGCCAGTCCAGGGGGACGGCCAGGGGGTCGGCCGTGGCGGCGGCGTGGGAGCCGAGGCTCAGCGTGCCCAGGAAGGCCACCCCGACGCCCAGCCGGGCCGGGGGTCCCCAGAGGGTAGAAAGGACCAGGCCGAGGGCAAAGACGTTGCGGACGATGAAAATCCGGCCCAGCTGGGTATTAAAGAGGGTGTCAAAGAGGCGCTCGGGTCCGGCGGCAAACCCCCAGCCCAGGGTCCAGAGAAGGACCCCAAGCTGGAGGCCAAGGGCCCCCATCAGGGTCCAGGTTTCGGCCCAGTCCGACCGGTGGACCAGCAGCCAGAAAATGGCCCCGCCCACCAGCCAGGCGGCCAGGACGAACACAGCCGCCCGAAGGAGCCCCTCGAGGGGATTCCCGGCCGCCCCGGTTTCGGGGCCGGCGGGGGGCGGGGTGACACCCACCCCGAAGCTGAAGGACCCCTGGGTGATGTGGCCGTCCACCCGGGAGAGGGTCTGCCAGGCCACCGTGTAGATGCCCTGGCCCAGGCCCGGTCCCACCGGAACGGCCAGGGCCGTGCCGTCCCCCGGTAAAACCCTCAGCTGGCCGGTAGGGACGGGCCGGCCGGAGCTGTCGAGGAGGCGGACCTGGGTATACGCCGGCTCGATGGGCTCCGAAAACCAGAGGCGAATCTCCGAAGGGGGCTCGTCGAGGCGGGCCCCGGCCCGGGGCTCCGACCGGATAAGGTTGGCGTGGGCGAAGGCCAGGCCGGCCGGAAGCAGGGCCAGCAGGGCGGCCGCCAAAAGCAGGCTAACCCGCCGTCTCATCGTCATCCTCCCCCCGGCCGAAGATGAGGACCCCGGCCCCGATGACGATGAGGGCCACGAAGCCGAAAATCAGGGCCTCATCCCAGGAGAAACCCTCGGCGTGGAGGGGGGCCGGGGATGCCGGCCCCCCAGTCGCCAGGCGCAGAACCACGCCGAGGAGCATTCGCCTCAGCCCCTCCGGCCCAACCCCAGGAGGCCGGCCAGGCCGAGGCCCGTTCCCACCAGGCCCAGAACGGCCCCGGCCGCGGCCAGGGCCGTCAGGCGGCCCCCGGCGGCCTCCAGGTCCGAGATGCGGCGCCCAAGCTCCGAGGCCGTCTGCTCCACCTGGGTCGGGTCGAGGGCCTTTACAGGCGGGAAGGTAAGCTCTTCCAGCGGGGCCACATCCTCAAACCGGCCGGGTCCCGACTGGAAGGTCTCGTTGATGGGCTGGCCGTCGATGGTTCCGACGAAGGTGAAGACATAGCCCCCGGGCCGGCCGGGTATAAAGTAGGCGGCGTAGGCCCCGGGCATGTTAAACCGGGGCTCAAGCTCGAACTCCTTTTCCGGCCCGCCCCCGGCCCGGACCCGGACCTTTAAAGTCTTCTCTAAACCGGTTACGGGCTGGTTGGTCTCGATGTTGGTGACCCGCAGGTCCACCCCGTTGAGCTGGCCCTGAACGGGCGGCTCCTGAAGAAAGCCCACCACGAACTGATATTTCCCGGCCACGACCCGCCGCTCATGGGCCAGGCCGGTGCCGGCAAAAAGCCCCAGCCCCAGGACGAGGGCCGCCCCAATCCCCAGAAGCTTCCACCCCTTAAATCCGGTCACGGAAACCCACCTCCTTTGAAAGTTTTCGGGGATGGTTTGATAAGGTCAGACGCGCCGGGGTTCGGGACGGGGAGGCGGGTCCGGGAGGGAAATCGGGGCCTCGTTGGGCCGGTGTTCAGAGGCCGGCCAGACCCGCAGGGGCCGGGGCCGGTCCGGCAAGAGGGGAGCCGGGACGTTAAGGAGCCGAACCAGCCCCAGGCCGGGCGTTCCGGCGGCCTTAAGCTTGGCCATAATCGTCCCGTCGGGACCCAGGGCCAGCCGGTGGGCCTCCGACGGCAGGCGGGTGTAGGCCAGCTGAAAGCCGTGGACGTGGTAGCCCACCGGGTGAAGGTGGCCGTGGTCGGGGAAGCGCTCGGCGAAGTAGCGGTCCAGGAGGGGGCCGCAGGGCCCGCACACCCAGAGGACGAGCAGGATGGCCCCAAGCCGGAAAGTGTCAGCCGATAACATAACCGCCGATCAATTTTACCGGATGGGGCCCGCCGGACCGTATCCGGCCGGCAAGGCCGCCCGTTATATGCTTGGGTTATGGATAAAACTGTGGAAACTTATGAAAAAAATCTTAACACTCAGCCCGGAAGACCCTTGACAAAATGAACATGCCCGGTGTAGAAACTAGCGGCCGAGTTAACCAGGGTGGTGGTCGAGGGCTGTGGTGGTCGGCCGGGGACCCCGCGGCCCGCATTTATTTGGCGGCCGGTGAACTCGGCGGCTGATGTAAGCTGGCGGTCGGTTTAAAGCCGAGAATAGCGGTGAGAAGCGCGAGCCACTGGCGAGGGGTGCCGAACACAGGCCGATACCCTACGGAAAGGAACATGACTATGAAGTGGCGCGCGCTCTACTGGCAGGTCGTCTGGTCCATCCTGGTCCTCGGCAGCCTGATCGCGGCAATCGCCGCCAGTCCCAAGTGGGACGGATAACCTAGCGGAAATAAGCCGTCAGGAGCGGATTTAGTTTGAACTAAATGAGACCGGCCGCCAGCTTACCCCAGTCGAGACTTTACGCTCGATGTTCAAGTACCCCCTAAAGACTCGACTCTTTATATTTCTTATTTATGCTTTAGGTATTTTATGCTCATTTTTTCTTTCTCAATCCAGCCGCAGTACGTTTGATCTTTTGGCATTTAGTATTTTGCTAGTGACCGCGTCTTGTGCCGAGTATTTCGTGGTTAAACTTCCCATTGGCAATGCATCCATGACCGTTTCTGGAGGTTTATACTTTGCTTCATTAATACTTTTGGGTCCTAGGTTTGCACTAACTATAGCTGTAACAAGTCTACTTGTGGCTGATGGATTATTGAGACGGCGTATTTGGTATCGCATATTGTTCAATATATCTATGCAAGCGATCGTTTTTTTTGTAGGCAATTCGATTTTTGAAGCTTTTTCAGACGGCTATCCTCAAGTTCCATCTTCGACTCATGAGGCTATAGGATTACTTCTAGCCGCAGGCGCGTTTGCCCTAATTCCTAACCTTTTGGTGTCCGCTGTAGTTGCCCTCTCGGAGGGTATGAATTTCTGGACGGTGTGGCGGGGCAACCACCAGCCGCTCCTGCTCAACTACGCCGCCGTCCTGCCCACCGGGCTGGCTTTCGCCATCCTCTGGCAGGCCCAGCCGCTGAGCGTGGTCCTCACCATCGTCCCCCTCATCGCCATCCGCCAGAGCTTCGAGATCGCCACCAGGCTCAGGCACGAGACCGAAGAGGCCCTCTACGCCCTGGTAAGGGTCCTCCACGAGCGGGACGGTGGGACCGCCGACCACTCGGAGCGGGAAGCCCGCTACGCCGAAAAGATCGCCCGCCGCCTCGGCCTTACCGACGACGAAATCCGGGTTATCGTGCAGGCCGCCCGCCTCCACGACATCGGCAAGGTGGGCGTCCGGGACTCGGTTCTGCGCAAGGCCGGGCCCCTGACCGACGAAGAATGGGCCGAGATGACCAGGCACCCGGTCATCGGCAGCGACATCTTGAACCACCTCTCCCTCTTCCGAAGAGGGGCCAAGCTGGTCCGCCACCACCACGAGCGCTACGACGGCAAGGGCTATCCCGACGGCCTTAAGGGTGAAGAGATTCCCCTGGGAAGCCGCATCATCGCCGTGGCCGACGCCTTCGACGCCATGACCTCGGACCGGCCTTACCGGAAGGGGCTGCCGGTGGACGAAGCCCTGCGGCGGCTGGCGGCCGAGGCCGGCCACCAGTTCGACCCGGTGGTGGTCGGCACCCTCATCAAGATCGTCACCGAGGAGCTGGCCGAAGCCGAAACCCAGCCCCAGGCCCAGCCGGGCGGACCCAGGCTGATGGCGGTCGGTGAGGACCCTTCTTAGCACCCTTATCTTCGTCGGCCTGGCGATCCTGGTCGGCCTCCTCACCGGGGGCCGGCTGAGCTTGCTGGTCTCCAACACGGCCCGCCTGCGGCTCGCCTGGCTTGCCCCCCTGGCCCTCATTTTCCAGTGGGTTTTCTTCGAACTGCCCGGACTGGACCGCCACGACCTGGTCTTTGCGGGCCACCTCCTTACCTACGGGCTGATTATTCCCTTTATCTGGGCCAACCGAAGGGCTCCGGGGATGCCGGTTCTGGCCGCCGGCCTGGGCCTCAACCTGCTGGTCATCCTTTTAAACGGGGGCATGCCCGTGGACCCTGAGACCCTGCGGGCCCTGGGGCGGGTGGGGATGTACCAGGAGCTGGTGAGCCGGGGCTGGTCGGGGAATGCGGTGGCCCTCACCGACCGGACCCTTCTGCCCTTCCTGGCCGACCGCCTGGTTCTGCCCGAGCCCTTCCCGGTCCGGGGCCCCTACAGCGTCGGCGACCTGCTGATCTACGCCGGGGGCTTCTGGCTTCTGGCCGGCCTGACCCGGTGGCGGCCGGCGGAGGCCGAAGCCGCGGCAAAGCCGGCGTAGGCCTCAGTCGGCGTAAAACGGACCCAGGCGGATGGGCCCTGGGGGTTCGCCGGCGGGTTTTAACCCCCGCCTTTTAGCTCGTCGAAGGGGGTTTCGCCCCGGGAGGCCCGGTCGATGAGCTCCCGGACGGCCTCCCGGGCCCTGGCCTTGATCTCCGGCGGGTATAGGTCTGAGGCTTCGAAGTCGGCTTCGTCCAGCACCTTATAACTGCCGTTCGGGAAGATAAAGACGTCCAGGGTGAGGTCCCGCCAGGTTAGCTGCTGACCGTCAAACTCGGCCGGGAGGCAGATGTTGCAGTAATAGCCCTTCAACCGGCCGGCCGAGTCGAAGATTTTCATAATGTTGTACCAGCGGTCCCGGTAGTAATACTCGACCCAGGAGTCTCCCGCCTCAAGGGTAACACCCACTTCGGCCAGAAAGACGGGCCGGCCCTGGGGCGACTGGAAGGGCGCCCGGACGACGATGCGGTCGTCGGCCTCAAGGAGTTCGGCGGTGTAGGCGTAGCCGGGCTTGCCGTCGTAGGTCAGCTTCTGAACCCGAACCCGACGGCCCGGCTCGGCCAGCGTGCTTTCCATGACGGATATATCTTAACCTACCGGGCGCGGCGCCGTAATGGCCGGACCACCGGCCCAGGGCACGTTGAGAGGTTAGGGGGCCCAGTCGCCGGGGGCGCGGCCGTGGGGCCGGCCGCAAGATTAAAGGACCGCCCGGAGGGGGATGCGCCACTCGTTGTTGGCTTTGAAGGCCTGGAGCTTCCCCTGCCGGATGAGCTGGCGGACGTGGTTAGGGGTCGAGCCCAGGGCTTTGGCCGCCTGGCTTACCCGCATGGTCACTTTATCCAGGTCGACCGGGGCGTCGTCGGCGTAGTCGGCGAGGAGGGCGGTTAAGACCTCGTACCGGTCGAGGGCGAACCGGATGGCCAGGGGGTCGCGGCTACTGATGGCGGCCTGCCGCTCGGCTTCAAGGCGCTTTCGGATCTCTCCGGCCCGCATTCCCCTCGATTATAACCAACCCCTCCGGGGGTTATAATTTTTGGCGATGGGTCGGAAAAAGACGCTGCCCCACCGGCGGCTCAAGAAAAAGCCGAAGGCCCGGCCGGCGGCGGCCGCCCCCACGGCCGTGGCGGACCCTTTGCCGGCGGCCGAGCCAGCCCCGGTCCGGCGGGCCGTTGCCCCGCCCGGTCCCAAACCGGCGGTGGTTATTGATTTTAAAGATATCGAGGCCTACGTAAGGCGGGAGCTCGTCCGGATCGCCGCCGTCGCCGCCGTCGTCTTCGGCCTTATCCTCACCCTCGGAAGCCTGATTCGCTAGTCGGTGGGCGGGCTTACCGCCGCCGGCTGGCGGGCCAGGGCGGCCGCAATGAACGGGCTTATCAGGTCGATGGGGATCGGGAAGATTACGGTGGAGTTGCGCTCGCTGGCGATCTCCGTAAGGGTCTGCAGGTAGCGGAGCTGGAGGGCCGCCGGCTGGGAGGCGATGATTCGGGCCGCCTCGGCCAGGGTCTGGGAGGCCTGAAGCTCGCCCTCGGCGTGGATGATCTTGGCCCGCTTCTCCCGTTCGGCCTCGGCCTGCCGGGCCATCGCCCGCTGCATCGCCTGCGGAAGCTCCACGTCCTTGACTTCGACGACGCTCACCTTGACCCCCCAGGCCAGGGTCTGCTCGTCGATGATGCGCTGGAGCCGCTCGTTTATCCGCTCCCGGTGGGCCAGCAGTTCGTCGAGCTCGCTCTGCCCGACCACGCTCCGAAGGGTCGTCTGGGCGATCTGGGAGGTGGCCTGGATGTGGTCGAGGACCTTAAGGACGGCGGCGGCCGGGTCGATAACCCGGAAGTAGACGACGGCGTTGACCTTCACGGTGACGTTGTCCCGGGTGATGACCTCCTGGGGAGGCACGTTCATCGGCACCACCCGCAGGTCCACCTTGGCCCTCACCCACTCGATGAAGGGCCACAGGAGGATCAGGCCGGGTCCCCGAACCCCGGCCAGCCGTCCCAGCCGGAAGACGACGGCCCGCTCGTACTCCTGAACGATCTTTATCGCCGACGTCAGGACGATAAAGATAAACAGAAAGATAACCGCGCCGATAATCAGTCCCAGGGTACCGCTAGGCATTTATCCCCTCCTTTCGGGCTTCGGTCGGCTCCGGGACCCCTTCGGCCGGAGCCGGCTGTTCCGGGGGCTTTAACCGGCTCACCAGCAGGGTGAGGCCGCTCAGCCCTTCGATTTTAACCTCTTCCCCGGCCTCGACCCGCCCGTTAAGGCTGCGGGCCTCCCAGAGCTCCCCGTTAACAAAAACCATTCCGGTGGGGTCGAGGACGGTGCGGGCGGTGGCTACCTGGCCCACCAGCGCCTCCAGGCCGGTATAGGGCCGCCGGCGCTGACCCCGGATGATGGCCCCAACGGTAAGGGCCATCATCACGGCCATGGTCAGGGTAACCCCCAGGACAACGGGCAGGGAGACGGCAAAGAGGGGCCCGCCGGGGTTGAAGAGGAGTAAAGAACCCAGCACCAGGGAGATGAGCCCCCCGACGGTGAGGACCCCGTGGCTGGTGACCCAGATCTCGGCCACGAAGAGCAGAAAGGCGAAGGCCAGCAGCAGGAGGCCCACCAGGTTCACCGGAAGCATTCCCAGGGCCAGCAGGCCGAGGAGGAGGGAGATCCCCCCGATAACCCCCGGCAGGACCGCCCCCGGATTTGCCAGCTCAAAGTAAATGGCTAAAATCGCCAGGGTAAGGAGCAGGTAGGCCACGTTGGGGTCGGTGATGGCCAGGAAGAACCGCTCCACCAGGTTCATCTCCAGGTTTACGGTCCGGGCATCGGCCGTGCGGAGGGTCGTTCGGCCGACGGCCAGCTGAACCTCCCGGCCGTCCACCTGGCGAAGGAGCGACCCGAGGTCGGGGGCGACCACATCGACGACCCGGTCCCGGAGGGCCTCGTCGGCGTTGCTGGAGATGCTCTCCCGGACGGCCCGCTCGGCCCAGTCGGGGTTGCGGCCCCGGCGCTGGGCCAGGGACCGGATGAAGGCGGCGGCGTCGTTGGTGGCCTTCTCGAGGGCGGTGTTATCCGCCTGGCCGGTGCCGATGCCCACCGGGTGGGCGGCGCCGATGGCGGTATCCGGGGCCATGGCGGCGACGTGGGCGGCCATGGTTATAAAGGCGCCGGCCGAGGCGGCCCGGCCCCCCGGGGGATAAACGTAGACGATGACGGGAATTCGGGCGTTGAGGATGCGCTGGACGATCTCCCGCATGGAGGACTCCAGGCCGCCGGGGGTATCTAAGAGGATGACCGCGGCCGCGGCCCCGCCCTCCTCGGCCTCGGTAAGGGCCCGGTCGATATAGCGGGCCGAAACCGGGTTGATGACCCCTTTAAGCTCGAGGACCGCAACCCAGGACTGCGCCGCCCAAGCCGACCATCGGAAGGTCCCGCCAAAGAGGGCGACCAGACCGAGAAAGACGAGTAAAACCGTTCTCGCCACCGAAATACGTCCCGTTTACATTATAGCCCTAATGGCCGTCCTGGCTTGACAAACCGGCGGGCGGGCGTTATCCTGCCCTCAAAAGAGGTCGGCGGGACCGATGGGCTTTATCAGGCGGCACTGGCGGCCGGTTCTCACCCTGCTGCTGGCCCTGGTGGCAACTGGGGCCGGGGCCTACGCCCTGGGTCGGCCCACCCTGACCCGGCTTATCCGGCCCCTCCCGGAGCTGGCGACCCCGGTGCCCCGGCCGGTTAAGGTTTACGTCTCCGGGGCGGTGGCCCGGCCGGGGGTCTACGAGCTCTCCGGGGCCGACCGGGTTGAAGATGCCATCCGGGCGGCCGGGGGTCCGACCCCGGAGGCCGACCTGGAGCGGATAAACCTGGCCGTTCGGCTGCGGGATGAGATGCAGGTCCACGTTCCCCGCCGGGCGCCGGCCGGGCAGGGGCGGGTGAGCATCAACACGGCCACCGCCGCCGAGCTGGAGGCCCTGCCGGGGATCGGCCCGGTGACGGCTGCCCGGATCGTCGAGCACCGGACGAAAAACGGCCCCTTTAGCCGCATCGAAGAGCTGCGGGACCTGCGGCTGGTTTCGGCCGCCACCTTCGAAAGGATAAAAGACCTTATCGAGCCTTAAGGAGTGAAAGGATAAAACCGGCGGTCAGGCTTAAGGCGGCCAGACCGAGCCACCCGAGAAGCTCAAGGACGGCCCCGGCAAAGGCGGGGCTTCCGGTGAGATATTGACTGTAGGTGAGGATGCCTGCCAGGGCGGTCATCAGCGGAAACCCGGGCGGCAGGGCGAAGAGCAGGGCCAGGCCCGGCAGGGCCGGCCGGACGCCGCCTCGGCTCTTAAAGAAAAGGCCGACGGCGGCCGCGGCCAGAGCGGCCAGTCCCTCGGCCCAGAAGGCGACCCGGCCGAAGAAGCGGACCACCCCGACAGCGATCTCGTCGATGCGCTGGGTGCCGCCCAGCTCGGCAAACTGGGTCGACTGGGCCACCGCCCCGACGAGCCAGAAGTAGCCGATGAAGAAAAAGAAGGCCCAGACGAGCCCAACCCCCACCAGCCGCTGCCACCAGCGGCGGCCCGGGGCCACGGCCAGGAAGAGGCCGATACCGAACCCCAGCCCTGACCAGGCGCTTAAACACCCCATTTTCCCGGGAGAATTATAGGGCCCGATGGGGGCCGGCATCGGCGCCCTTATGGCCGCCTGGGCCGCCGACCGGGCCGACCCGACCGCGGCCACCGTCGTCGCCCTGGCCGGCCTGGGCATCCTCCTGCTAAACCGAAATTTCTGGGTCCGGCAGGCCGGCCTCGGGCTCGCCGTCTGGGG
>DAOTYJ010000179.1:0-6919 GCA_034434875.1 Dehalococcoidia bacterium | reverse complement strand
CAGGAACTTAAGACCTTTGCCGGGGTTGAATCGGCGCTATTCCTGACCTGCGCCAGGCTTGGCAAACTTAACATAAGTCGTCTTGCGACTTATGTTAAGTTTGGGGTCACCCAGGACCTTAAATTCCTCCCACCGCCTTTGGGACAGAGGGCCTCCTGGGCTGAGCCGGGATATATTACGACTTTGTGATATACTAAAGCTGATGCGTGGGTCTGACTGGGCCGTCGTTATGCTGCATGCCCTCTGCTGCGGCGGGGTGCTGCTCGTCCTGGCCGTCCTTGCCCTTGCCCCGGGCCTTACCTCCCTGCTTCTGACCTACTGGTGGGTTATCGGCCTCCTCGTCCTATTAGCGGCCGTGGGACTGGGTCTCGGGTTCCGTCGGCGGTTTGCGGGCGGCCGGCGGCCGTCCGGCACCGCCGCCGTGGGCTGGCCGAACGGTGAAGCTCGTCATCAGTGAGGGCACGGCTTTTTTAATCTGCGACGGGACCGGGGATATCCCGCCGGGGGCCGATTTCGGCCTTTACGACCGGGACACCCGCTTTCTGTCGGGCAGCCAGCTCCGCCTGGACGGCCTGCCCCCGGTCCTGCTGGCCGCCCGGACCACCGCCACTTATGAGACCGTCCACCTGCTCACCAACCCGGCCCTCCCCGGGGCCCCGAGGTCCAGCCTTGGGATCATCCGGCGCTATCTGATCGGCGAGGGCCTCCACGCCGACCTGGACATCACCAACTACGGGGAGTCCGAGGCGGCCTTCCGCCTGGAGGTCACCTTTGAGGCGGACTTCGCCCACGTTTTCGACGTCAAACGTCAGGTCGAGCTCCGGGTGCCGGGCCGTTTTCCCCCGGGCCGCTGGGTGGCCGAAGGCCGACCTGACGGCCTGGAACTGGGCCTGGGCTTCGAAGGCGCGGATTTCAGCCGCCGCACCGTTATCCGTTTTTCGGCCCCGGCCGTCCTTGGGAACCGGGCCGCGGTTTTCGAAATCCGCCTCGCCCCCCGCCGCACCTGGCATCTTTGCGTCGACTACGAGCTGGCCGCCGACGGCCGTCTCCAGCTCCCCCGCTACACCTGCGCCTGCCCGGGCCCCCCGGAGGAGGCCCGCCACCTGCAAACCCGGCGCCAGGCGGATTACGCCAGGGCCGCCCCAGCCTTGCGGACCGACTGGTACGTGCTCGAGCAGGCCTACGAGCGGAGCCGACAGGACCTGGCGGCCCTGCGGGTCACCGGCGAGCAGCTTTCGGCCGGGGATTTTATCATCGCCGCCGGAATCCCCTGGTTTCTGGCCCTCTTCGGCCGGGACAGTTTGATCACGGCCTACCAGACCGTCCCGTTCCTCCCGGCCTGCGCCCGGGGCGTCCTCCAGTCCCTAGCCCGGTACCAGGGGTCGAAGGTGGACCCCGAGACGGACGAGGAGCCGGGCAAAATCCCCCACGAGGTCCGGTTCGGTCAGCCGGCGGGGCGGGCTGACCATATCCCGAGGTTCCCCTACTACGGGACGGTGGACGCCACGCCCCTCTTTATCGTGGTCTTGTCGGAGGCCTACCGATGGACGGGCGACCTCGGCCTGGTTCGGGAACTGAAGCCGAATCTGCTCCGGGCCTGGAATGGATTGACCGCTACGGCGACCTGGACGGGGACGGCTACGTGGAATACTGGCGCCGGGCGCCCGGTGGCCTGACGAACCAGGGCTGGAAGGACTCGTGGGATTCGGTCCGGTTTCGGGACGGCCGCCTGGCCGAGCCGCCCATCGCCCTCTGCGAGGTCCAGGGCTACGTCTACGATGCCAAGCTTCGGGCAGCGGACCTGCTGGCGGCCCTGGGTGAAACCGTCCGGGCGGCGGAGCTTCGCCGACAGGCCGCCCGGCTGAAGGAGCGGTTTAACCGGGACTTCTGGCTGGCGGACCGGGGCTACTATGCCCTAGCCCTGGACGGCCGCAAGCGGCCGGTGGACAGCGTCACCTCCAACCCCGGCCACCTCCTGTGGTCGGGGATCGCCGACGAGGCTAAGGCCCGGGCCGTGACCGCCCGGCTCCTCGCTCCGGAGCTTTTTTCCGGCTGGGGCATCCGAACCCTGGCCACCGCCGAGGCCGGCTACAATCCCCTCAGCTACCATAACGGGTCCGTCTGGCCCCACGATACTTCGGTTGTTGCGGCCGGCCTGGGCCGCTGCGGGTTCTTGGACGAAGCCGGCCGGCTGGTGGCGGCCCTGCTGGAGGCGGCGGCCGAATTCCCCGCGTTCCGGCTCCCCGAACTCTTTGCCGGTTACGGTCGGGAGGAGGTGGGTTTTCCGGTGCCCTACCCGACGGCCTCCAGCCCGCAGGCGTGGGCGGCCGGGACCGTTATGCTCGGGCTGCGGACCCTGCTCGGCCTTGAAGCCGACATCCCGAACCGGCGGCTCGTCCTGAGGCCCCACCTGCCGCCCCAGGTGCGCTACCTGGAGCTTTCGGGCCTGCGGGTCGGACCGGCCCGGCTGGAACTGCGGGTGCGGAGACAGGGGGGCGTGACCAAGGCCGAGGTTAGGGGTGACCTGGCCGGACTCAAGCTCGAAGAGGGCTGAAATGGTGGTTAATTTTCTCAGTCCGGAGCTTAAAGAGCGGCCGGTAATTGCTTCGGCGGCGGCCTGTTGCGCGGTTATGGCCGACGACGCCATCCGGGATGAGCTTTTAAGTTTGCCCGGGGTTAGCCGGGTTGAGGTGGACATTACGGCCGGGCGGATTCGGGTGGAGTTTGACCCGGCCCGGATAACCGAGGCCGAGCTGGCGGCGGCCCTGGCGGGACTCCGCTACCCGGTGACCCGGGATGTCGCCGGGGGCGGCAGCTGAGTCCGGGTCCAGCTTGCGGCGGCGGCCGCGGGTGGCCACGGCTTAGCGAAGGAGGTGGCCATGACCTGGACGAAGGACCAGGTACTCGCTTTTATCCAGAGCCCGGTTCCAACCCGTTATCGGCTTATCCGGCCTGACAGTTCTCAGGTTTACGCCCGTTGCGCCATGGATGCCCTGTACTTTCCCCTGTTAAGCGGCGAGCAGGTTACCCTCTTGGCCCGCCCACCGGGAATGAGGGAAAGGCTCAGGGTCAGGCTGCGGCCGGAGGGTCCCGACCCCTGGCCGGAAGGCTGGGTGATAGCCTACCCTGACCTCCCCACGGTCAAGCCCGACCCGGACTCCATCGCCCGGAACATTTGCCCATACGTCCACCTTTTCCCGAACGCCAAGGCGGCCGAGGCTTGGCGGCAGGGGCTACCGGCGGGCCTGACAGCCCGGGTCCGTCTCCTGGGGTTTTCCGCCGCCTTGGCCGAGGCCCGGCTTCGGGTGAGCCTCTGGCCGTAATCCATGGGCCGGCCGATACCGAGGCGCGCCTTCCTGCTCGGCATTCTCGCCTTTGCCGTGGGCGGCTGCTTCCCCGGCCCTACCGAGGGTGACGGCCCGGCCCTCGGTTTCCCCTGCTGCCGGCCTGACATTCTGCGGTCAGCCGAAAGGGAAAACTCAGCGGAGCTGGCCCCGAATTTTGAGCTGGAGACCCTTGACGGCGGCCGATTCAGACTGGGCGAATATCGGGCTCAGGCGTTGGTCGTTAACTTCTGGGCCTCGTGGTGCGGGCCCTGCGCGGCACGAGGCCCCCAAGCTGGAGACGGTCTGGGGCCGCTGCCGGGCAGGGGGCCTCATGCTGGTCGGGGTGGCCGTCCAGGACGGCGAAGACACTGTACGGGCCGTCGCCCGGCGTTACGGCCTAAGCTACCCGCTGGGCCTCGACCCCGACGGCCGGGTAAGCCTCAATTATGGGGTGACCACCCTGCCCACCGTCCGGGTGGACCCTTCCGGCCGAGTCCTTCGGCGGTGGATGGGCCCCGTCGCCGGCGAGGCAGACCTGACCGGCCTGCTGGAAAGACTCCGGGCCGGCGGCTAAAAGCGGGAGCAGCCCCGTTCGCCGACGGCCCGACTCAGCGGACGACCCGCCGGTCCCGGGCGCGGCCGGGGTTTTCCCGGCCGCCAAATGACCCACCCCTGCCCGGCGGTAGACCGGGCTTTAGGCCAGCCTGGGCTCGGGCGACGGAACCACCGCCGGGTGCCGCAGCTGGGTGATCACCCAGTCGACGACGACCGCCACCAGGGAGCCGACGGCCGTAGTGATGAGCCTCAGGCCCCCGAAGGCGGGGTCAAAGGGCAGCACCGGCGGAAGCAGGGTGTGGGCCACAAAGATGCCCAGGAAAGGATAGGCTGCCACCCGCCACACCCGCTCGGGGAGCCGCCCGGGGAGCAGGTCATACCAGAGGACACCCGTGGCGTAAGCGAGGCCGACCATCAGCAGAAGAGTCCCGACGTCCATCCCTTAACACCTCCCCACCGGGATTTCAATCCAGGATAATTATACCACACTTTAGCCGCCTCCAGCCTGAGGACCCGGCTCCGGGACCCGCTTAAGCACCAGCAGGGCCAGCAGCGCGGCCGTGAAGTCGAAGGCGATGGCCAGCATGAAGATGGGCTCCCAACTGCCCGTAAGCTCCCGCACCAGGCTGCCGACGGGCACCAGCAAAGAGGCCGTCCCCTTCGCCGTATAAAGCAGGCCGTAGTTGGTGGTGGCATACCGCCAGCCGAACAGGTCGCCGACGGTGGCCGGAAAGAGGCTGTAGATCTCCCCCCAGGCAAAGAAGGTAAGTCCGGCCAGGACCACGAAGAGCACCGGGTTATGGGCGAAAAGAAGCAGCAGGCTGATCGCCAGCCCCTCCAGCGTAAAGGCAATAAACATGGTGTTTTCCCGGCCCAGGTGGTCGGAGACCCAGCCGAAGAAGGGCCGGGTTATCCCGTTCATCACCCGGTCCAGGGATAGGGCCCACTGCAGGGCCGTGAGGGTGATGCCCAAAAAGGGCAGGGGGATATCCGCCACCCGGTAATCCCGGGCCAGGGGGGCGATCTGGGCGGTGGCCAGGAGCCCCCCGGTGGCCATCATGGTCATCATCCCGTAGAGCAGCCAGAAGCGGCCGGTTTTAAGCATCTCGATGGGGGTGTAGTTCTGGCGGGTCTGCCAGACCTGTGGGGAAGGGGGCCCACCGGGGAGCTCCTCCGGCCGGGGCGACCGGAGAAAAAGGGGCCGTAAGGACCACCACCAGGCCCTGGAAGAGGCCAAAGTAGAGAAAGGCAGGCTCGTAGCCGTACCGCTCGATCACCAGGGATATGGGGATAACCGTAAGGGCCGAACCGGCCCCAAACCCGGCTGCCGTAAGCCCGGCGGCAAGGCCCCGGCGGTCCGGAAACCACTTCAGGGCCGTGCCCATCGCCGTACCGTAAACGATGCCGGCCCCCGTGCCGGAAAGGATACCCCCCAGGTAGAGCAAAGTCAGGCTGTCGGCAAAGGCATCGACGGCCCAGGCGAGGCCCGCCAGGATGCCGCCCACCGCGACGATGAGACGGGGACCAAACCTGTCCCCCAGGTAGGCCTCAAAGGGCACCAGCCAGGTCTCCGTAAGGACAAAGAGGCTGAAGGCCACCTGGATGGCCGCCTGACCCCAGCGGTATTTCTCGTTGATGGGGTTTACGAAGAGGGTCCAGCCATACTGGTAGTTGGCGATCATCACCATCCCCAGTACCCCGAGGGCCAGCTGAAGCCACCGCCGGTTCTGCATGCCTCCTCCTGAAGACCGGATTCGGCCGGACCCGGCGCCACAGAACGGCACCAGCTCTTACCGGTCCGGACCGCGCCGATGTTAGAGGCCGCCCCCTAAAAATGTTCTCAAAGGTCCGGTAAAAGGCCTAAAATCTTCGTCAAAAATCCCCCGGAATGCGCCGACGGCGGTCGTCAAAGCCGGATGGCGGCCCGGCTTGAATTTTGCCGACGGCATGGGGGAAATAAACCGGACACCGAGTTTTGGGGAGGCTGCCTTGACCACCGAGCTTTCTCGTCGGGAATTTCTGGGGCTTACCCTGGCCGCCAGGTCGGCGGCTTTCCTTGCCGCCTGCGCCGGGCCCTCGGCGCCCGGTCCGGAACCCAAAGCGGCGCCGGCTTCTCCCCGCTTCGGCGGTACCCTTCGGGTCGCCAACGTGGGGGAGCTTCCGGCCCTGGATCCCGGCTGGACCACGGCCACCATCACCGAGATAATCATGCAGCACGTCTTTGAGCCCCTCTTTACCAACAACGGGAGCTTCAGGCCGGTTCCCCACCTGGCCGACCGGTTTGAGGTGAGCCCCGACGCCACCCGTTTCACCTTCTACCTGCGGAAGGACGTCCTTTTCGACAACGGGCAGGAAATGACGGCCCGGGATGTGGCCGCCTCTTTGAGGCGCTGGGCTCAGGTCAGTTCCCGGGGCCGGACGGTTTTCGGCCTAGTGGACCGGCTTGAGGAAGTGGACCGCTACACCGTCCGGCTGATCTTTAAGGAGCCCCTCGGGGCCCTCCCGGTTTACTTGGCCGAGGTGGAGTCGATGATAATCCCGGCCGAGATTGCGGAGTCGGGCGGAAAGGACCGGCTACCGCCCGAGCGGGTCATCGGCACCGGGCCTTTTAAGCTGGTTAAGCTGGCCGAGTACCTGGTGGACCGCCATCTGCGGCTGGTCCGCTGGGAGAAATACAATCCGAGACCTAAGCCTCCGGACGGCCTGGCGGGGCGCCGGACGGCCTACGTGGACGAGCTTCTCTTTACTCCGGTTCCCGAAGACTCGGTCAGGGTGGATGGGTTGATTACCGGGGAATACCACGCCGCCGACTCCATCCACCCCGACCATTTTGACCGGCTGGGCTCAAGCCCTTCCGCCCGGGCCCTGGTAGTTAAGCCTTATTACTTATGCAGCCCACTTTAACAAGAAGCAGGGGCCCTTTACGGATGTGCGGATGCGGCGGGCGGTGCTCTTTTCGGTGAACCTGGAGCAGATTATGATTGCGGGCTTTGGCCGCAAGGAGTTCTTCCGGCTTGGGCCGGAGGTCGCCGCCCCCG
>DAOTYJ010000178.1:0-1701 GCA_034434875.1 Dehalococcoidia bacterium | reverse complement strand
AATGGTCCAACCGGTTTTCCTGCCAGACTCCCCCCATCAGCCGACCCCGGCAAAGGTCGGTCCGGGCCCTCAGCCTGCCCGGCCCGGTCACGGTCCTGGTCCGGGGCGCCGGCCGCGGCTGGCCGGACCCGGGAAGAGCCCCTGTTTGCGTACCTGGGCGGGGCTCCGGTGGAGCCCGGCCGGTTGGACCCGCTGGTTTCGAAGGACAAGCTGGTGGAGAGACTGATTCGCCAAGTCGGCCGGTTTATACGGGAAGCGGCCGAGGCCCAGGATATGGGCTCTTTGCTTTTCGGCCTGGATGCGGAGCAGGCGGTCCACCTGGTGGACGTGCTTACCGACCGCTACGACGTGGTGTTGATGAATCCGCCCTACGGGGCGATGCCGCCCGGGTGCAAGCAGTACGCCCGGCAGCACTACCCCCGCACCCACAACGACTACTACGCCGCCTTCATCGAGCAGGCGGTGGACCTGTGCCGGGCGGGCGGCTATGTAGGGGCCCTCACCGGCCGGACCTTCCTGTTTTTGAAGTCTTTTCAGCGGCTCCGGGAGGAGATTCTGCGCCGGGGCGCCCTGCCCGAAATCGTCTGGGACCTGGGGTTCAACGTTTTAGACGAGGCCACCGCCCGGTATGCGGCGTTCACCCTGCGCCGGCGTTACGACGGGGACGGGGTGGACTGGGCGGAGCACCCGGTGACCTTCTTCCGGCTCACGGACTGGGATGAAAAACGGGTAAAGTTTGAAGGGGCCCTGCGGGAAATGACCGACCTGGAGGCGGTTTGATGCTGGAAGAAATTCGGAGCAAAAAGCCGAAACTCCGTGAGCTGGTGGAGGTTCTTACCCCCAAGCGGCTGGGTGAGGCCCTGGCCTTTTTAGAACACCTGCGACGGGAACAACGGGCCGAATCCTTCGTCCGCCTCGGTGGCCCGCGGCAGGGGCTGGGGTTCGACGTCGCCGAAGAAGACATCGCCCGGGCGCGCCAAGAGCCCCGGCGTCTGACGGGCCTGGGTGGGCGGTGGGCCGACCCGTGACCGAACGCCCTTCGCCGACGAGGCGACCGACAGGTCTTTCCGGGGAGGACAAGTGAAAATGTCAGACAATCCCAGGTGGGTAAGGAATGGAGAGCTTGCCAGGTCTTCACGGCCCGGATACCCCGACAGGGACGTGGGGCCCGAATCGGTGGCCGGGTGGCTCAGGCAGGTCCGGGGGATGGGCATTCGGAGCGTGGTGGTCCTGCTGACCGACGAAGAGATAAGCAGTTACTACTCGAGGCTCCCCGACGGACTCCTGGGCCTTTACCGTCAGAGCGGGCTTCGGGTGAAACACATCCCGATCCGGGACCCCGCCCACTATCCCGAAGGATATGAGGAGCTTAGGGAAAACTTAGGGCGCATTTACGAGGCGTTTAAGGAGCTGCCGAAGCCGGTGCTTATCCACTGCAGTGCCGGATGTGACCGGACGGGCCGGGCCGTGGACTGGATACAGGAGCGGCTGGCGTCGGCGGCGGCTGATGGCGGACCCTCCGTTCGGCCCTGAGGAACCGGCCGGTCGCCGAGATGTTTGCTACGTCGGCTGGATTGAGCGGTGGGGTTGCCAGCAGTTGCCGATGCCGAACAGGTGTGCGATGGCTTTTCGGTTTGAGCTGGACCCGAATGGGGGGCAGCGGGTGCTGCTTGCCAAGCACGTGGGGGCCGCCGGGGACTT
>DAOTYJ010000177.1:0-11806 GCA_034434875.1 Dehalococcoidia bacterium | reverse complement strand
CGGCGGGTTCGGTCGGCCAGGTAACCTGAGGCGAGCCGGAGCACGTAACCGAAGAGCTCCCCCAGGCCGGCCACGACCCCCACGGCCGCCCCGGAGGCCCCGAGGGTGGCCAGGAAAGGTCCCGAAATGCTTCGGGCCCCTTCATAGGCCATGTCGGCAAAGAGGCTTACGAGCCCCAGCAGAACGATGAACTGGAGCGCCCGGCTCCGAAGTCCGACCATTTCGGCCATCGCGGCTACCGGACCACCAGCACCGAGCACGGGGCGTGGTCCACCACCCGGTCGGTGGTGGACCCCAGCAGAAAGTGCTCCAGGAAGCTGTGGCCGTGGGCCCCCAGGACGATCAGGTCAAACCCGCCCTGACGGGCCGCACTGATAATCTGCTGGGCGGCGTTGCCAGCGCGGACCTCGGTAGTAAGGGGGACGCCGTACTCAGCGGCGAGGGCCCTGGCCCCGGCCATAACCTCCTCGAAGAAGGCATTAGCCTCGGCCTTCGCCTCCTGCACTTCCCCAAGGGTGGCGGCGTAGTGGGGCAGGTGCTCCTCCACCCCGATGGCATGCAGGTTTGCTCCCAGCGCCCGGGCAAGCTCCAGGGCCGCCCGGAGGGCCCGCCTCGAGGCTTCCGAACCGTCCAGGGCAACAAGAATCCGTCGATACAGGGTCATTCCGTGCCTCCGCTTCAGTCTACCCCGTCCGTGGTCACCGGTTCAGAGACCATCTCGCCGGCTTTTTCTTTCTCCTGGGTCTCAGTGGCCGGCGCGAACCACCGCTGGGCCACCAGCGTCGGGACCACCGCCGTGAGCAGAACGACGGTAATAAGCACCGAGAACTGGGTCCGGTCGATGATGCCGGCATTAAGGCCGTAGACCGACGAGATGGTCCCGAAGGTAAGGCCCGTGCTCATCAGCAGGGTGAGATACCAGGCCCCTTCCGGGACGTACCGGCGGGCAATGGGATAGACGGCCAGAATCTTGGCGGCGACCTTTACCCCGAAGAGGAGGGCCACAATTCCGAGGTTGGCCAGCACGGCCCCGACCGAGATGTTCATGCCGCCCTTGAGAAAGAAGAAAGGTGTGAGAAAGGCGAAGGCCACGACCCGAAAGCGCTGAAGCTCCAGGCGATGACGCTGAAGGATGCGGGCCACGGCCAGCCCAAGGAGAAAGGCGGGGAGAACGGCGTGGCTCTGGGCCAGCTCGCCGAAGAACATCAGCGTAAAGAGGACGGCAAAGGCGCCCTTGATCTCCGGCTCGATGACCCGGTTGCCGTAGCGGGGGAAGAACCAGGGCTCCAGCCTGGGCATGATGACCATGGCCGCGGCGGACGCGGCGATAAGGGCAAGGATCCAGGGCGACGGGGTGACGAAGAGCAGGGAGAGGGCGGCCGCCGTCCCGAAATCGGTCACGAAGGTCGACGCCATGATGACCTTCCCGAGGGCGGTTTCGGTCAGGCCGGTTTCTACCAGGACGGCGTAGACCACGGCCAGACTCGTGGTGGACAGGGCGACGCCGGCCAGCTGGGCGGCCCGAAGGTCCCAGCCGAGGACCAGCTGGGTAAAGGCCAAGGCCAGGGCAAAGGGTGCCAGGAAGGAAGCCCCGCCGATGAAAAGGCTCTCCCTGAAGCGGGCCCGGAGCAGGTCCGGGTCGACCTCGGCCCCGGCCAGGAAGGTGAGGACGATGCCGGCAAAGCCGGCCAGGAAATTGAGCCAGGGCGTCGGCCGAATGCCGAAGAGGTTGCCGGCCACCACCCCCAACACGATCTCCACGATGGCCACCGATACCCCTAGCTCCACCGAAAGGATGCTGGCAATGAGAACCATGGCCGAAAGGACGGTCGCGACGTACAGGTCGTTCACCTGAAACCTCCTTTGGGGCAGGGGACATAAAAAGGCCCCTGCCGTAGGGTTCTACGGTAGGGGCCATCAGGCTCAGGTTTCGAGCCGGTTCACCGCCCCCTCGGGGGCGGCCGGGCGGGACCCATCGCCCGCAATCTCATTGTAATTATAACCGACCCGGACGCCCGGTCAAAGGCAGGATGGCAGGGCTTGCCGGGTGTCTACGTAACCTGACGGTCGGGGCCCACGGGCGTGGGGCCCCGGCGGCCGGTTTCGGCCCCGAAGACCGGAATCCCCGCCGGGGACGGGGTCGGCCGGCGCTTGACAGAGCCGGTCCTGGTTGCTAGATTATTATCGAAGAATATCCCAACGGCTGCGAACGGGACTAGTAGGCTCCGTGTCGGGCCCCTGAGGCCCGGCGGCGCAGCCCAGAGAGCCGGGGTAAGGTGGAAGCCCGGTGCCGGCGCAGGAGCTGAATGGACCCGGGAGCCGCAACCCGAAATCGCTCCCTCGGCGAGAGTAGGCGTTGCCGGAGTTGCCACCGTTATCAGGGCGTAGGGTATCGTCGGGCCGAATTCCCGGCGGCCAGCCGCCGGCATGAGGCGGCCGGCCCGGCCGTACCCGCCGTTGAGGGCCGCGCCGGGCGGCCAAAGTAGGGTGGCACCACGAAGGCCTGAAAGCCTCTCGTCCCTTCGGACGAGAGGCTTTTTGATTTTAAGCACCCGGGAGGAAGCCGAATGTCTACGGTCAAATACGTCTTAACCGAAGAGGATATGCCCAGGTACTGGTACAACATCCTGGCCGACCTTCCCTTTCCGCTGCCGCCGGTGATCCACCCGGCCACCGGCCGGCCCGTCGGCCCGGACGACTTGGCTCCCCTCTTCCCTGGGGCCCTCATCGCCCAGGAGGTGACCACCGAGCGGGAGGTGGAGATCCCGGAGCCGGTGCGGGAGGTTTACCGCCTCTGGCGGCCCACCCCCCTGTTTCGGGCCCGCCGGCTGGAAAAGGCGCTGGGAACCCCGGCCCGCATCTATTACAAGTACGAGGGGGTAAGCCCGGCCGGAAGCCACAAGCCGAACACCGCCGTGGCCCAGGCCTTTTACAACCGGGCCGAAGGGGTCCGCCGTCTCACCACCGAGACGGGGGCCGGGCAGTGGGGAAGCGCCCTGGCCATGGCCTGCAGCTTCTTCGGCCTGGAGTGCAAGGTTTACATGGTCAAGGTCAGTTATTACCAGAAGCCCTACCGGCGGGTGCTGATGGAGACGTGGGGCGCCCGGGTCGTCCCCAGCCCGAGCCCCGACACCCAGGCCGGGCGGGCCGTGCTGGCCCAGAACCCCGACTCGCCGGGAAGCCTGGGCATCGCCATCAGCGAGGCCGTGGAAGATGCCGCCAGCCGGGAAGATACCAAGTATTCCCTGGGCAGCGTCCTCAACCACGTCCTCCTGCACCAGACGATAATCGGCCTCGAGGCCAAAAAGCAACTGGAGCTGGCCGGCGACTACCCGGACGTGGTCATCGGCTGCGTGGGCGGGGGGTCCAACTTCGCCGGCCTGGCCTTTCCCTTCGTGGCCGACAAGCTCAAGGGGCGGCCCCTCCGGGTAATCGCGGTGGAGCCCGAGGCCTGCCCCAGCCTGACCCGGGGGGTTTACACCTACGACTTCGGGGATACCGCCGGCACCACCCCGCTCCTCAAGATGCATACCCTCGGCCACGCCTTCGTGCCCCCGGGAATCCACGCCGGCGGCCTCCGCTACCACGGGATGGCGCCCCTGGTCAGCCTGCTTTACGACAAGGGGGTCATCGAGGCCCGGGCCGAGCACCAGACGGCGGTCTTTAAGGCGGCGGTGGAATTCGCCCGGGCCGAGGGCATCGTCCCGGCCCCGGAGTCGGCCCACGCCATCAAGGCGGCCGTGGACCTGGCCCTGGAGGCCCGGGAGGCGGGTCGGCCGCTGGTGGTCCTGTTCAACCTGAGCGGCCACGGCCACTTCGACCTGGCCGCCTACGAGCAGTACCTGGCCGGCAAGCTGGAAGATTACGCCTACCCCCGGGAGCGGGTCGAAGAGGCGTTAAAGGGTCTGCCAGAGGTTCCCGTTACGGGCGACTGAAAGGAGGGGATAAGCCGTGGAAGTTACTCAGGGTAGAAAAGGTCGGTTGCTTACCGGAGACCGGCCCACGGGCAAGCTGCACCTGGGCCACTACGTGGGCTCCCTGGAGAACCGGGTCAAGCTCCAGGAGGAGTACGAGTGCTTTTTCCTGATTGCGGACTACCACGCCCTGACCACCCGCCCCACCCGCCAGGACATCGCCGAAATCCCGGAGAACATCCGGGAGATGGTGCTGGATTACCTGGCGGTGGGGATCGACCCGAACAAGAGCACTATCTACCTCCAGTCGCTGGTTCCGGAGGTGACCACCCTGCATCTCCTCTTCTCGATGCTGGTCACCGTGCCCCGGCTCCAGCGGATCCCGACCATCAAGCAGATGGCCCGGGATGCCGGCCTCGAGGCGATCCCCTACGGCCTGCTGGGATACCCGGTTCTGCAGTCGGCCGACATCCTGATGGTCCGGGCCGACGTGGTTCCCGTCGGCAAGGACAACGTGGCCCACGTGGAGCTCACCCGGGAGGTGGCCCGCCGGTTTAACTACCTTTACGGCCGGGTCTTCCCCGAGCCCCAGGTGCTCCTGGGCCGCTCGCCCATTCTGCCCGGGACCGACGGCCAGAAGAAGATGAGCAAATCGTTGGGCAACGCCATCTTCCTTTCCGACGACGAACAGACGGTGACCCAGAAGGTGATGCGAATGTACACCGACCCCCGCCGCATTCGGGCCGACATTCCGGGCCGGACCCGGGGAAACCCGGTCTTTATCTACCACGAACTCTTTAATCCCGACCGGGAGGAGGTCGAGGACCTGAAGCGCCGCTACCGGCAGGGCCGGGTGGGGGACGTGGAGGTCAAGCAGAAGCTGGCCCGGGCCCTCAACCGTTTCCTGGAGCCCATCAGGCAGCGGCGGGCGGAGTTCGAAAGGCGGCCGGGAATCGTCGAGGAGATCCTCATCGAGGGCAGTAAGGTGGCCCGCCGGGAGGCCCAGGAAACCCTCCGGCTGGCGGAGGAGGCGATGGGCCTGACGTACTTCCGGCGGCGGGAGGTCGTGGTCGGGTGAGGCTGGAGCCGCCCCTGGGGCGGGTCCGGACCCTGGCCGGGCCCGGCCGGCTGGTACCCGTCTACGCCGAGCTGCTGGCCGACCTGGAAACCCCCGTCTCCGCCTACATCAAGCTGGCCGCAGGTGAACCGTATGCCTTCCTGCTGGAAAGCGTGGAAGGGGGCGAGCGGCTGGGAAGGTTCAGCTTCATCGGGGCCGGGCCTCGCCGGGTGCTGACCGTCCGGGGCGAGAATCCCCTGCCGCTGGTGGAGAGGCTGGTGGGTCGGCGGGAGGTGGTGGGGCTGCCGGGCCTGCCCCGGTTTGTGGGCGGGGCCATCGGCTACCTGGCCTACGATGCGGTCCGCTTCTTCGAGCCCAGGGTTCCCCTGCCGGAGGCGGACCCCCTCGGCCTGCCGGAGGCCGTCTTTATGCTGGCGGACACCGTCCTGGTCTTCGACCACCTCAAGCACCGGATGCTGGCCCTGAGCCTGGTCTGCGGCGACGGGGACATCCGGCAGGAGTACCTTAAGGCCGGGGAGCGGGTGGAGGCGATGGTTGCCCGCCTGGACCGGCCACCCGGCCCGCCGGCCCCGGCCCCCCGGCTTCCCGGCCGCATGGGGGGCGGGGAGGTCCTGGTGGCGTCAAACCTGACCCCCGCAGGGTTTATCCGGATTGTGGAGCGCACCCTCGAATATATCCGGGCGGGGGATATCATTCAGGCGGTCCTTTCCCAGCGTTTCAGCCGGCCCACCACCGCCAGCCCCCTGGCCCTCTACCGGGCCCTCCGGCACATCAACCCCTCGCCCTACATGTTCCTGCTGGCCCTGGGGGATTTCCACCTGGTCGGGGCCTCCCCGGAGATGCTGGTCCGGGTCGAGGACGGCCTCGTCGAGGTCCACCCTATCGCCGGCACCCGGCCCCGGGGCGCCACCCCCGAGGAGGACGGGGCCCTCGAGGCCGAGCTTCGCTCCGACGAGAAGGAGCGGGCCGAGCACATCATGCTGGTGGACCTGGCCCGCAACGACGTGGGCCGGGTGGCCGTCCCGGGGACGGTCAAGGTCACCCAGCTTATGGAGGTGGAGCGCTACTCCCACGTGATGCACCTGGTCTCCCACGTCACCGGCCGGCTCCGGCCTGACCGGACCCCCTTCGACGCCCTCCGGTCGTGCTTCCCGGCCGGCACCCTCTCCGGGGCGCCCAAGGTCCGGGCCATGGAGATAATCTCGGAGCTGGAGCCGGACCGCCGGGGTCCCTACGGGGGGGCGGTGGGCTACGTGGGGTTCAACGGCAACCTGGATACGGCCATCACCATCCGGACCGTCGTCTTGAAGGACGGGGTCGGGTACGTCCAGGCCGGGGCCGGCATCGTGGCCGACTCCCGGCCCGAGGCGGAATTCCAGGAGACGGTGAACAAGGCCCGGGCCCTCCTCCGGGCCATCGACCTGGCCGAAGGGCTTGGGGCGCCGGGTGGGGAGGCGGGACCGTGATTCTGCTCATCGACAACTACGACAGCTTCACCTATAACCTTTATCAATACCTTTCGGAGCTGGGGGCCCGGGTGGAGGTGGCCCGAAACGACGAAATCACCGTCGAAGAGGCGGAGGCCCTTCGGCCTGAAAAGGTGGTGATCTCCCCCGGTCCCTGCACCCCCCGGGAGGCGGGCATCTCCGTGGAGCTCATCCGCCGGCTCGGTCCCCGGGTGCCCATCCTGGGGGTGTGCCTGGGCCACCAGTGCATCGGGGAGGCCTTCGGGGGCCGGGTGGTCCGGGCCGACGAGCTCTACCACGGGAAGACCTCCCTCATCTACCACGACGGCCGGGGGGTCTTCCGGGGGGTGCCGAACCCCTTCCGGGCCATCCGCTACCACTCCCTGGTGGTGGCCCCCGACGGCCTTCCGGCCTGCCTGGAAGTTACCGCCCGGACGGAGCGGGGGCTCATCATGGGGCTCCGACACCGGCGGTTCCCGGTGGAGGGGGTGCAGTTCCACCCCGAATCGGTCATGACCGAACACGGGAAAACGATTTTGAAAAACTTTTTAGCCTGCGGCCAGGAGGTACGGGATGATTCGGGAAGCAATTGCCAAGCTGACGGCCGGTGAGGACCTTTCGGCCGAAGAGGCGGCCGAGGTGATGGCCGAGATCATGGACGGGGCGGCCACCCCGGCCCAGATCGGGGCCTTCCTCGTCGCCCTCCGAATGAAGGGGGAGACGGCCGACGAGATTACCGGGATGGCCCGGGTGATGCGGGCCCGCTGCCGGCGGGTGGAGGGTCTGACCGGCCTGGTGGACACCTGCGGCACCGGCGGGGACGGCTTCGGGACCTTCAACATTTCGACGGCGGCCGCCTTTGTGGTGGCCGGGGCCGGGCTGAAGGTGGCCAAGCACGGCAACCGGGCCATGTCCAGCCGGTGCGGGTCGGCCGACGTTTTAGAGGCCCTGGGAGTGAAGGTCGACCTGGAGCCCGAGGACGTGGCCGCCTGCATCCGGGAGGAGGGGATCGGCTTTCTCTTTGCGCCCCTCTACCACCCGGCCATGAAGCACGCCGCCGGACCCCGCCGGGAGGTGGGCATCCGGACGGTTTTCAACTGGCTCGGCCCCCTCACCAACCCGGCCGGGGCCGAATACCAGGTGCTGGGGGTCGCCGACCCCGCCGCCGCCCCCAAGCTGGCCCAGGCCCTCCAGAACCTCGGGACCCGCCGGGCCTTCGTGGTCCACGGCCACGACGGGGTGGACGAGATCTCCATCAGCGCCCCGACCACCGTCTATGACGTCTCGCCGGACGGCATCCGGAAATTCGTCCTCAGCCCCGAAGAGCTGGGCTTCAAGCGGGCCAGCCTGATGGAGGTGGCCGGGGGAACGGCGGCCCTGAACGCCGTCCTGGTCCGGGAGGCCCTTACCGGGGTGCCCGGACCCCGCCGGGACGTGGTGGTGCTGAACGCGGCCGCCGCCCTGGTGGTGGGCGGCCTGGCCGAGGATTTCCGGGAGGGGGTCGAGCTGGCCCGCCGCTCCATCGACACCGGGGCGGCCCGGGCCCGGCTGGAGGGCCTCATCGCCCGGAGCCGGATGCTGGGCCTTCCCAAAGGGCATTGAAAGTGGCCGACGGCCGGGATATCCTCGCCGAAATCGTGGCCGCCGTCCGGCGCCGGGCCGAGGCCCGGGCCGCCCGGAACGGCCGGCGGGTGGAGGCGGCGGCCGCCTCCGCCCCGCCCCCCCGGGATTTCGCCGGGGCCCTGCGGGGGCCGGGCCTTTCGGTCATCGCCGAGGTGAAGTTCGCCTCCCCCTCGGCCGGCCGGATCCGGCCCGAAGCGGACCTGGAAGCCGTCGTGGCCAGTTACGTTTCGGCCGGGGCGGATGCCCTCTCGGTCCTCACCGAGCCGGAGTTCTTCGCCGGCAGCCCCGACCACCTCCGGCGGGCCCGGGAGCTTACCGCCCGGCTCGGCCGGCCCCTCCCCGTCCTCCAGAAAGACTTCATCGTTACCGAGTATCAGCTTTACGAGGCCCGGGCGGCCGGGACCGATGCGGTCCTGCTCATCGCCGCGGCCCTGCGGCCGGCCGAACTGGGGCGGTTGCTCCGGCTGGCCCAGGAGCTGGGGCTGGCCGCCCTGGTGGAGGCCCACACTGAGGCCGAGCTGGGGGCGGCCCTGGAGGCCGGGGCCCGAATGGTGGGAATAAACAACCGCAACTTGCGGACGCTGGAAGTTGACATAAATATATGCCTTAAGCTGAGGCCGCGGATTCCGCCGGGGATTCTGGCCGTGGCCGAAAGCGGCCTGAGGACCCCGGACGACGTCCGGCGGGTTGCGGCCGCCGGCTACGACGCCATCCTGGTCGGCGAGGCCCTGATGCGGGCGGCCGACCCCGGGCGGGCCCTGGCCGAGCTGGTCGGGAGGGTGGGGGTTTGACGGGCGGGCTGCTGGTCAAAATCTGCGGCCTGAAGGCCCGGGCCGACCTGGAGGCGGCCCGGGCGGCCGGGGCCGACTTTGTGGGCTTTGTCTTCGCCCCCAGCCGGCGGCAGGTGACCCCCGCCCAGGCCCGGGCCATTATCGGCGGCCTCGGGCCGGGCGGGCGGCCCGGGCTGGTGGGGGTTTTCGTCAACCCGGACCCCGCCGAACTGGAGGAGGTTATAGAGTTCTGCCGCCTCGACCGGGTTCAGCTGAGCGGGACCGAACCCCCCGAGCTTTGCCGGCGCCTGCGGGTCCCGGTCTGGAAAACCGTCCACCTGGCCGGGCCGGAGGCCCTGGCGGCCGTGGACCGGTACGCCGGCCTGGTGGAATTCCTGCACCTGGACGCCTACGTCCCCGGAAGGTACGGGGGAACGGGCACCCTGCCCGACTGGGGTCTGGCGGCCCAGGTGGCCCGGGCCTACCCGGTCATTCTGGCCGGGGGCCTCACCCCGGAGAACGTCGCGGCGGCGGTGGGTCGGGTCCGGCCGGCCGGGGTCGACGTCTCCAGCGGGGTGGAGACGGCCGGGGTTAAAGACCCGGCAAAGATGCGGGCCTTCGTCCGGCGGGCAAAGGAGGCGGCCATGGTGCTAAAACAATAAGCGGGTGGTCCGGAGGCTATGACTTCCCCGCGGGAACAGCTGCCCGACGAGGCGGGCCGGTTCGGCCGGTTCGGGGGCCGCTACGTCCCCGAGACCCTGATGCCGGCCCTTAAGGAGCTGGAGGCCGCCTACGAGTGGTTCCGGGAGGACCCCGGCTTCCGGGCCGAGCTGGAATATTACCGGCGCCATTATATCGGCCGGCCGACCCCCCTTTACCACGCCCGCCGCCTCGGGGACCGGGCCGGGGCCGTCTTCTACCTCAAGCGGGAGGACCTGGCCCACACCGGGGCCCACAAGATAAACAACGCCCTGGGGCAGGCCCTGCTGGCCCGGCGGCTGGGCAAACGGCGGGTGGTGGCCGAGACGGGGGCGGGCCAGCACGGGGTGGCCACCGCCACCGTCTGCGCCATGCTCGGCCTCGAGTGCGTGGTCTATATGGGGGCCGAGGACGTGCGCCGCCAGGCGCTCAACGTCCGGCGGATGCGGCTCCTGGGGGCTGAGGTCCGGCCGGTAACCTCCGGCAGCCAGACCCTCAAGGACGCCATCAACGAGGCCATCCGGGACTGGGTCACCAACGTCCGCACCACTTACTACCTCATCGGCAGCGTGGTCGGCCCCCACCCCTACCCCCGCATCGTCCGGGAGTTCCAGGCCGTTATCGGGCAGGAGGCCCGGGCCCAGGTCCTGGAGCTCGCCGGTCGCCTGCCCGACTACGTGGTGGCCTGCGTGGGCGGGGGAAGCAATGCCATCGGCATCTTTTACGGCTTTCTGGAAGATTTGCAGGTCCGGCTGGTCGGGGTGGAGGCCGCGGGGCTCGGCCTGGAGACCGAGGCCCACGCCGCCAGCCTGGTGGGCGGGCGGCCCGGGGTCCTCCACGGCGCCTACACCTACGTCCTTCAGGATGAGGCCGGCCAGATCCGGGAAACCCACAGCGTCGCCCCGGGGCTGGACTACCCGGCGGTGGGGCCGGAGCACGGCTTTCTCAAGGAGAGCGGCCGGGTAACTTATGTGGCCGTGGACGATAAGGCCGCCCTGGCGGCCTTCCGGACCCTGGCCGAGGCCGAGGGCATCCTGCCGGCCCTGGAGGCGGCCCACGCCGTGGCCTACGCCCTGGAGCTGGGCCGAAGGGAGCCGGGGCGGCTGGTCTTAATAAACCTGAGCGGCCGGGGCGATAAGGACCTGGACCTGATACCGGCGGAATAGGCCATGGGCCGGATTGACGAACTCTTTTCCCGCCTGAAGGCCGAGGGCCGAATGGGCCTCTTTATGTACGTCACCGTCGGCTACCCGGACCTGACGGCCGGCTGGGAGCTGACCCGGCTCGTCCTGGATGCCGGGGCCGACCTCCTGGAGCTGGGCATCCCCTTCAGCGACCCCCTGGCCGACGGGACGACCATTCAGCGGGCCAGCCACCGGGCCCTGGAGGCCGGGGCCCGGCCCGGGCACGCCCTGGACCTGGCCGCCCGCCTCCGGGCCGCCGGATACGCCCAGCCCCTGGTGGTCATGACCTACTACAACCCGGTACTGGCCCGGGGCGAGGAACGTTTTTGCGCCGAGCTGGCCGCCGCCGGAATCGACGGCCTGATCATCCCGGACCTGCCCCCCGACGAGGCCGGGCCGCTGCGGGCGGCCGCCCGGGCCCGGGGCCTGGACCTCGTCTTTCTGGCGGCCCCCAATTCGCCCCCGGAGCGGCTTAAGCGGGTGGCCGAGGCGTCTTCGGGCTTTCTTTACTGCGTGAGCCTTACAGGGGTTACCGGCGCCCGGGATACCCTTTCCCCGGGCCTTGACCGTTTCCTGGGCCGGGTTCGGGCGGTGTCGAGCCTGCCGCTGGCCGTCGGCTTCGGGATCTCCCGCCCGGAACAGGTCCGGGCCCTGCGGGGCCTGGCCGACGCGGTGGTGGTGGGGAGCGGCCTTATCGACCGGGTCGAGGGAACACCCCCGGAGGGTTGGGCGGTGGGGGTCCGGGCCTACGTCCGGGCGCTCCGGGTCGAAACCGGCCGGGCCTAGCGGCTCCCCGGGCCGGGGTTCTGGGCGGACCCGGTACTCCGTTCGGCCTCGGCCGGGGGCCGCTCCTCACCGCGGATGGAGCGCTCAAACTCCCGCAGGCCGGTGCCCAGGGACTTCCCCAGGTCCGGCAGCTTGCCGGGCCCGAAGACGATGAGGGGGATGACCAGGAACTCATCTCAAAACCCTGGGTGGGTAGTATACTCGACCTTGGGGAGCCTGATCCAGGAGGGAGGCGATGGAGTTTCGGGAGCTGACCGATGAGCAATGGGCGTTCCTTCAACCCCTG
>DAOTYJ010000176.1:0-2599 GCA_034434875.1 Dehalococcoidia bacterium | reverse complement strand
CTGGGCATCCTCCTGCTAAACCGAAATTTCTGGGTCCGGCAGGCCGGCCTCGGGCTCGCCGTCTGGGGGCTCCTCTGGGTGCGTATCGCCTTCAGCCCGACCCCCGACCCCGGCTGGCCGGCCGCGGCCGACGGTACCCGGGCCGTCCTTGAAGGGACGGTCCTCGGGGAGCCGATTCCCCGGGCGGCCGGGCAGGAGGTCTGGCTGGAGCTGGCCGGGCGCCGGTCGGACCTGGGGTGGGAGCCGGCGGCGGGCCGGGTCGTGGTGCGGACGGCGTACCCAGGGCCGATCCTTCCGGGCGACCGGGTGGTCATCAGCGGGACCCTTCGGGTTCCCGGCCGGAGTCCCGACTTTGATTACCGGGCCTGGCTTGCCGCCCGGGGCGTAAGCCGAATTGTCTACGACGGGACGATTCTGGCCGTCGAACCCGGAGATTCCCTAATGGCCATGGCCGGGCGGGTGCGCCGCTGGCTCGGGGCAAACCTGCGGAGCCGGCTCCCTTCGGACGAGGCGGCCCTGGCCGAGGGGTTGCTCCTGGGCCTTCGGTCGGGCCTTTCGGCCGAGGCCCGGGAGGCCTTTAACCGCACCGGCACAACCCATATCCTGGTAGTTTCGGGCTACAACGTGGCGGTGGTGGGGGCCGTTTTTCTGGCCGTCGGCCGGATGGGGGCCGGCCGTTGGGGGTGGGTTGCGGGTTTGGTCGGGGTCGGCCTTTACGTCGGGTTGGTGGGGCTGAGTCCGCCCACAATCCGGGCGGCCATAATGGGGGCGCTGGCCCTGGCGGGGCTGGGGCTGGGCCGCCCGACCTGGCCGGCGAGCGGGCTGGGCCTGGCGGTTGCGGCCATGCTCCTGGCCGACCCTGGGTTTCTGGCCGACCTGAGCTTTCAACTGAGCGTGCTGGCCACGGCCGGGATAATCTTCCTGGTGCCGGCGATGCAGGGGTGGTACCTGCCCCGACTGGGTGGGGCGGGTCGGCCGGGCCTGATTCGGCGGGGACTGCTGGGGCTGGCGGATGTGGGGGCGGTGACGGTGGCGGCCTGGGCCGCCACCACTCCGGTGATGCTGGCCGGGTTTCGGGTGCTTTCGCCGCTGGCCGTCCCCGTAAACGTGCTTATCGGCCCGGCGGTGCCCCCGGCCCTTTTCGGGTCGGCCCTGCTGGCCCTGGCCGGACCGTTCGGTCAGTTGGCCGACCTGCTGGGGGCGGTGGCCAGGATTCCCCTGGGGTTTATCCTGGGGGTTGTCCGGGCCTTTGCGGATTTGCCGGGGGCGGCGGTGGGGGTGGGGCCGTGGGGCGGGGCGGAGGCGGCCCTCTGGCTGGGGGCGCTGGGGGTGCTGGCCTTCGGCCCGGCCCGAAGGGTGGTCGTTCGGACCTGGCCGCTGGGACCGGCCTGCCTGTTGGGTGGGGCCTTTCTGGCCGCCGCCCTGCTCCCCACCCCGGTCCGGCTGGACCTTTACGAACCTGGGCGGCCGTCGGCTTCTCCTGGCCGAAACCGCCGAAGGGCGGGTGCTCATCGGGTCAACCCGGGCTTCCGGTGGCCTTGTCCGAACCCTCCTAAACCGGCTCCCGGCCTGGGACCGTTACCTGGACCTGGTCGTCTGGACGGACCCGAGCCTGCCCCCGGCCGAGATGGTTTCGGCCCTGGGCCGGGAGTTTAAGCTGGGGCGGGTGCTCGGCCCCGACGAGCTGGCCGACCGGCCCGAGCTGGGGCTGGGCGGGTCGGTGCGCTTGCGGGCCTACCCCGGGTCGAAGGGTCCGGCCACCTGGGTGGTGCTTACGGTGGGGGAGGTGGACGTAGCGCTAGGCCTCGGTGGGGCGGGGGTAGAACCTTCGGAGGGGGTCTTCGCCGCCGAAGTGGTGGTCCCCGGGCCCGGGGACGGCGGGTGGGAAGGGCTCGGCGGCTACGTGGTGGGAACCGGGGAAGGCGAGGGCCGTTTAAGCCTGCCGGCGGCGGGTCGGCTCACCCTCTGGACCGACGGGCGGGCGGTCTGGCCGGCTGGGGAGTAGTTCCGGATAGGCCGGCAAAAGGCTGTTTGCACCAGCCAAGGGTCTGATGTATAATCAGCCAATAAAACGATGCGTCCGTCAGGCGGCGGCAAGTTGTTTGGCCTTGACAGAATCGAACTAATGAGCTATAAATTCTGGTGAGAGGCCTGTCAGGCGGTTTGGCGTGAGGCTGGTAGTTGATTTCTGGTTCGAGCGGGGGCTGCTCAAGTGGGATTACCTTAACTTTCTGCAGGGGCTCGTTTACCTGGCCCTGGCCGGGTACAACCCGGAGCTGGCCCGAAAGCTCCACGATGAGGGGTTTGCCGGTGGCGGGAAGCGCTTCCGGCTTTTTACTTTCTCCCTCCTCTATCCCCGTGAGCGGCCCCGGGTGTGTCGGGCGGGTCTAGAAGTTGGGGGTGAGGTGCGGTGGTGGTTTTCGTCGCCGGTAGTCGGGGTGGTGGAGGCGCTGGCCGGGGGCCTGCTGGGCCTGGGCGAGGTGCGGGTCGGGCCGTTGCGGGCCTCGCTTATCCGGATTGGGGTGGAGCCGCTGCCGGAGTTCGGGACCGAGGCGGTGTTCACGACCCTGTCGCCGGTGGTGGTTTCGACGGGGGAGGG
>DAOTYJ010000175.1:0-1729 GCA_034434875.1 Dehalococcoidia bacterium | reverse complement strand
CCCCACGACCATACGAGGATAATTCCCGACCTGGCCGAGCGCTGGGAAATAAGCCCTGACGGGAAGGTTTACACCTTCTATCTCAAGCGCGGGGTCAAGTTCCACCACGGCAAACCCTTTAAAGCCGAGGATGTTAAAGCCAGCTTTGAAAGGATTATCTGGCCGCCCAGGGGCGTTGTCAGCCTGCGCCGGGGGGTTTTCACGGCCGTTGACGGCATCGAAACCCCGGATGACTACACCGTAAGGTTCGTCCTTAAGAGGCCGAGTCCCTCGCTTTTGCCCAATATCGCCCAGGCCTGGAATGCCATCTACCCCAAGGATATCCTCGACGCCAAGGGGGACATGAAAGGGGACGTGGTCGGGACGGGGCCCTTTAAGTTCAAAGAATACATTCGGGGCGTAAGCATCGAGCTGGTCAAAAACCCCGATTATCACGTCCCGGGCCGACCTTACCTGGACGGCATAAAGTTTTTCATCATCCCCGACCCCAACACCGCGATGTCGGCCCTTATTACAGGCGAGGTTTTGGTCTTCAGGCCCTATTTCGTACCGGACCTTACTGCCCTTTCGGGTCCGGCGGCCAGTCAGATCGTCGTCGAAAAAACCGTCGGCACCCTATCCCGGGTCATTTATCTTAACGCCAGGGTAAAACCCTGGGATGACCCCAGGGTCAGGCTGGCCGCATCCCTGGCCGTGGACCGGGAGGAGGCGGTACGGGTGCTCACCCAGGGGAACGGGGCGGTGGGCTCGATGATGCACCCGCAGGGGCAGTGGGCCTTGCCAAAAGAGGAGCTGGCCAAGATTCCCGGTTTTGGGTCGGATAAGGCCCGGGACCGGGAAGAGGCCAGAAGGCTTCTGGCCGAGGCGGGCTACCCGGCCGGATTTAAGACCAAGGTCCTTACCCGTAAAGGGGTCGGCTGGGAGAACCAGGCCGTGTTTATCAAAGACCAGTGGGCCAAAGTCGGCATCGACGCCACCCTGGATGTCCAGGAGTTGGCCGTGCGAACCGACCGGCTCAACCGGCGGGATTTCGAGGTCGAGGCCAGCGGCGGATACGCCGTAAGCCTCGACGACCCGGACCTGGTCTTCGGGCAGAGCTGGACCTGCAACGCCCCCCGCAACTATTCGGGGGCGTGCGACCCTGAGCTTGACCGTATGTTCGAGCAACAGTCGGCGACCACCGACGCCCAGCAACGGCGGGCGTTGGTGCTGGAGATGCAGCGGCGGGCGCTACAGCAAAATATCCACCTTTTCCTGTTCTGGGACGCCGACTGGGCCCTTTACTGGCGGAAGGTGCGGAATTTGAAGCTCATGTCCAACAGATACCTGACCGAGCGCAACGAGCACATCTGGCTGGCTGAAAGTTAAGGTTGGAGGCAAGCCCCATGAGACGGCGATGGACTAGACGCCAGTTTCTGAGCGCGAGCCTGCTGACAGTTGGGGCCGCGGCCTTCGGGTGCGCGCCCCAACAGGCACCGGCACCGGCCGGGCCGGCCGAAGAGAAGCCCAGATACGGCGGGGTGCTTACCGGCCACCTGGAGGGGGACCCCCCCAGCTTTGACCTCCACCAGGAGTCAAGCTACGCCGTCCTGCACCCGCTCGCCCCCTGCTACAACCAGCTGGTCCAGTTCGACCCCCACGACCATACGAGGATAATTCCCGACCTGGCCGAACGGTGGGAGATAAGCCCGGACGGGAAGACTTACACCTTCTACCTGAAGCGGGGCGT
>DAOTYJ010000174.1:0-10855 GCA_034434875.1 Dehalococcoidia bacterium | reverse complement strand
ACGATGAACTTGCCGTTGTACCAGTCGGCGCTCTCGCAGACGTCCGTCTGGTCGCCCCAGACCTCAGGGAAGGCGTTGGGCAGGTCGGCGTACCAGTCGTAGAAGCTCATGTTGAAGCCACCGAAGAGCTGGAGGAAGCGGGACCCGGCCGCGTACGAAAGGTAGGACATGGCCGGAATGGGCGAGAAGCCGGCGACCCGGTCCGGCCCCCACTTCCTGGCGGTGTATAGACAGGCGGCCGCGATGAGCTCCAGGACCTCATCCCAGTTCGCCCGCTGGAACCCGCCCTTGCCCCGGGCCCACTGGTAGGCGCGGCGCTTCTCCTCATTTTCAACGATGGAGGCCCAGGCCTCCACCGGGTTCTCGTGCCGGGCCCGGGCCTCCCGCCAGTACTCCAGCAGACGGCCCCGGACGTAGGGGTACTTGACCCGGATGGGACTGTAGACGTACCAGGAGGCGGAGATGCCCCGCTGGCAGCCCCGGGGCTCGTAAGGCGGAAGCTTCGATTCCAGGAGCGGGTAGTCGGTCTGCTGCATCTCCCAGGTGATGATGCCGTCCTTTACGTAGACGGCCCAGGAGCAGCCGCCGGTGCAGTTCACCCCGTGGGTGCTCCGAACGACCCGGTCGTGGGCCCACCGGTTGCGGTAAAACTCCTCCCAGACCCGCTGTTGTGGCTTAACCAGATCCTGAATCCACCCCATTTGGGTAACCTCCTCTCCAGTTGACGCGCCTATTATCTTCTAGGCGCCCAAATTTCCAAACCGATTCCAAACCCCTCACCTGGTCCGGTAGCCGAGCCACCGGCGCCGCAGGCCGCCGGTCAGCCGCTCCCGCCAGTAGACGGCCGCCACCCCCGCCAGCACGATGGCCCCGATGACGGCGATGGCCGCCAGCTGCCAGACCAGCTGGAAGGGGCGCTCGCCGACGGAGGCCTGCTGGAGGAAGGCGACCACGTCGGCCAGCTCCTGGGGCGTAAGGGGCTTCTCCCGCCAGACGGAGCTCATCACCGGCGTGGCCGGCGAGGCGACGAAGGCGGCCACCCCCTGGGCTCCGCCGTACCGGTCGATGACGCCGGTGAGGTCCGGCCCCAGCAGACCGCCGCCCAGGGCGCCGATGCCGGCGACGCTGTGGCAGGCCAGGCAGGCCGGCCCGCCGTTCTGGAACCGCTCCACCCCGGTGAAGAGGTTCTTGCCCCGGACGGGGTCGCCGGCCGGGAGCTGCAGGGCGGCGGCCGGCGCCGGGGCGCCGCCGGCGCTGACGGCGTCGATGTAGCTTATGACCGCCAGCACCTGGTCCCGGGTGAGGCCCAGATTGGGCATGGGGGTCTTGTACTTGTCAAGCAGCTGCCGGGCGATGGGGTCGCCCCGGGCGAGCATCTGGTCGGGGGCCGAGATCCACTGGATGAGCCACTCCCGGTCCCGCCGCTGGCTGACCCCCTTCAGGTCGGGACCCACCCGGTCGCCCTGGCCGATGGTGTGGCAGCCCACGCACTTCTGCTCAAAGAGCTGCCGGCCCTCATCCACCGGGGGCTGGGCGAAGGCCGAGAGGGCCAGCCCTGCCGTGATGGCCGCTGCCGCCGCTGCCGCTAAAGCCTGGTAAAACTTCACCCGCATTTTAGCCTCACCAAAAGCGAGTTTTCAGGGAAAACCGGCGACTCCGGGACCATGCTGGCCGCCTGAACCCATTGCCCCATGCACCTGCCCTCTTTTAACGGCCCCGACTTCCAGGCGACTTCCACGGGCCGGTTTGACGCGGTTCCGGGGGCGGGGTAAAATTTAAACGGCTAACCCCACCCCCAGGGGTGGGGTATAGGGGGTGAAAGTTTGGACCCGCAGGTTCGGGCCGAGGCCGTCAAGCGCCTCAGCTACATCGAGGGCCACATCGCCGGCATCCGCCGGATGGTGGAAGCAGACCAGTACTGCGTCGACATCCTCCGCCAGACCCTCGCCGTCCGCCGGGCCCTCGAGCGCCTCGAGGGCCTCATTCTGGCCGGACACCTCCGCAACTGCGTCGTCGAGGGGATTCGGGCCGGGGATGTCGACCGGATCACCTCCGAGCTCATCGAAATCTTCGGTTTGAACTCCCGGAGGGGAAACGGTGACGAGGGCTGATACACCGCCCACAACCCGGATCGTTGAGCTTCCCATTCGGGGCATGACCTGCGCCTCCTGCGTCGCCCGGGTGGAGCGGGCCCTGAAGCGGGTCGAGGGGGTCAGGGCGGCCGCGGTGAACCTGGCCGGCGAAAGGGCCGCCGTCGAGGTGGAGGCCGGGGTCGACCCCGCCCAGCTGAAGGCAGCCGTGGAGGAGGCCGGCTACGAGGTCGTCCCGGCCCGGGTCACCCTCCGGGTGACCGGCATGACCTGCGCCTCCTGTGTTGCCCGGGTCGAGCGGGCCTTAAAGCGGGTGCCGGGGGTTATCGACGCCCGGGTCAACCTGGCCGCCGGGACGGCCGCCGTGGATTACCTGCCCGGGGCCCTGACCGTGGCCGACCTCAAGGCCGCCGTCGAGGCCGCCGGCTACCAGGCCCAGGAGGTCGGCCGGTCCGGACCCGACGAAGCCGAGCGGGCGCAGGCCGCCGAGCTTCGGGACCTTTTCCGCCGGTTCGTCTTCTCGGGGGCGGCGGCCCTGGTCATTTTCGCCCTGACCATGCTGGCCGCCCACACCCGCCACCACCTGGCCACGGGCATCGGCCCCGTCGACCGGGTCATCGAGGCCCTCGCCTACCCGGTGGCCCTGGTTTTTGGGCCTGACCCTCTGGCCCTCAACCTCTTCCTGCTGGCCCTGGCGACCCCGGTGCAGTTCTGGGCCGGGGGGCGGTTCTACCGGGGGGCCTGGGCGGCCCTGCGCCACCGCACCGCCGACATGAACACCCTCATCGCCGTGGGGACCAGCGCGGCCTATTTTTACAGCGTCCTGGCCACCTTCTTCCCCGGCTGGTTGGCGGCCGGGGGCGTCGCCCCCGACGTCTATTTCGACACCTCGGCCACCATCATTGCCCTCATCCTCTTCGGTCGCTACCTGGAGCTCCGGGCCCGGGCCGGGGCTTCGGCGGCCATCCGGAAGCTGATGGGCCTTCGGCCCCTCACCGCCCGCCGCCTTCGGGACGGCCTTGAGGAGGAGATACCCGTGGAGGCCGTCCGGGTGGGCGACCTGCTCCTGGTCCGGCCGGGGGAGCGCATTCCGGCGGACGGGGTGGTCGTCGACGGCTTCTCGGCGGTGGACGAGTCGATGGTGACGGGCGAAAGCATGCCCGTCGAAAAGGGGCCCGGCGCCCGGGTCATCGGGGGCACGGTGAATCAGGCCGGGGCCCTGGTCGTCCGGGCCACCGCCGTGGGCGAAGGGACCGTCCTGGCCCACATCATCCGGCTGGTCCGGGAGGCCCAGGGAAGCAAGGCCCCCATTCAGCGGCTGGTGGACCGGGTGGCGGCGGTGTTCGTGCCGGCCGTAATCGGGGTGGCGGCCCTGACCTTTGCCGGCTGGCTGCTCTTCGGTCCCCAGCCCGCCTTCACCCCGGCCCTGCTCCGGGCCGTGGCCGTGCTCATCGTCGCCTGCCCGTGCGCCCTCGGCCTGGCCACCCCCGCGGCCATCATGGTGGGGACGGGCCGGGGGGCCGAGCTGGGAATTCTCATCCGCAACGCCGAGGCCCTGGAACGGGCCCACCGGCTCACCACCGTCGTCCTGGATAAGACCGGCACCCTCACCGCCGGACGGCCCGAGGTGGTGGCCGTCCGGCCGGCCGACGGGTTCGCCGCGGCGGAGGTCTTGCGGCTGGCGGCCGCCGCCGAGCGGCGGAGCGAGCACCCCCTGGCCCGGGCGGTCCGGGGCCGGGCCGAGGCCGAGGGACTGGGTCTGCCCGAGCCCGAGTCCTTCCGGGCCCGCCCCGGCTGGGGGGTGGAGGCGCTGGTGGCGGGCCGCCGGGTTCAGGTGGGCGGCGACCGGCTCTTAGCCGAAGTCCGACCCGACGGCCCCCTTCCCGACCTTTCGGCCGCCCAGGCCCGGGGCCAGACGGCCGTCTTCGTGGCCGTGGACGGCCGGCTGGCCGGGGTCCTGTTTCTGGCCGATCCCCTGAAGCCCGGGGCCCGGGAGGCCGTCGCCGCCCTCCACCGGCTGGGCCTCGAGGTGGTGATGGTCACCGGGGATAACCGTCGGACGGCCGAGGCCGTGGCCGCCCAGGTGGGGATCGACCGGGTCTACGCCGGGGTCCTGCCGGCGGAGAAGGCCGGGATAATCCGGGGGCTTCAGGCCCAGGGCCGGCGGGTGGGGATGGTGGGCGACGGCGTCAACGACGCCCCGGCCCTGGCCGCCGCCGACGTGGGCATCGCCATCGGCACCGGCACCGACATCGCCATGGAGACGGCGGACATAACCCTGGTGGGGGGCGACCTGCGGCTGGTGCCGACGGCCGTGGCCCTCGCCCGGGCCACGGTCCGGACCATCCGCCAGAACCTCTTCTGGGCCTTTATTTACAACGTCGTTCTGATTCCGGTGGCCGCCGGGGTGCTGGTGCCCTTCGGGGGGCCGGCCCTCAACCCGATGCTGGCGGCCCTGGCCATGGCCTTCAGCTCGGTGTCGGTGGTGGGCAACTCCCTGCGGCTGGGGCGGTTCCGGCCCCCGCGGCCCTAACCGCCGCCCGAGGCGGCGATGGCGCCGTAGTCGTCCAGGGGCATCGCCCGCCGGATCAGGTCCAGATGCTCCAGGGCGAGGCCGGCCCCCACCGCCACACAGCTCAGGGGGTCGTCGGCCACGTAGCAGGGCACCCCGGTCTCCAGGGCGATGAGCCGGTCGATATTCCGCAGAAGGCTTCCGCCCCCGGTCAGGACGACCCCCCGGTCCACCACGTCGGAGGCCAGCTCGGGCGGGGTGGCCTCCAGCACCGCCTTGACGGCGGCCACGATCTGCTGGAGGGGTTCGACGATGGCCTGGGCCACCTCGTTGGTGGTCAGCTTGATGGTCTGGGGCATGCCGGTGACCTGGTCCCGCCCCCGGATCTCCATGACCAGCTGGTCTTCCAGGGGGAGGGCCGACCCGATTTTTATCTTGACCTCCTCGGCCGTGCGCTCCCCGATGACCAGGCCGTAGCGCCGCTTGACGTAAGTGGCGATGGCCTCGTCCAGGTGGTTGCCTCCGACCCGGACGGAGCGGGAGACGACGATGCCGTAGAGGGAGATTACCGCCGCGTCGGTGGTGCCCCCGCCGATGTCCACCACCATGTTGCCGGTGGGCTCCCCCACCGGGATCCCGGCCCCGATGGCCGCCGCCAGGGGCTCCGGTATCACATAGGCGGGCCGGCGGGCGCCGGCCTGTTCGGCCGCATCCCGGACGGCCCGGTACTCCACCGAGGTGACCCCGGCCGGGACGCAGACCATCACCTCGGGCTTAAAGAGTCGGAGGCCGCCGGCGACCTTGCTTATAAAATAGCGGAGCATCGCCTCCGTTACCAGGTAGTCGGCGATCACCCCGTCCCGGAGGGGCCGGATCACCTGGATGGTGGCCGGGGTGCGTCCGAGCATCTCCTTGGCCGCGTTGCCCACGGCCAGAATCCGGTTGTCGTGGCGGGAGACGGCCACCACCGAGGGCTCGTTGATGACGACCCCTCTGCCCTTAACGTAGACCAGGACGTTAACCGTTCCCAGGTCGATGCCGATTCGCCGGGTAAACATATCCGCTAATCCACCCTTTCGACGGCTGCCCCAAGCTGCCTTAGTTTTATATCAAATTTCTCGTAGCCCCGGTCCAGGTGGTAGACATTCCGGATGAGGGTCGAGCCCCGGGCCACCAGCCCGGCCAGCACCAGGGCCGCCCCCGAGCGGATGTCCAGGGCGCTCACCTCCGCCCCGAAGAGGGGGGTTCGGCCCCGGATAAGGGCCGTCTGCCCGCTCACCTCGATATCCGCCCCCATCTTCCGGAGCTCGTAGACGTAAAGCAGCCGGTTATCGTAGACCCTCTCGTGGACCACGCTTATCCCTTCGGCCTGGGTAAGGAGCACCCCCATCACCGACTGGAGGTCGGTGGCGAACCCGGGGTAGGGCACCGCCTGGACGTTCACCGCCCGGAGGGGCCGCCGGCCCCGGACCACCAGGTGGTCCTCCCCGGTTATCACCTCGGCCCCGACCTCCCGCAGCTTCCAGGTCAGGGCAAAGAGGTGCTCGGGAATGCACCCCTCCACCACCACCTCTTCCCCGGCCAGGGCGGCGGCGATGGCGAAGGTGCCGGCCTCGATCCGGTCGGGGATGAGGCGCCAGCGGGTGCCGTGGAGCCGGTCGACCCCCCGAATCCTGAGGACGCTGGTTCCCGCCCCCGTCACCTCCGCCCCCATGGCGTTGAGCATGGCCGCCAGCTCCACCACCTCCGGCTCCTGGGCGGCATTGACGATGAGGGTTTCCCCGCGGGCCCGGACGGCGGCCATGAGCAGGTTTTCGGTGCCGGAGACGCTCGGGTAATCCATGAAGACGGGCGCCCCCTCAAGCCGGTCGGCCTCGCACCGGTAGATGCTGTCCTCGAACTCGATCCGGGCCCCCAGGGCGCTGAAGCCGGCCAGGTGGACGTCGATGGGCCGCTGGCCGATGACGTCCCCCCCGGGGGCGCAGGAGGCCGCCCGGCCGAGCCGGCCGAGCAGGGCCCCCACCACCAGGAAGCTTCCCCGGAGGCGCTGGACCAGCTGGGTTGGGGCGACGTAGTCCGTCAGGTGGGCGGCCCGGATCCGGAGGGTGTGCTCGTCGACCCAACCCACCTCGGCCCCCAGGGCCCGCAGGACGGCGGCCTGGACCTCCACGTCGTCGATGTGGGGGACGTTTTCTAAGCAGACCTCTTCGGGGGTGAGGAGGGCGGCAGCCATGAGGGGCAGGGCGGCGTTCTTGGCCCCGCTTACCCTGACCCTTCCCCCGAGGCGGGCCCCGCCGGTGATGGCCAGGGCGTCGTCTTTTAACCCGGTGGTCACGCCTTACGCGCCGGGCTCCCCGGTGCCCCGAGGGAGCCGCTCCCGGCGCCGGCGCCGCTCGGCCACCCGTAGCCTGACCAGCGCCCGCTGAAGGGCTACCCTCGCCCGGGCCAGCTCCTCCTCGGTGGTGGCCCGGCGCAGGCTCTCCTCCGCCCGGCGGCGGGCCTCCTCCGCCCGGGCGATGTCGATCTCCTCGGCCCGTTCGGCCGTGTCGGCCAGGACCACCACCTTATCGGGCATCACCTCGAGGAAGCCGCCGCTTACGGCCATGGCCACCTCCTCCCCACCCCGGCGGACGACCAGTTCCCCCGGCTTGAGCATGGTGAGGAGGGGGGCATGGTGGGGCAGGACGGTAAGCTCGCCCTCAGTGCCCGGCAGGGTGACGGATTCGACGTCGGCGGCGTAGACCACCCGCTCCCCGGTTATGATTTCGAACCTTACCAGGTCGGCCATTCCCCCCACCTCCTCAGCGGGCGGCCGCCAGCAGCCGCTCGCCCTTCTCGGCCGCCTCCTCGATGGTGCCCACCATGTAGAAGGCCGCCTCGGGCAGGTGGTCCCATTTGCCCTCCAGGATCTCTTTAAAGCCCCGGACCGTCTCCCGGACGGGCACGTAGCGGCCGGGGGTGCCGGTAAAGACCTCGGCGACGAAGAAGGGCTGGGTCAGGAACCGCTGGAGCCGGCGGGCCCGATGGACCACCAGCTTGTCCTCTTCGCTCAGCTCCTCGATGCCGAGGATGGCAATGATGTCCTGAAGCTCCTTGTAGCGCTGAAGCACCCGCTGAACTTCCCGGGCCACCGCGTAGTGCTCCTGGCCCACCACCCGGGGGTCGAGGGCCCGGGAGGTGGAGGCCAGGGGGTCCACCGCCGGGTAAAGGCCCTGCTCGGTGAGGGCCCGGTCCAGGATGACCACCGCGTCCAGATGAGCAAATGTCGTGGCCACTCCGGGGTCGGCAAAGTCGTCGGCGGGGACGTAGATGGCCTGGAACGACGTGATGGAGCCCCGCTTGGTGGAGGTAATCCGCTCCTGAAGCTCCCCCATCTCCGTGGCCAGAGTCGGCTGGTAGCCCACGGCCGAGGGCATCCGTCCCAGGAGGGCCGAAACCTCCATGCCCGCCAGAGTATAACGGTAAATGTTGTCGATAAACAGCAGGACGTCCTGGCCCTGCTCGTCCCGGAAGTATTCGGCCATGGTCAGGCCGGTAAGTGCCACCCGCTGGCGGACGCCGGGGGGCTCGTTCATCTGGCCAAAGACCAGGACGGTCTTGTTAATGACCCCCGAGTGGCGCATCTCCAGCCAGAGGTCGTTGCCCTCCCGGGTCCGCTCCCCAACCCCGGCGAAGACGGAGATGCCCCCGTGCTCGGCGGCGATGTTGCGGATAAGCTCCTGGATGATGACCGTCTTGCCCACCCCGGCCCCGCCCAGGGCCCCAACTTTGCCGCCCCGGGTGAAGGGGCAGATCAGGTCGAAAACCTTGATTCCCGTTTCCAGGATCTGCCGGGTGGTCTCCTGCTCGGCGAAGGGCGGGGCCGGCCGGTGGATGGGGTAGCGCTTCTGGGCGTTGACCGGGCCGGCGTTGTCGATGGGCTCCCCCAGGACGTTGAAAAGCCGGCCCAGGGTCTCCGGCCCCACCGGGACGGTGATGGGCGCCCCGGTATCGTAGGCGGGCATCCCCCGCCGCAGGCCGTCGGTGCTGCCCATGGCTAGGCAGCGCACCCAGTTGTTCCCCAGGTGCTGCTCCACCTCGGCCACCAGCACCCGGTCCTCTTCGGGGACGGGGATCTCGACGGCGTTGAAGATCCCCGGAACCTGGCCCGGCGGAAACTCGATGTCCACCACCGTGCCGATGATCTGGCGGATTCGGCCTTCGACTTTCTGTGTCATCTTCTTCCACCCCTTAAGCTTCCGGTCCGCCGCCGAGGGCGGCGGCCCCGGCCACAATTTCCAGCAGTTCTTTGGTAATAATCTCCTGGCGCAGCTTGTTGCGGATGAGGATTAGGCTGTTTACCATCTCCAGGGCGTTGTCGGTGGCGTTGCGCATGGCCACCATCCGGGCCGAATACTCGCCCCCGATGGACTCCAGGACCGCCTGGTAAATCTGGATCTCCACGTAGCGGGGCAGAAGCTCCCGCAGGACCGTTTCCGGGTCGGGCTCGTAGATATACTCCGGGTGGCGGGGGTAGGCGTCGGCCGGGGGCGGCTCCACGGGCAGGAGTTGCCGGACCACCGGCCGCTGGACCATGGTGCTGACGAACTGGTTGAAGATGACGACCACCTTAGCCACGTAGCCCGAGGTATAGTCGTCCATAACCACCCGGGCAATGGGCCGGATATCCACCAGGCTCGGGTAATCCCCCAGCTGGGTGAATTCCGCCCGGATGGGCTGCCCGGCCCGGACCATGAAGTCCCGGCCCTTCCGGCCGACCACCACCAGGCTTACGGGCACCGACTGCTCCAGGATGAATTGGGCCGTCCGGCGGTTGACGTTGGCGTTGAAGGCCCCGCACAGCCCCCGGTCGGCCGTGATGTGGACGATGCCGACCCGGTTGACGGCGGGCCGCACCGCCATCAGGGGATGAACGGCCTCTTCCTCCCGGCGGCGGGCGGCCAGGTCCGCCAGGACCTCCCGCATCTTCTCGGCGTACGGCCGGCTGGCGAGCAGCCGCTCCTGGGCCCGGCGCATCTTGGCGGCGGCCACCAGCTCCATCGCCTTGGTGATCTTGGCCACCCCCTGAACGCTTCGGATTCGGCGCCTGATTTCCCGAAGGGTTGCCATCTTAGAAGGTGTGGGTCTGCTTGAATTCGACGATGGCCGCCTTAAGGGCCTCGACGGTCTCGTCCGGCAGGTCCTTGGTCTCGGCGATGGTCCGGCCGATTTCGGGGTGGGCCTCGTCCACCCACTCCAAGAAGGCCGCCTCCCACTCCTTAACCTTGCTTACCGGCACGTCGTCCAGGTAGCCGTTGGTCACCGCGTAGATTATCATCACCTGGTGCTCCAGCGGCACCGGCTCGAACTCCGGCTGCTTGAGGATCTCGGTGATGCGCATGCCCCGCTCCAGCTGGGCCCGGGTCGCCTTATCCAGCTCCGAGGCCCCGAACTGGGCGAAGGCGGCCAGCTCCCGGAACTGGGCCAGCTCCAGTTTGAGCCGGCCGGCCACCTTCCGCATCGCCCGGGTCTGGGCCGCCGACCCCACCCGGGAGACGGAGATGCCCACGTTGATGGCGGGGCGGATGCCGGCGTTAAAGAGCTCCGGCTCCAGGTAGATCTGCCCGTCGGTGATGGAGATGACGTTGGTGGGGATGTAGGCCGAAACGTCCCCCAGGAGGGTCTCGATGATGGGCAGGGCCGTCAGGGAGCCCCCCCCGTACTCCGGGGCCAGTTTGGCCGCCCGCTCCAGCAGGCGGCTGTGGAGGTAGAAGACGTCGCCGGGGTAGGCCTCCCGGCCGGGGGGCCGCCGCAGCAGGAGGGACATCTCCCGGTAGGCCCAGGCATGCTTGGTGAGGTCGTCGTAGACGATGAGGGCATCCCGGCCCGACTCCATGAACTCCTCGCCCATGGCGCAGCCGGCGTAGGGGGCCAGGTACTGGAGGGGGGCGGGGTCGGAGGCGCTGGCCACCACCACAATGGTGTGCTCCATCGCCCCGTACTGCTCCAGGGTGGCCACCACCTGGGCGATCTTCGACTGCTTCTGGCCGATGGCCACGTAAATGCAGATGAGGTCCTTGCCCTTTTGGTTAATAATCGTATCGATGGCGATGGCGCTTTTGCCGGTGCCCCGGTCGCCGATGATGAGCTCCCGCTGGCCCCGGCCGATGGGGATCATGCTGTCGATGGCCTTGATGCCCGTCTGAACCGGGGTATTCACCGGCTGGCGGTAGACGACGCCGGGGGCGATCCGCTCCACCGGCCGGAACTTGGT
>DAOTYJ010000173.1:0-7949 GCA_034434875.1 Dehalococcoidia bacterium | reverse complement strand
CCAGCGAACTCTCGGCAGGGAGGGATAGAACTTATGAAAGTTTCCCGCCGGACCTTCCTTAAAGCGTCCCTGGCGGCCGCGGGAACCGCAGCGGCCGGCCGCTTCCTCTTTGACCAGTTTGAGACCCTGGCGGCAAAGGAGACCAGGGATGCGGCCCTCACCGAAGAGTGGGTTCCCACGACCTGCTGGATCGGCAAACAGGACTGCGGCATGCTCGCCCGCCGGATTAACGGCCGGGTCGTCAAATTTGAAGGCCACCCCAAGCATCCCCGCAACATGGGAACCCTATGCCCCAAGGGCGTCGCCCAGATTATGGCCCTCTACGACCCCCACCGGGTCAAAACTCCCCTGGTCCGCACCAATGAGAAGGGAGTTCCCGGTCAGTGGCGAACGGCGAGCTGGGACGAGGCCCTGAGCCTTGTCGCCGAAAGGATCCGGGAGGTCCGGGCGAGGGACCCGCGTCTTCTGCTCTGGCAGAAAGGCCGCAGCAAGGCCCCCGCCTTCTATGACCAGGCTTTCGTTCAGGCCTCGGGTGCCACCTCCCTTCACCATGGGGCCTTCTGTTCGGATGCCGGCTACCGGGCTTGCGAGTACACCATTGGCCTTAAGGGTGTTCTCCACCCCGATTTCCGTCACGCCCGGTACGTCCTTGCCTGGGGCTGGAACGTAACCAACGCCGGCGGCAACCTCCTGTGCTGGATTACTTGGCCGCGGCAGCTGGTTCAGGCGAAAGAGCGCGGCCTCAAGCTTGTGGCCATCGACCCCAGGCTTCGGGGGGCCGCCCATTTCGCCGATGAGTGGGTCCCTATCCGGCCCGGCACCGACCTGGCCCTGGCGCTGGCCCTCTGCCGGTTGATCATCGAGCAGGGAACTATCGACCGTGACTACCTTAAGCGGTTTACCAATGCGCCCTTCCTGGTGAAGGAGGACGGTTACTTCCTCCGGGTCGACGGCAAGGAGCAGGTCTGGGATGGGGTCAGCGGCTCACCCAAGCCGTACGACGCCGACGGCGTTGACCCGGCGCTGGAGGGTGAATTTACCGTCGACGGGCTAAGGGTGAAACCGGCCTTCCAGGTCTTTAAGGAACACGTAGCCCGTTACACGCCCGAGTGGGCGGCCGAAGTCTGCGGGGTCCCGGCCGAACAGATTCGGAAAATCGCCCGGGAGCTTGGCGACAATGCCCAGATCGGGTCGACGACGGTGGTAGACGGCGTGCGGATTCCTTACAGGCCGGTCGCCATTATGGCCTACCACATGGCCCAGCAGGAGCTCGGATTCCAGGCCGTCCGGGCAATGCTGACCGTGATGATGCTGCTAGGGGCCGTTGGGGCCGTGGGCGGTCAGCGTATCGCCTTTACCTGGTCCGTCCACCCGAACTTCAAGAACTGGGACAGCGTTGCGATCAAAGACCCACCCTACAACATCTGGCTTAAGGACTCAAAGTTCTTCCCCATCAACAGCAACAACTCGGCCGTCGTTGCCAGAGTCATCCAGAATCCGCAGAAGTACGGGGTGGACTACATCCCGGAGGTGCTGCTTATCCACATGAGTAACCCCCTCATCGCCTTCGCGTCCCAGCCGGACATTGCGGAGGCTTACAAGAAAATCAAGTTCATCGTTGCCATCGACCCGTGGCTTTCCAAGACGGCCGACCTCTTCGCCGACGTCGTCCTGCCGGCCGCCACCATCGAGAAATACGAGGGCCCCTTCTCGGCCACCGATCAGTACGTGGATGCTGTTGCCCTCAGGATCCCGCCGACGGACCCCCTCTTTCAGTCCAGGGGTGAAATCGACATCTATCTGGACCTGTGCGAAAAGGCGGGGATCCTCTACGGCCCTGGCGGCTACCTTGACCGGCTCAACACAGCCCTCGGGCTTAAGGACCCGTATAAGCTTCCGCTGGACCGGAAACCGACGGTACGGGAGATCTTTGACCGGTGGGCCAGGTCGCAAGGCCTGGCTGACGGCGTCGCCTTTTTTGAGCGAAATGGGGTATGGGTGAAAGGCCCCCTCCCGGCCCGGGCCGTTTACGGCTATGCCGCGGAGCCGCCGTTCGGCGGCGTTAGGCACCGGTTCTACGGCGAATCCCTGCTCCGCTACCGGGACGAGATGCGAAAGCGGGGAGTCGATGAGGTTTACTGGCGGGACTACACGCCTTTCCCGACCTGGCGTAAGCCGACAATGGAGAACTCGCCCCCCGAATACGACCTTTACCTGGTAAGCTTCAAACTCATCGAGTTTAAACAGGGGCGGGCCTCCCAGATTCCGCTTCTGGCCGAGCTGGCCCCCAGGCAGTGGCTCGAAATCAACCCCCGCACCGCCAGGGCCAAGGGCATCAACGACGGCGACGAGGTCTGGGTCGAATCTCACAATGCCCTTACCGGGGAGACCCGGCGGGTTCGGGTCGTTGCTCGCTACCGGGAGGGCATCCGGCCCGACACCGTCGGAATGCCCCACCATTACGGCGAGGTAGCTCGGCACCCCTGGGCGAAGGGGCAGGGGCCCTCGGCCAGTGAGCTCTTCTTCACCGGGGAGGGCTACGTTACCAACACGGCCGACCAGTCTTTCCACGTCAAGGTACGGGTTTACAAGTGAGGCAGGCGAGCCGACCTCAACGAACCGGGAGGTGAGAAGATGGCCCGATACGGAATGGTTATCGACCTGGACCGCTGCACCGGATGCCGGGCCTGCATGGAAGCATGCAAGGTTGAGAACAACACGCCGGCGGCGAACTTCTGGATGTACGTCTTTCGGTTCGAGGAGGGGGAGTACCCCAACACCCGGATCTGGTTCCTGCCCCGGCCCTGCATGCACTGCGACAATGCGCCCTGCGTGAAGGTCTGCCCGGTGGGCGCCCGGTACAAGCGGGAGGATGGCCTGGTTGCAACCGACTGGGACCGGTGCATCGGCTGCCGGTACTGCGAGGTGGCCTGCCCCTACGGGGTGAATTACTTCAACTGGAAGGACCCTTCGAAGAACTATTACCTCGACTGGGGCGACCCCGACCTCGCTCCAGTCACCAATGGGGCGGTACCCCCCTACCGGAACCCGGACCTGGACCTGCCTTACGGCAACGCGCCGCGGCGCACCGCCGGGGGCGGCCGCCTCAAAGGTGTCATTGAAAAGTGCACATTCTGCGTCCACCGGGTCGAGAAAGGACTCCAGCCGGCCTGTGTTGCCAACTGTCCCCTCTTCGCCCTGCACTTTGGCGACCTGGATGACCCCAACAGCACCGTATCGGAACTTATCCGGAAGAAACCAGCGTTCCGGCTCCTGGAGGAACTGGGCACGGAGCCGAGGGTCTACTATGTGGGCGGCCACCCGCCCACCGCCCACACCCGCCAGATCGAAGAGGTGAAAGCGAGGGCCTGAGCGATGGCTACGCGTGCAAAAGATCGGTTCCAGGTGATCGGTCACCCGTCCATCGGCTTCTACGGGCTGGTTACCGTTCTGCTGGCCGTCTTCGGCTGGGGAATTTACGCCTACTACCGCGAGTTCACGGAGGGGATGGCCCAGACCGGTCTGCGGGACATCGGGACTATGGGCGGAGCTACCTGGGGTCTGTACGTGGCCTTCATTATCTACTTCGTCGGGGTGAGCTTTGCGGGCATCACCACCGCGGCCCTGGTCCGGATGCTCAACCTCCGCCAGCTCCGGCCGATTTCCCGCATCGCCGAGCTCCTCACCATTATTGCCCTGATCCTGGCCGCCTGCAGCGTCCTGGTCGACCTGGGCCAGCCGCTGCGGGGCATTGTCAACCTCTTCCGGTATGCCCGGCCCCAATCGCCCTTCTTCGGGACCTTCACCCTGGTTATCTCCGGCTACCTTTTCGCCAGCCTGGTCTATTTCTACCTGGACGGCCGCCGGGACGCGGCCCTGCTGGCCCGCTACCCGAGTCGGCTCCGGTGGTTTTATCGGCTCTGGGCCGCCGGGTACCGCCACACTCCCGCCGAACGTCGCCGCCACGAAATTGCCAGCTTCTGGCTGGCCATCGCCATCCTGCCCCTGCTGGTTACGGCCCACTCAACCCTGGGCTTCGTCTTCGGCATCCAGTCCGGAAGGCCCGGCTGGTTCAGCGCCCTCCAGGCGCCGGGCTTTGTGGTGATGGCCGGTATTTCGGGCCTGGGACTTCTGGCCGTGATCGCCGCGGTTATCCGGGTCACCAGCGGAGCCGGGAAGCAGGTCATTCCGGAAGATGTCTTCCGCTACCTGGGCATATTTCTTGCCGGGCTTATTCTCACCTACCTGTACTTTACGGTGGCGGAGTTGCTCACCATCATGTATGCCGGGCCGCGCCACGACGTCGAGACAACGTGGGCCTTGCTGGCCGGAGAGTATGCCTGGATGTTCTGGGGGTCCGTGGGGAGCCTGGTCTTCTCGCTGATCCTGCTGGCCGGGTCAATCTTTGTGCTTCGGCGCCACATTATCGGCTCAGCTGTCGTCAGCGGCCTCCTAGTCAATCTGGCCGCTATCGGGAAGCGGTTTCTCATTGTAGTACCGTCCCAGACCGTTGGCCCGTTGCTCCCGTATGGGGCCGGTCACTACGCCCCAACTTGGGTTGAGTACAGTATAGTTCTGGGTCTGTTCGCCCTAGGAACCCTTATGTTCGCCCTGTTCTCACGGATCTTCCCCCTCATCGAGCTGGCTGAGGAGGTCGAGTGATGCGGACGGTCATCGCCATCATCATGGTCATTGCCGGTTTCGGCCTGCAGTTTGTCAGCTACTTCTTCCTGGCAGCCCCATGGGGGCTTCCGCCGACCGGGCCGGTCCACAGCGAACCGAGAGTCCCCTTCGCCCCGGCCCTCTTCATTTTAGGGGTGATGCTCGTTTTCCTCGCGGCCGTGGTCTATGAACTGCTCCCGGAACGCGCCGGCAATTAGGGTAGCGGCACGATGGCGGAGGTACGAGCGCGCCGGCTGCCCCGGGCCGCCCGATACCCGCATGGGCTCCGGCCCCTGGCCCTAGCCGAGCTGGCACAGCTCCGCCAGGGTGTCTACCGCTTCCTGGCCGCCACGTTCCTGCCGCCCGAACCGGCCCGGCTGGAAAGCCTCGTCCTGGCGGCGCGCTTCTTTCGGGAAAATCTCGGAGCCTTCGCCGGCTTCAGTTTTTACGGGCTGTGGCAAAGGCTCGTCGAGACGTTTGCCGGCGACCGTGTGTCTGACCCGGGTCGCTTAGAACGGGCCTATGCCGGTCTTGTCGTGCCGTCGGGGCGCAGCTCCCTCCCGTACGAGGCGGCGCACCTCGACCCGAACCGACTGCTGGCGGGGCAGATTCAGAGCGAACTGGAATGGGAGTATCGGTCGGCCGGGCTGATTCTTCGGCCTGACAGCCACGAGCTTCCCGACCACATTTCGGTGGAGCTGGAGTTCATGGCCTTTCTCTGTGCCCGGGAGGCCCGGGCCTGGTTAGAAGAAGGCCTGCGCGGCTCCGGTCGCCGTGACCTTGAAACGGAAGAAAGCTTCCTCAGAAGACACCTGAGCCGGTGGCTTCCGCTCTTCGCCCGGGGACTCAGGGACGTCGGCGACCTGGAACCGTACGCCTTAGCCGCCGAGGCCGCGTCTGCCTTTGTCCACCATGACCTGGACCTGGTCAGGCTCTTACTAGACAAGCTGGGGGCGACCTGATGAACCAGACCGGCTTGAACACGGGGCCAGCCAACCGGCGGGTCCTGGTGGTCCTCTGCGGTGACCTGGCCCGGCGGAAGCCGGGCCTTGACCTCGAACGAATAAGGCGGTGGTTTGCCGAGAATTACCCGGCCGTAGCTGTCCAGACTCAGCCCGGCTTGTGTCAGCGGCCTGCAGACCTGGCTGAGCTGGTAGTCGGGGAGGAGGCGACTGGCATTGTTCTCGGCTTGTGCGACATCGATTACCCCGAAGCAGAGGTACAGACCCAGTTGCGGAAGGCCGGGCTGGATCCCCTCGCTGCTGAACCGGTCCCCCTCGGGTCCTTCTGCGCCGGCTCTGATGGTGGCGCGGGGGCGACCGAAAAGGCACAGATCCTGCTGGCCGCGGCGGTGGCTAAAGTCGTGGCCTTTCCATCCGGCGGCCCCAAAGCCACCAGACCCCATATCCCGGCAAAGGTCAGCCGGCGGTCCCTTGTTCGTCCACTGCCCCTGGCCTACCGGCCAGTACCGGTGGTGGAAGAAGCGAAGTGCGCGGCCAGAGCCGGATGCTCCCTCTGCCTCGAAGCGTGCCCGTATGGGGCGCTGGGGCTGGCGGGAGGACGGGTAGCCCTTGAAAAGCTCCGGTGTGAAGGCTGCGGCATCTGCGTAACGACCTGCCCCACAGAGGCAATCTCCCTTTCAAGCCACAGCCAGCCGGCACTTGCAGCTCAGCTGGGAACCCTGCTTGACCAGACCGTGGGCAATATCCGGCCGCGGAGCATCATTTACACCTGTCCCAAAGCACGAATGCCGGCACGGTTAGCAAAAGCCCCAGCCTGGTTACCTGTCACCCTGCCCTGCACGGGGATGGTGGTGCCGACCTGGTTACTCATGCCGCTCACTATGGGCGCGGCCGCCGTTCGGGTTCTACCCTGCGAAGGCTGCCGGGCCAGAGGGTTCGTTCAGGGCCGGGTGGATTTTTGCCGGCAGCTGTTGGGTAGGGTTGGCCTGTCCCCCGACCTGGTTGGAATTGACCTGCCGGATGGGCACATTGAACCGGAAGTGAGCCCCAGCGAGTTGCCGGCAGCCGGCGACCTGAGCCTGAGCCACCGGCCAGAGGTCTTGGCCGAGTTGGCCAGGCGGTTAACCCCGGCCGACTTTCAGTTTGCTCACCCCTGGTCGCCCCTCGGTGTTGTTGATGTACGGCCGGAAGCGTGCACCGGCTGCGGGATGTGCGCCGGGGTCTGCCCCACAGGTGCCCTCGCTTTTGAGTCGTCGGAGCACGGGGTGAGCCTCAGCTTCGAGCCAGCCCGATGTGCCGGTTGTGGTCTCTGCCTCCGCGTCTGCCCAGAACTGAGGAACGGCGCAATCGCCGTTGAGCGGGCCGTAGACCTTGGCAGGCTGCGGCGGGGACGGGTCACCCTATACCGGGCCTCTGTCACCCGGTGCACTCGCTGCGGTGCCCCGGTTGCCCCGGACGCCCTGCTCAACCGGGTCTTGACCCTGCTCGGCAACGAGTACTCATCCCTGGCCCCAGTACTGACCAGGTATTGCAATTGGTGTCGGGGCCTGGTTGGTCCCCTTGACGGCCGAAGTTAGGGCCGGTGGCGGCTACCAATCGCCGTCTTTGGCGTATGGATGAGCCCAGAGGGCAACCGAGAGGGTGACGGCCTTGAACCAGGCCTGGTGCATCTTATCCACCTCTTCAGGCGGGTGGCCCTTACCGGCCAAGAAGGGCCGGACCGTGGCCGTTATCGGGTAGATGAAGGCCACCAGGTAGCGGAGGGGTATGTGGGGGACCGAATTAACGTTGTCGGTCCTGTTTTTCTTGGTCCGGTGGTGCCGCAGGGCGATTTCGTGCTGGTAATCGAGCCAGGCCTGGTCAAACTCGGCCCGGCAGAGGTCCCGCACCCACTGGCCGAACCGCTGGCGGACCCGGCCGAGGTATTCGGGAAGGGGGTTGCCCTGGGGGTCTGAAAAGTAGTAGACGAGGTGGGGGTTGGACCCGACGAAGTTGTACCAGACGTCTAAAAGGGCCTCAATCTGGTCGGAAAGGACCTCCCCCGCCATCCGGAGGTAGCGGAGATCCTCATCGGTAAAAAGGACCGTCGTTTTCAAAAGCTCAAAGTCGGCAGGGGAGACCGGGGAGCGGGCAACTTCGGGGGTTCCGTAGGTGTAACCAGGAATAGCTTGGGTCACCTTAAGCACCTCCTTCTTTGGGTTCGGCATCGGGGCACTCAAAGTAGGTGTCTTCGGCCGGCAGGGGGGCGTCCATAAAGGCGCAGTGGTGGGGTCCGCCGGGGTCATCCGGGTGGGCGAAGGGCCTGAAGAACCGGCACTGCCAGCA